>NZ_CP022957.1:3251991-3598982 GCF_002269385.1 Maribacter cobaltidurans
GAGATTAATAAGGACAGAACTTTTGGTCCTCCCGTCAACTTGGGAAGCAATATAAATACGGAAGCAAGAGAAACATTCCCCTTTGTAACGGAAGAGGAAATACTCTATTTTTCTTCAGATGGACATCCAGGTTTGGGTGGTTTGGATGTTTTTGGCACAAAAATAAAGCGTAAGGATTTTAGCGGAAATATTATGAACGTTGGTGAACCGGTGAACAGCGTCAAGGATGATTTTACATTTATTTTTAACGAGGAAAACAAAAAGGGCTATTTTGCCTCCAATAGGGATGGGGGAATGGGATATGATGACATATATGCTTTCGTTGAAAATGAACCCTTGGTTTTTGATTGCATTCAACAGGTAACAGGTACGGTAAGGGATAAGATTTCCAATCAGGTTTTAGTAGGTGCTACGGTGAAGGTGATCAATGAGGACAATGAGGAGCTATTATCAACGATTACAGATTCCAAGGGAACCTATAGTTTGGTTTTGGATTGCAATCAAGGGAATTTTGTGAGAGCTTTAATGGAGGGATATACCCCACATGAGGAATATATTGGCGTATCGGATGGGAAACCAAAAATCATCGATTTTTATTTGGAAAGAGATCGGATAACGGCCGGTTATGGTGACGACTTGGCAAAATTGTTGCAATTAAGTACGATTTATTTTGATTTTGATAAATACAATATTAGAAAAGACTCGGAAGTAGAGATAGAAAAGGTAATTGCCGCCATGGAAAAATATCCTAGTTTAAAAATCAAGGTCAACTCCCATACGGATAGTAGGGGGCCTGCTGCATATAATTTATGGCTTTCTCAAAAAAGAGCAGAATCTACGGTGAACTATATGGTGAACAAGGGGATTTCCAAGGACCGGCTGTTAAGTGAAGGTTTTGGGGAAACAAAACTGTTGAACGAATGTTCCGATGGTATTCCATGTTCTGCTGCCAAACACGATGTCAACAGAAGATCGGAATTCATAATTTTTGAATAAAATTAGGTAATAATAAGTCCCAATATGAAAAAGACAGCTTAACAGGCTGTCTTTTTTGTTTGGTCTGGTATCATAAAATTTATTAGCATTTGGGTCCAAGAATCTGCAACATACCCATAGAAGTGGAACTACTGACAATACTATTATATTTGAAGTTACCCTTTTGCGTTTACGGCCACCGTCATTTGGGAATTAGTATTGGCCACTGCAACCTATTCCAATTGTCACCTGAAGTTTCTTCTTAAAGTAAGGTTCGGGCGAATAGATTAATTAACAATAAGAAGATTATCTACTGGATAAAAAAATATCGATACAAAGAATTTCTTTTTTATAAATGAAGTTTTTGGACTACATCTAACTCCTTTCCAAAGTACTATAAATATTGGGTTAATCGATAAAATGCTGATTTTTTTCAGACAATTTTAAAAGGTGTAACCTCATATTTTAAGGCGTAGACCGTGTGAAATTCCACTTACACAACAATTATTTCCCTAGGCTAGGTGTAAAGCTAATTTTGTAAAGAATTAATATGCCGTGGTCTAACTACGGTTGAAATTGAGCACCCAGCAAATATGGATTTGAACAACAGTAATTATAGGGTCAATTATAAAATGACAAAGTATTTAAGTAAACATAAGGCGATGGACAAAAGAATTTTATGGATATTTTTATTGCTATCCGGAATAACGTTCGCACAAACAACCGTAACGCTAGAAGATCAGTGTAACTGTGAGGTATTGCAGGGAACAGCAGTTACTGCAGCAGGATCTGTAACTCCTAGTGGAGCGGATTTGGGAGACCTGTACGTAAATACCAATACCGGAACCATCTTCTTTTGGGATGGTGATTCTTGGGAATTAAGTTCTACGTCCGATAACCAGCAGGTATTGGATTTTAGCTATAATCCGGCTACTAGGGAACTTACTTTGGAATTGGAAGATGGAGGTTTACCCATTTCTGCAACCTTACCTGCGGAAACACTTACAACTCTAGCGTTGAATGGTAATACATTGGAATATCGTGATGAGAATAATGTACTCACAACTATTCCTTTAAACGTAGGTAGTTTGAGTTTTAACTCGGCTACAAGGGAATTACTTTATATCGATGAAACGGGCTTGCCAACTTTTATAACACTTCCCGCAGAAGTTCTTACCTCCATTACGGATAATTTCGATGGAACTTTCACCTATAATGATGAGAATGGGGACCCTACACAGATCAATAAATCAAGCTTGACTGATTTAGGCACAGGTATATATAGTTTTGATAATGGAAACGGTTCTCCAATTGTATTTGTTGGAACGGATGACCAAACCGCACAAGAAGTATCATTCGACAATAGTACGTCTTCTTTGACAACTTCTACGGTTCAAGAGGCCTTGGCCGAATTGGATGCAAATATTTCTTCTAGTGAGCTTACCACTACGGTAGTGGAAGGCAACGGAGTCGATGTTACATCATTAACGACCGGAAACAATACAGAATATACGGTTGCAGTGAACGTTGGCGAGCTCACGGGCGATGGCAACATATCCTCCACGAACGGTACCATAGACATTACGGGCGGCAACGCTTCCACATTGAACGATGTAACCTTGGACGTTGCGGACGACGCTATCACGAACGCCAAGATTGCGGACAATGCCATTACCACCACGGAGATATTGGACGGTACGATAGGAACTTCCGACATAGCGGACAACGCCATCGACGCGACAAAGATAAACTCAGACATAGCAGGAACGGGCCTTGTACAGAACGGTACGACGGGCGCCCTTGAGGTTGACGGTACAGCGATTACCGGGGACGGTAACATTACATCGGGCGACCTTACTGTAGGGGGCGACGCGAACGCCCTTTTGGGCGACGTTACCCTTGAGATAGCCGCTGATGCGGTTACCACTACGGAGATACTGGACGGTACGATAGGAACTTCCGACATAGCCGACGATGCCATCGACGCGACAAAGATAAACTCTGACATAGCGGGAGCGGGCCTTGTACAGAACGTTACGACGGGCGCCCTTGAGGTTGACGGTACGGCGATCAACGGTGACGGTAACATTACATCGGGTGACCTTACCGTAGGTGGCGACGCGAACGCCCTGTTGGGCGACGTTACCCTTGAGATAGCTGCGGACGCTGTTACCAATACGGAGATACTGGACGGTACGATAGGAACTTTCGACATAGCCGACGATGCCATCGACGCGACAAAGATAAACTCTGACATAGCGGGAGCGGGCCTTGTACAGAACGTTACGACGGGCGCCCTTGAGGTTGACGGTACGGCGATCAACGGTGACGGTAACATTACATCGGGTGACCTTACCGTAGGTGGTGACGCGAACGCCCTTTTGGGCGACGTTACCCTTGAGATAGCCGCTGATGCGGTTACCACCACTGAGATATTGGACGGCAGTGTAGGCACCGTCGACATCGCCGATGACGCGGTGGCCTTGGAGAAACTTGCCAACGGTACTACCAGCGGGCAGGTAATGCAGTGGGACGGTGCGAACTGGATTCTGATAGACCTAGGTTCGGTAACGGTAACGGAGAACGACGGCGTAATCGGGAACGAGGTAACCGATGCCACCGACGGTACATTGGTACGTTCCGGGGCCGGGACAACGATAAGTCCTTATACCTTGGATGTAGCGGCGGATGGAATAACAACAAACGAGATAGCCCCTGGGGCAGTAGGGTCGACCGAGCTGTCGGACAGTGCGGTTACCCTTGGTAAATTGGCCGACGGCAGTAACGTTGGCGACCTTATCCAATGGAATGGCACGTCTTGGGTGTACATCGATCCCAGCACATTGGACACGGACACGCAGTATACAGCGGGCGACGGACTGAACCTTGACGGGAGCAACGAGTTCACGGCAGTGGCCAGTCCGGATGCGGGCAACGCATCCGAGGTACGTGCCAATGGTATCTTCTCGACGGACGACCAGACAGCTTCCGAGGTGAACATCACGGACGTTGGTGGCAACTTCACCGCTACTGACGTAGAGGGTGCTTTGTCGGAACTTGCGGTGGGCAGCACGGACGACCAGAACCTGACGGGAGCTACCTTGGACGGCAGCAACCAGTTACAGATTGACATAGAAGGCGGAACCTCTGCCACTGTTGACCTATCGAGCTTGGTGGGCACAGACGACCAGAACATAAGCGGTTCCGGCTTCAACGGGGCGACCAACGAACTGACCATCGGCATCGAGGGAGGTACTTCCGAGACGGTGGATCTATCCGGACTTGTGGGCACCGATGACCAGACGGCAGCTGAAGTGGCCTATGACAACTCCACCTCCGGTCTAACGGCGGGCGACATACAGGCGGCAATTGACGAGGTCGCAGCAGGTAGTACCGATGACCAGAACCTGACGGGAGCTACCTTGGACGGCAGCAACCAGTTACAGATAGACATCGAGGGCGGAACCTCTGCCACCGTGGACCTATCGAGCTTGGTGGGCACGGACGACCAGACTGCGGGAGAGGTCGGTGTGACCCCTGCTGGGAACATTACCAGTACGGACGTACAGTCGGCCCTTGAAGAACTTGACTCGGACATCACTGGCAGCGAGCTTACCACGACGGTCTCTGAGGGGAACGGAGTGGATATTGTATCGAGCACGGTTGGCAACAATACGGACTATGAGGTAACGGTGAATATTGGAGAGCTTACCGGTGACGGCAATGTAACCTCCACCAACGGTACGATAGACATTACGGGCGGCAACGCTTCCACATTGAACGATGTGACCTTGGACGTTGCGGACAACGCCATTACGAACGCCAAGATGGCGGACAATGCGATAACGAGCACTGAGATATTGGACGGTACTATAGGGGCTTCCGACATAGCCGATGACGCGGTGGCCTTGGAGAAACTTGCCAACGGTACTACCAGCGGCCAGGTGATGCAGTGGGACGGTGCGAACTGGACCTTGGTGGACCTAGGTTCTGTAACGGTAACGGAGAACGACGGGGTAATCGGGAACGAGCTAACCGATGCCACCGACGGTACATTGGTACGTTCCGGTGCCGGGACAACGGTAAGTCCTTATACCTTGGATGTAGCTGCGGATGGAATAACAACAAACGAGATAGCCCCTGGGGCAGTAGGGCCGACCGATTTGGCCGATAGTGCGGTTACCCTTGGTAAATTGGCGGACGGCAACACTGCCGGTGATATGATTCAATGGAACGGCACGGCCTGGACGTACATCGATCCCAGCACATTGATACCTACGACCACGGTATCGAACACGAGCGCCATCAATACGCTTACCACCACGGTCAACGGCACCACGGGGATCGGTGTGGATATCATCAACAGCAACGTATTGAGCCTTAACGGGAGCAACGAGCTGGTGAGCACGGTAAACGGACAGGCTGCTACGGCACTCGACCTTTCCCCTGCGGTACAGGCGAACCAGACTACCACGAGCGTTGTGGCCGGCGGTGACATCTCGGTGAGCTCCAGCACTGTAGGAAACAATACGGAATATACAGTTACCAACGACGCCCCCGACCAGACGGTGACCCTTGCCGATGGAGGGAACGGGAACGTGACCATAGGTGGCACGTACCCAAACTTTACGATAGATGTACCCAACAATACGGACGACCAAACGGCCTCTGAAGTGAACATCGCGGACGCGGGTGGCAACTTCACCGCTACTGACGTTGAGGGTGCCTTATCGGAACTTGCGGCGGGCAGTACAGACGACCAGAACATAAGCGGTTCCGGCTTCAACGGGGCGACCAACGAACTGACCATCGGCATCGAGGGAGGTACTTCCGAGACGGTTGATTTATCCGGACTTGTCGGTACCGATGACCAGACGGCAGCTGAAGTGGCCTATGACAACTCCACCTCCGGCCTAACGGCGGGCGACGTACAGTCGGCAATTGACGAGGTTGCAGCAGGTAGTACCGATGACCAGAATTTAACTGGAGCCACTCTGAACGGCAGTAACCAGTTACAGATAGACATCGAGGGTGGAACCTCAGCCACCGTGGACCTATCGAGCTTGGTGGGCACGGACGACCAAACGGCCTCCGAAGTGAACATCGCGGACGCTGGCGGCAACTTCACGGCCACGGATGTTGAGGGCGCCTTATCGGAACTTGCGGCGGACAGTACAGACGACCAGAACATCAGTGGTTCCGGCTTCAACGGGGCGACCAACGAACTGACCATCGGCATCGAGGGAGGTACTTCAGAGACTGTGGATTTATCCGGACTTGTCGGCACCGATGACCAGACTGCGGGTGAAGTGACCTATGACAACTCGACTTCGGGACTAACGGCGGGAGACGTACAGGGTGCCATCGACGAGGTCGTGGCGGGAAGTACGGACGACCAGAACCTGACGGGAGCTACCTTGGACGGCAGCAACCAGTTACAGATTGATATAGAGGGAGGAACCTCTGCCACTGTGGACCTATCGAGCTTGGTTGGCACGGACGACCAGAACATCAGCGGTTCCAGCTTCAACGGTGCCACGAACGAGTTGACCATCGGTATTGAGGGAGGTACGGGAGAGACCGTTGACCTTTCCGGACTTGTTGGCACGGACGACCAGAACCTTACGGGAGCTACCTTGGATGGTAGCAACCAGTTACAGATAGATATCGAGGGCGGTAATTCTGCCACCGTGGATTTATCCAGTTTGGTGGGCACGGACGACCAGACTGCTGGTGAAGTGACCGTTGCTGATGTAGGAGGAAACTTTGCAAATACCGAGGTAGAGGGAGTACTCGAAGAAATTGATGCGCGTATAGATGCACTCGTACTTGCAGGTGGTTCAGATGGGAACGACTTCGTTACCGGAGGTTCTTTATCAGGTACCGACCTTACATTGAACGTTCCAAATCAGATAGATCCTGTAATTGACCTGTCGGGACTTCAAGATGGTACGGGTACTGACGACCAGAATATCAGTGGTTCCAGCTTCAACGGGGCGACCAACGAACTGACCATCGGCATCGAGGGAGGTACGGGAGAGACGGTTGACCTTTCCGGACTTGTCGGCACCGATGACCAGAATTTAACGGGAGCCACCTTGGACGGCAGCAACCAGTTACAGATTGATATCGAGGGCGGAACCTCTGCCACTGTGGACCTATCGAGTTTGTTGGGTACGGACGACCAGACGGCCTCGGAGGTTAACATCACGGACGCCGACGGCAACTTCACGGCCACTGACGTCGAGGGTGCCTTATCGGAACTTGCGGCCGGTAGTACGGACAACCAGGACATCAGCACGAATGGTACTCCCGGGAACATCAGCATTGACAATGGTAGTACAATAAACCTAAACGTAAACGATGCAGACAGCGATGCCACCAACGAAATCCAGGATTTGAGCATCAGCGGAAACACCCTTAGCCTGAGCAGTGACGCGACTACGGTAGACCTAAGCGGGTACTTGGACAATACGGACTCACAGACCTTAAGTGTAGCGGGTAATGATTTATCGATTGTGGGCGGAAACACGGTAACGCTTCCAACGGCCACCGGAGCCGAGACCATAGTAAATAGTGGAACGAATATCAACGTAACGGGAAGCGGAACTTCCGGTGACCCTTATGTGGTGAACAATACCTTCACGGAAGTGGACGGTAGTACAACAAACGAGGTAAACACCAACTTTACCGTAAATGGAACGAATTTGGAAATAACCGATAGCAATGGCACTCTACAGGTACCGTTGGCGGACATCAACGCGGGAGTGAACACGGACAACCAGGATTTGACCCTTAGCGGCAATACTTTGGCCATCAGCGGTGACCCCAACACCGACGTTGACCTAAGCGGTTACTTGGACAATACGGATTCTCAGACCTTGAGTGTAACGGGCAATGATTTGTCCATAGCAGGAGGAAACACGGTGACGCTCCCAACGGCGACCGGAGCCGAGACGATAGTAAATAGTGGAACGAATATCAATGTAACGGGAACGGGAACCTCCGGTGACCCTTACGTGGTGAACAATACTTTTACAGAGGTCGATGGTAGTATCACCAACGAGATCCAAGATTTGAGCATCAGCGGAAACACTCTTAGCCTAAGCGGGGACGCTACAACGGTGGACCTGAGCGGTTTCGTAAATACGGATTCGCAGACCTTGAGCTTGAGCGGTACGGACCTGTCAATAACTGGTGGGAATACAATAGATATCGGTAGCATAGATACGGATACTGACGACCAGACCCTGAGCCTAACGGGAAATACCTTGGCGATAGCGGATGGGAACAGCGTTGACCTTAGCGGTTTTGTGAATACGGACAACCAGCAGATAAGTTTGAGTACGAATACATTGACCTTGTCCAACGGTACAGGAACCGACACCACGGCCGACCTTAGTGGCTACCTAGACAACACGGATTCGCAGACCTTGAGCGTAACAGGGAACGATTTGTCGATTACCGGAGGGAACACGGTTACCTTGCCTACGGCCAATGGTTCGGAAACTATTGTGAACGGAGGAGGAATAAATATCGTAACAGGTAGTGGTACTAGCGGTGACCCATATGTAGTAACAGGAACTGAAGTCGATGGAAGTGTAACGAACGAGATACAGGATTTGAGCCTAAGTGCAAACACCCTTAGCTTGAGCAGTGACGCGACTACAGTGGACTTAAGTGGGTACTTGGACAATACGGACTCACAGACTTTAAGTGTAGCTGGCAATGATTTATCGATTGTGGGCGGAAACACGGTAACGCTTCCAACGGCGACCGGAGCCGAGACGATAGTAAATAGTGGGACGAATATAAACGTAACGGGAACGGGAACCTCCGGTGACCCTTACGTGGTGAACAATACTTTTACAGAGGTCGATGGTAGTATCACCAACGAGATTCAAGATTTGAGCATCAGCGGAAACACTCTTAGCCTAAGCGGAGACGCTACAACGGTGGACCTGAGCGGTTTCGTAAATACGGATTCGCAGACCTTGAGCTTGAGCGGTACTGACCTTTCCGTATCGGGTGGTAATACCATAGATATCAGTAGCATAGATACGGATACTGACGACCAGACCCTGAGCCTAACGGGAAATACCTTGGCGATAGCGGATGGGAACAGTGTTGACCTGAGCGGTTTCGTAAATACGGACAATCAGGACCTGAGTTTGAGTGGGAATACGTTAAGCCTGAGTGGGGACGCTACAACGGTAGATCTAGGTGCCTACTTGGACAATACGGACTCACAGACCTTGAGCGTAACGGGCAACGATTTGTCCATAGCAGGAGGAAACACGGTGACGCTTCCAACGGCGACCGGTGCTGAGACCATTGTGAACAGTGGTACTAACATCAACGTAACAGGAAGTGGAACTTCCGGCGACCCTTATGTGGTGAACAATACCTTCACGGAATTGGACGGTAGTACAACAAACGAGGTAAACACCAACTTTACCGTAAATGGAACTAATTTGGAAATAACCGATAGCAACGGCACTCTACAGGTACCTTTGGCGGACATAACTTCCGGTGTAAATACGGATTCCCAGACCTTGAGCCTGACGGGTACGGACCTATCAATAACTGGTGGTAATTCGATAGATATCGGTAGCATAGATACGGATACTGACGACCAGACCCTGAGCCTAACGGGAAATACCTTGGCGATAGCGGACGGAAACAGCGTGGATCTAAGCGGTTTCGTTAACACGGACAACCAGGATATCAGTACCAACGGATCCGCTGGGAACATTAGTATAGATAACGGCAGCACGCTTACACTGAACGTAAACGATGCGGATAGCAATCCGAACAACGAGATACAAGATTTAAGCCTAAGTACCAATACACTTAGTCTTAGTGGTGATGCTACTACTGTGGATTTGAGCGGCTATTTGGACAATACCGACGACCAGATTGCTTCTGAAGTGAATTCAGATACACCTATAGATGTAGATGGTGATGGAACTAATGAAGCTACCGTGGAAGATGTAATTCAAGCCATAGCCCCAATAACTTCCAAAGCAGCACGAGTTTTTTACCCACCGTCCATAGCTATAGATGCATCCACTCCGGATCCAGGGACCAATAGGACCATAAATTTATACGATCAATATATTGCTCAGTTCGGGTCTCCCGTGGTGAGTAGTGGAGGAACTATACCAACCTATGCGGCTAACGAACTAGATTACCATGTTACCTATGCAGACCCAGATGTTTTTGGTAATGGAACAACTGTTCTGAATATGAGTGTGAGTCCAACAGGTGTTTTAACCTATAGGATATATAATACTCCTCCGGATTACAACGCATTAATTAATGTCGTATTCGTAGTAAAGTAATCAGCTAAAGACCAGAATCGGTTTGAAAAAAATCAATCAACATAAATCCATATTTCTGGGCATTGTTTTTACAATGTTCGGGATATTGGTATCCAATGCCCAGTTTCTGCTACAGGCACCCAATTCCACTGATGAAAACAATTATCGCTGGTACGAGGCCTCGGATACCAACACCGTTTTGGGAACGGATTTTTTCTACGAAGTAACTGCACCAGGTATTTATTTTGCTACCTATGATGGTACACTCTGTGGATCAAATGCCACGGGTTATTTCATTGTGACGGATTGTAATAATCCAGATAACCAAGTAACCTTAGACATTACCAATAATGTAAGCGGCGGTGCTACGGTCACCTGGTCGCCCACGGTTAGCGGGGACCCGACACGGCCAACTGTTACTGCTACGGATGCCGTAGTAAAATATACGGCCACCGTAACCAAGGCGGGCAATGATTTTGCCTTGCCCAACTTTACCGTTGTATGTTTACCTCAGGCCGCAACCTTGGTGGATGATTTAGTTACGCTCGATGAGGATACTTCTGTAATTGTGGATATTTATGCCAATGACTCCGATTTGCCAAACCCTGGAGCTTTAACTACGACTTCACCTTCCAACGGAACGGTCACCATAGATGACAACGGTACGCCTAACAATCCCTTGGACGATATATTGACCTATATTCCCAATCCCGATTATAACGGTCCAGATAGTTTTGATTATACGGTTTGTAACAGTTTAGGGGATTGTAGCACAGCAACAGTTACATTAGATGTGTTACCGATTTTAGATACAAATGACGATGTAGTCGCTATTGATGAAAATCAAATCATAGCTATAGACAATTGGCATTTAAACGATAATGACCTTCCTGTTGTTGGTACGTTTAGTATCACGCAACCGACGAATGGCTCGGCGACCGTAGATGACAACGGAACTCCAAATAATCCGGCGGACGATGTCCCGACCTATTTTCCTAATAGCGGATATATAGGCAATGATACATTTGAATATACGGTTTGTGACGGAACAGGGAATTGCAGCACATCCTTGGTAAGTATTATTATAAGTCCAGCAGGTGCAGATTTAGATAGCGACGATGATGGTATTGTGGATAGTTTTGAGGATTTAAATTTAGATGCTGATAATGACCCAACAACCAATCCCACCGATTCGGATGGTGATGGTTTCCCAGATTATCTGGATATTGACAGTGATAATGATGGTATACCCGATAATGTGGAAGCACAGACAACATCAGGTTATATAGCTCCAAGTGGAACTGATACTAATGGAAATGGCGTGGATGATGCCTATGAAGGTAACGGAAATGTTGGAATATTCCCAATTGATACCGATGGTGATAGCTTACCAGATTATCTGGATGAAGACAGCGATAATGATAATGTACCAGATAACATTGAGGCACACGACCAAGACCATGATGGTATTCCCGATTTCACTTTATTAGGGTCTGACGAGGACGGAGATGGCCTTGATGATGGCTATGAGGGTAGTAACACCAATGATATTGACGTAAACGATGAGCTGGATGATCCGTTTGTACAATTGCCCAATACGGATAGTGATCAGGAGTCTGACTATAGGGATACTGATGACGATGACGATGGTATTGAAACCATTGACGAGGACCTGAACATGGATGGAGATTATGCCAATGATGATTCTGACGGAGACGGTACACCAAACTATTTGGATTCTGATTTGGGCGAACTATCGGAACAGATTGAAGTATTTAACGTTATTACCCCAAATGGTGATGGTGTACATGACGTACTACGTATCGATGGCTTGGAAAATTATCCCAACAATACCATCAGGATTTATAACAGATGGGGCGTATCCGTATTTACGACTAAGGCCTATAATACAGAAGGCAATGTTTTTGATGGAACTTCCCAAGGTAGGGTAACCATTGCGCAGGACAATAAACTTCCTGTAGGAACTTATTTCTACATTTTGGATTATGAGGAGCCCAATGGAACAATGAAACAGCTTTCAGGTTATATATATATAAATAGATAAGGAATGTTAAACAGTAAATTATTCAAGGTAAATTTTGACTTTCCTGCAAAAGGTTTATTGGTCTTTTTATTTGTTTTTGTTGTGGCTAGTAACTCTTTATTCGCACAACAAGATGCCCAATATACCCAATATATGTACAATACAGTAAGCGTTAATCCTGGGTACGCTGGATCACGTGGCCAGATTAGCATAGCAGCATTGCACAGATCACAATGGCTGGGTTTGGAAGGAGCCCCAACGACCCAGACCTTCAATATTCATTCACCTATAGGTTATAATGGGTTGGGAATGGGCCTGTCCATAGTCAACGATAAAATAGGACCCACTTCCGAGACTAATTTTGATGTGGATTTTTCGTATACAATAATGTTGGCTGCTGAAAGACGATTAAGCTTTGGACTCAAGGCAAGTGCCAATTTATTGGATGTGCGTTTTTCTGAATTAAACCAATACACTACGGATCAAACCTTGCAACAGGATATTGATAACCGTTTATCTCCTAATATAGGTGCTGGTGTGTATTATCATACGGATAAATTCTATGCAGGACTATCCGTTCCTAGAATTTTGGAGACTTCCCATTTCCAAGAATCATCCCTTTCAACGGCAAAGGAGCAAATGAATTTTTATTTTATTACCGGTTATGTCTGGGACTTGAATCCGTTTTTAAAATTCAAACCTACCTTGTTAACCAAAGTGGTCCAGGGAGCGCCCCTACAGGTTGATGTTTCGGCCAATTTTATGTTCAATGAAAGATTCATTATTGGAGGGGCCTACAGATGGGATGCAGCATTCAGTGGAATGGTTGGATTTAATATCAATAGCAACTTTTTAATTGGACTGGCATATGACCGGGAAACTACGGAATTAGGTAGTGCCGCCTTCAATGATGGTTCCTTTGAGGTCATTCTTAGATATGATTTTATCTCGACCAAGAACAACCTTAAATCACCTAGATTCTTCTAACCTAAGTCACTTGAAACCTACTTCTTTCTTATTTTTTTCATAAAGCCTTCGAAAAAGATAGCGCAAAGGCCTTATTTTTACGGGATGAAGGAAGAAGAAGTAATTCTTGTAGACCAAAATGACCAGCCTAGGGGAACCATGCCAAAAATGGAAGCCCATGAGAAAGCAGAGTTGCATAGAGCCTTCTCCGTTTTTGTGCTGAACAATAGAAATGAAATTATGTTGCAGCAAAGAGCTGCCCATAAATACCATTCACCCCTTTTATGGACCAATACCTGTTGTAGTCATCAAAGGGTGGGGGAATCCAATATAGAGGCAGGTAAACGCAGGCTTAAAGAAGAGATGGGTTTTGACACAGAACTAAAAGAACTGTTTTCATTTATTTATAAGGCACCTTTTGACAATGGTTTAACGGAGCACGAGTATGATCATGTTATGATTGGATACTATAATGACCAACCTAATATCAATAAACAGGAAGTAGCGGATTGGAAATGGAGGACTCCAAAAGAAGTCAAATTGGACATGGAAGAAAATCCAGAACTCTATACGGCTTGGTTCAAGATAATTTTTGAGAAATTTTATCAGCATTTAATTGATAATCTAGTCGAAAATGAAAGTAAAGGTTAGTAGAAAGGCACATTTCAATGCTGCACATCGGCTTTACAGGCCAGATTGGAAAGATTCCAAAAATTCCGAGGTTTTCGGAAAGTGCAATAATCCTAACTTTCATGGGCACAATTATGAATTGGTGGTGAGTGTTACGGGAGAAATTGATCCTGAGACGGGCTTTGTAATGGATATGAAGGTTTTAAAGGACCTGATTAAAGACAAAATCGAGGATGTCTTTGATCATAAAAATTTAAATATAGAGGTGCCGGAGTTTCAAGACCTAAATCCAACAGCAGAAAATATTGCGGTTGTCATTTGGAATAGGTTAAGGCCTAGTATCGATAAAGATAAGGAACTGGAGGTAGTACTTTATGAAACACCTCGAAACTTTGTTACGTATTCCGGTTAGTTCTTTTCTTCCTTTTATTACTGAAATTTACGGTCAAAAAGTAGTATTATATTGCCCCAATATTATGGATACTTAGTACGTTTGTAATACTCTAGGATAAACCCACCAATATGAAACTGTACCCTTTAAAATTTAAGCCAATTCTTAAAGAAAGACTATGGGGAGGAACCAAATTGAATGAAGTTTTTGGAAAACCTTGTACCAGTGAAATAACAGGGGAGAGTTGGGAACTTTCTACCGTGAAAGGCGATGTTTCCGTTATTGCCAATGGATATCTGGCGGATACGACCCTTCAAGAATTGATTGAGAAATTCCCCAATGAAATTTTAGGAAAGAGTGTGGTTCAACGATTTGGAACCGAATTTCCTATACTGATAAAATTTATCGATGCCAAGCAAGACCTTTCCATTCAACTGCACCCTAACGACCAATTGGCAAAGGAAAGACATGATTCCTTTGGTAAGACCGAGATGTGGTACATCATGGATGCTGATCCCGGTGCAGAATTGATAGTAGGCTTTAATAGGGATGTTTCTAGGGTAGAATATGAGGAGAGTTTAAAAAACGATAGCCTTTTGGAACTATTGAATTACGAAAAAGTAGTGGAAGGCGATACTTTTTTCATTAATACTGGGAAAATACATGCCATTGGTGCGGGGGTCCTCTTGGCGGAGATTCAACAAACTTCAGACGTTACCTACCGGGTTTTCGATTTTAACAGAAGGGATAAAGATGGTAATTTAAGGGAACTGCATACAGACCTTGCACTGGACGCTATAGACTACGAAAGAAAGAATGACTTCAAAGTAGATTATTCCAAAGAAAGTAATTCTGTAAATACCATGGTAGAGTGTCCTTATTTTAAGACAAATTATTTGAATTTAACGGAAAGTATGGTACAGGATACTCTCAACAGGGATTCATTTACCATTTTTATGTGTGTTGATGGAGAGGCGGCCATTGAAAACGAGTTTGGCAAAGTTAATTTGAGAAGAGGTGAAACTACTTTGGTGCCTGGAATTACGGAGAAAATTACCATAAATACAAATGGGGCCAAATTACTGGAAGTTACTATTTGACCAGTCTGAAATAATCAACAGTTTAATTGTATTTTTGTAAAAAATATAAAGCATATGGCTAGTATAAAAAATTTGAAAAAAGATATAAATAATGTCCTAGGGGATATTATTGAAGGAGTTTATATTGTAGAGGAAACCAATGGTGGTGGACCTTCCAAAGAAGGTACCGCGATTATAGATGGTGCTATTGAAACCTTTGACGAACTTATTGCCAAGGTAAATGAGAACGATATTGAAAATAAAAAGGCCCATTTTAATGGCGTTAGGACCGAGTTGGAGACCAAAGCCAATAAACTGGTCGATCAATTGAACAGTATGGTTTAATAAGAACCAAACAAATAAAAAAAGCATCCTTTTCAGGATGCTTTTTTTATTTGTTGTTTTCCAATAATTTTTTTAGTTGCTTTCCATATTTTGAGTTTGCCACCTCAGGGGTTAGGACGTTATAAATGGAGTCCAAATACTTGATGTTTGCATCAGGTATTTCTTTTGCCGCAATATAAGGTGCGATATAGGAATCCTTATTGTTCAGTGCAAAATTAATGGAGTATGCATAACCCCTTTTTGTATTCATGCTGCTCACACGTTCCAAAGAATCGATACTGGCTTGATCTAAAGGTTTCTCAGATTGTGAGGCTTCAAGCATTATCTCCATATTTCTTAAATTAATGGTCGAAAGCGCCTTTCTATACTCTTCCAGTTTTTCATGCGATGGTGATCCCGAAATTTTCGCTGTGGTGTCGAAAGTATTCCAATCTGTATTTATCGTGATAGTCCCTGGTTCTGCAAAAAAAGTAATACGATCATTAATATCGTTATTGTCTTTTTTATCGAGATATAGGTAAAATATTTCTGGACTTTCCACCTGTGCCGATAGACTAAAAGATCCGTCCCCGTCAATCTCTAGTGAATCCACGGTTACTAAGGCAGTATCCATTACATGTTGTAGATAAAGTGTTCCTTTTTTTAATCCTTTTACCTTTCCGGTAACCACTAAATTATCTTCCTTATCTGTTCCACAGGAAATGACTAAAAGCAAAGTTGCCAGTATATAAGCTAGTTTTTTCATTGGTTTAAATTAGGGGGCAAATATCAATAAATTTTTACAGAAAATATAGTGGGCAATTGGAAATACTATAAAGTGGAGGCCACCTCCATAAGATAAGCACATAACAGTGCCCCTGCTGTGCCTACTACATAACCCAAAACAGCCAACAAAACACCAACTGAAGTTAATGACGGGTGAAATTCCGCCGCTACCACGGGTGCGGAAGCGGCACCACCCACATTGGCCTGGCTGCCTACCGCCAAAAAGAAGTAAGGGGCTTTTATGAGTTTGGCCACCAAGATAAGTAGCAAAGCGTGTATGCCAATCCAAACAAAACCGATGACTATAAGCCCAGGGTTCTCAAGTACCTTTCCCAAGTCCATTTTCATACCTATGGTGGCTACTAAGATGTAAATGAACATTCCTCCAATTTTACTAGCGCCTGCACCTTCATAATTTTTGGCTTTAGTAAAGGACATGATAATTCCTGCACACGTAGATAAAACTACCATCCAAAAGAAACTTGAACCCAGAAAGGAGAGGAAACTTTTTTTATCACTTACTGCTTCAAAACTTGTTGTTAGGTAATTACTAATGTAATCGCCAAAAAAATGTGAAATGCCAACAGCGGAGAAGGCGAGACTAAGCATAATCATATAGTCCTTCAACGTAGGGACCCGTGTAATTTTTTCGGTAAACTCGGTTACTTTAACCTTAAGTGTTTCAATAGCAGATGTGTCTGCCTTTAACCATTTGTCAATCTTATTTGTTTTCCCCACACCGAGTAAAATAATGGCCATCCAAATATTCGCTACAACAATGTCTATAAGTACCATGCCACCATATTTTTCAGGGTTGTACTTGAAAATTTCAAGCATAGCAGCTTGGTTTGCACCGCCTCCGATCCAACTACCTGCAATAGTTGCTAATCCTCTCCAAACGGCATCAAAATCATTTCCCCCAACGGTTTCGGGAGAAAAAATAGAAACCAATAAAATCGCTATGGGGCCTCCGATAATAATTCCAAAACTTCCCGTTAAAAACATAATCAAAGCTTTGGATCCCAGATTACTGATTGCTTTGAGGTCGATACTCAATGTCATTAAGACCAAAGCTGCAGGTAATAGATACCTACTTGCCATGAAATACAAATTTGATATTTCATCGGAAATCAGTCCAGAACTTGCCATTAACGCAGGTAATAGATAACACATTAGCACGGCAGGGACGAAGGAATAGAATTTTTGCCAGAAGCCACTTTTTAAACTTGAAGTGTAAAATATAAAACCAAGGGCCAGGGCCAATAGACCAAAAACAACAGTATCGTTAACAATTAAGGGTTGGTCCATTGCGTTTTCCATAATTAATCCTTGAGGTGGGTCTCCAAATATACTTAAATATGTAAATGTTGCTCTAAGAACTGGGCAACACCGTTTTCTGTATTTCTAGAAGTTACAAAATTTGCAATTTTTTTAACCTCTTCCCTTCCATTGGATACGGCTACTCCGCATCCCACATTTTCCAACATATCCATATCATTATAATTATCGCCAAAAGCTATTACATCTTCCAAATGTTCGCCAGATTGTAGTAATTTCTGAATGGCCGTTAATTTGGATACCGCTTTTGGAGCGATTTCTATTAGGGTATCATTGGATCGGTATACGTGTATATGGTTTTTAAATCGGTTCTCTAGTAAGGGCATTATTTCATCCGCCGTCGACCTAGTGCCCATCAGCATTACTTTATGAATCCCTAAACCTTTATGGTCCCATCCCGATAGAGTATCCTCGGTCTTTCTAAAAACAGGATTGGTTTTTGTGTATTTTATCTCTTTTTCAACTCGTTCAGATGTTTTTGGTACATGCCATTCATTGAAGGCATATAAGCCCAAATCCGTATTTCGTGGTTTACAAATTTTATAAATGTCATTAGCAATGGTCAGGGGTATAGTTTCCGAGTGTAATTCGTTTTCCCCATGTAGAACCAATGCTCCGTTGTAACAAATAATAGGTTGGTCCAAAACATCTAAATCCTTTTGTATATAGTACATGGCACTAGGCATCCTAGCGGATACCAAAACCACTCGGACATGTTGTTTTATTCTTTTGATTTGTGAAACCGTATACTCGGAAACATCACTTTTAGTCGAGAGCAGTGTTCCGTCCAAATCGGAACATAGCATTTTGTACATCATACTAAATGTTTAACCAATAGGTAAATTTAAGGTTTATGGACCTGTATTTGGGTTCGAACTGATTTACAGCATAGTTATCATTGTAGACTATAAAAAGGTCGGATAGCGGTGCAAAACGCCATTGTAACCTGGAATTAATCCCAAGATTATCCCTTTGATTGCTATACTGAAAGAGTGTCGTCCAGAAAACGGATTTACTGAATGTAAAGCCAAATCTAGGACTTACCAACCATAAATCTGCACTAGGGTAGGGGTCCGGTAGACTAATCTTGTCATAGTTCACATTTAGACCAATTCTCACTTTGGGTTGTAGTCTAAGTGTGGCCTCCCCGCCAATGGAAAATCTTTGTCCGTTGAAGAAATTACCTATAGAAGTCTCTCCTTCAAAGGCAAAGACATTCGCCCTGTTGGATTGATAGCCTAATGTAAAGGTTCCAAACCTATATTCTTGGTTTCCGGGTAGTTCAACAGCACCTTCCGTGCCCGTAGGGTCAAAAGGGTCAAAGAGGTATACATAACTGGTGGAATATTCCGCACCAAACTCTGTAAAATCCTTAAATACAAAATTATAACGCCCACGGATGTCGTAGTCTGCCAACTGATAATCCAAAGAAGTCCTCCAATTTGAAATACCAAATACTTCAACCCCATGGTTGTTGATATTTCCTTTTTTTGGCCAAAACAATCGTTGTACCGATCCAACCGCCTTTGTAATATCCGTCCTGGGTATAAAACCTAGGTCTGACTGAAAATCCTCATTGATATACGCAAGATCAATAAAGGAATTCCAGTATCTGGAATTATAGCTCAATAAAGCTCCGGCCGATATATTTCCTTCCGTATCACCGGGCTGAAAGGATTTATGCAGATAATACTTTCCAGACCATACATTATTTGCACTAGCCAAATAATAGTCCAGTCCCAAAACACGATTATATTCTTCATCGGCAGAAGCAAAGGGTTCATCCCCAAAAGCTTGCCTATTAATGAAGAACATACCAATATTGGAACGGGCAAATACCTTATGCTGTAAGGCAAACATAAGATTATTATTGGAGGCGATTTCCTGCTCTTCGTTCTTGGCCGTTTGTATATCCAAAAAGCCCAACCTTAGGTTTTTGTTCAGTTTTCCACTAAGCCGAAGGCCTCCCAGAATGTCATTCTGCACAGAATTTCCAAGTCTATCCGTAGCAATACCGATTCGTCTTGAAAAGAAGGGGTTGGAATGCCTTATGCTCCCAAAGCTTCCAAAAAGGTCATTATTGTCAATAAAAAATTGTCGCCTTTCGGGTAAGGAAACCTCAAAACGGGTGAGGTTGGTGATGATGGCATCTACTTCCACGTTAGAAAAATCAGGGTTAATGGTAACATCCAAGTTCATGCCGTTACCAATGGCGATTTTAGCATCGCCCCCTACTTTTAGTTTATTGTTGCCTTCATCGGTCGTAAAATCTTTATCGGATATGGCATTGATGTAGGGTATGAGCGCCAAGGGTGTTCTGGATTTACCCAATGGTTTTTCAAAGTACATATCTCCCATAAAGGCCAAATTGATGACACTTTGATTTTGGGGGATTGTAAACCAGTTACTGCGTTCGTTGGACTGCATGTCAAATCGGTAGCTCTGGAACCTCCATTTGGTTTCTCCTTCGGCGAATTTTAGCGAGGTTAGAGGAATGGCGATTTCTGCTGTATAGTAATTATCATAAATTTTAGTCTCCGCTTTCCACTTTACGTCCCACGAAGTTGTGAAACCGCTCTCAACATCTTGTCCGCCCCCAGAAATGAGCACTTCCCTTCTAACACCATAGGGATTAATACCGAAAAGGAATGCATTGGTACCGTCGTTAAACGTATCGAAGACTAAACTGATGTTATCACTACCACCGGCTCTAAAATCCCTTTCCAAGGAAGGAATAATATAATCGGAGCCTGGGGTATAAACCGTTAAACCCACGTAAAGTGTAGTATCATCGGTTAGCATGCGAACGTCGGTTTGATACTGGGCGGGCACTTTATCCGAAGGAAAATACTGCTGAAAATCCCCGGCACTTTCTGCGAATGTCCATACGGGCTCGTCTAAAATACCGTCCAATACTATATGTTCGTTGGTGTACTTAACCGTAAAGGATTTTTCAGGAACTTGTGCTATAAGGGAACTGCCGATAAGAAATAGTACTGCTGTACTGAATAATTTGGTCATTTTGGTTTGGAAACTTGGTAAACAAATTTAAGGCTTTGTTCCATTAAAAAACACTTAAGAACTATTCCTTTTTTTTCTTGGGTTCCCTTTTTGCTTCTTTTAGACTTTTCATCAACATCCATTCGATTTGGCCATTAGTACTTCTAAATTCATCTGCGGCCCATTTTTCAATGGCGTTCAGCATATCCTCATTTACCCGTAATGCAAACGCTTTTTTCTTACTCATAACTGTTTTTTCCGTCTATCTGTTAGAACCATGCCGATGAGCGAACATTTTGCTTTCAATGCCAAATTTACTTTGTTTCAACGGTTTCTGTCCCTTTCAAAGACTATACGACTTCGGCTATGATCCAAATCAATGGCCTTCCATCCTTGTCGCCCGTATTCGTTCAATATATCTTCCAAACGCTGGTTGTTGTTGGTTAATCCCATGGTCCAGCTTATGACTTTATATTCTTTCATCCTGATTAAAATACCTGTTTATGGTTTGTTGTGCTTCATTGGGTTTTTGGGTGCCTATCAAAAGCATTTTACCCGTTTTAAGTACTACTTGTATACCCATGTTACCACGTATGTTATACGCTTTTTTCTTTCGTCCAATACCCCTGTAACCCCATCCACCGAATTCTCCAATAGGACTGTATTTCCTGGTATAGCACTTATCCATATCTGCCCAAAGAATGACCTTATTATTTCTTTGGAACGGAAAAAATCTAAAATGAATTCCTTTTTCGTCTATTTGAGTACTAAGTGCTATCCTATAAACAAGAACAAGTATGACCAAAACGAAAAAAAAGGTCAGAATTAACACGTTTTTAGCCATTGAATCCAATTCACCCGAATTGATAGCTTGATATATGGGATAGACCATTATACCTAAAACAAGAAGATTAATGAGGTGAAGCCACCACTGGTTAAATCGCTGTGTTCCCTTAAAAAAACGCATATCAATGATTTAAGGTCCCCGCATTTACGATTGGAGATGCATCCTTATCCGAACACAAAACTACCATAAGATTACTTACCATAGCGGCCTTACGTTCCTCGTCCAAGGTGACTAATTCCTTTTTGCTGAGCTCGTGCAAGGCCATTTCTACCATGCTTACGGCCCCTTCCACTATTTTATGCCTTGCCGCCACAATGGCCGTAGCCTGTTGCCTTTTGAGCATGGCATTGGCAATTTCCTGTGCGTATGCCAAATAACCAATTCTGGCTTCCAAAACCTCTATCCCTGCCATGGCAAGTCTCTCCTGCACCTCGGTTTCCAAAGCTTCACTGACCTCATTGACGCTAGATCGTAAGGTAATGTCCTCGTCCAATCCTTCATCGGCAAAATTGTCATAGGGATACATACTGGCCAGTTTTCGTACCGCGGCATCTGTCTGTACCCTAACAAAATTTTGATAATCATCTACCTCAAAGGCAGCTTTATAGGTATTGGTTACCCTCCATACCAAAATGGTGCTGATCATTACCGGGTTACCTAATTTATCGTTTACTTTTAACCGTTCACTGTCAAAGTTACTAGCCCGTAACGAAATTTTCTTTTTTGTGAAAAGTGGATTGACCCAAAAGAAGCCGTTCTTTTTTATGGTTCCAACATATTTTCCAAATAATAATAGCACTCTCGATCCATTGGGATTTACCAGAACAAATCCGGCCAGACAAATAACGCCTAGGATTATTAGGAAGATGCCCAAATAAATTTTAAGAAGTGCAATACCGCCAATGAGTAGTATTAAAATGACTAAAATCATGAGATAGCCATTGATAGGACTGTAATTTTTTTCGTTTGACATGGTGTATGATATTAAAATGATATCATAAATATATCAAAAAAAATTTATTTTTAACTTAAACGACCTATTTAATTATATTTTACGTTTGGTCTTTAAACTTTTTGGTCTTTTTCTTATTCGGATTTTTAAAGAGTCTTTTGAAGAATCCATCCCTTTTTACCGGTTCGCAGTCTAGCATCTCCCTAACGTGTTCGCTGGGTGCCGGAAATCTTGCTTTTGTAATTGTGGTAAACTCCTTTGCTTTATTCATTTTTTGCATGAGCAAGGCAAACATGGGAAGGGCGGCGTTGGCTCCCTGACCAAGGGTAGTATTTCTAAAACCGATTTCATGATTGTCCAGTCCCACCCAGGTCATATGTATCATCTTTGGAGTTAAGGCAACAAACCAAGCATCCTTGTTATTTTGGGTGGTCCCCGTCTTTCCAGCAATATCATTGGAAATTTTATAGGTGGAATGGATTCTGGATGCAGTTCCGGAATTGATTGTAGATTTCATCATTTCAATCATAATTTGTCCGTTTTCTATCGTAAAGGCCTTTTTTGTGCTCCTTTTGGATTTAAATTCAGCTAAAACAGAATCATTTTTTGTAGCTATTGCCTTTATTAAAAAAGGTTCTACCCAATGTCCCTCATTGATATAGGTAGTATAGGCTTTTGCCAGATCCAACATTTTAATTTCGCCGGTTCCCAAGGCCAAAGAGGGTTCCCTTGGTAATTTTTCTTCAATGCCCATATCTTTGGCTTGGGAAATCACCTTGTCTATACCGGTCTGTTCCAACACTTTTACCGCCACCGTATTTACGGAATTACTTAAACCTTGCTCCATGGAATAATTGAGGTAGGCTTCATCCTTATCTCCGGAATTACTTGGGGACCATCCTTTTAAATTTTCGTATTCAACTTCCTGAGCCGAGAAATATGTGCAAGGTTCTATACCTTCTTCTAATGCAGCAGTATAGACAATAGGTTTAAACGTTGATCCCACCTGCCGCTTGCTCTGCGAGATATGGTCATACTTAAACTGCTTGAAGTTAATCCCGCCGATCCAAGAAAGTACTTCGCCCGTTGTGGGGTCAATGGAAAGTGATCCGGTATTGAGAAATTTCATGTAGTGTTGAATACTGTCCAGAACACTGACCTCCATTTCCCGATCCTCTCCCCAAGTCTTTAGGGTCATTTTTCTTTTGGTTCGACTAAGGCTATCAAAAATTTCCTCATCCTCTAATCCTCTCTTTTTTAAATTCTGGTAGGCCCCACTTCTTCTTGCTATTTTTTTTATCAAATTTTGATTGGAAATCCAAGGAGCATTCTTTCCATAACTTTTTTCAAAATCGTCTTGAAGCTTACTCATATGTTCCACCATAGTTTCCTCTGCCAATTGTTGCATCTTGAAATTTAGGGTAGTATAAATCTTTAGGCCCGAGGTATAAATGTTGTAATCCGATCCCGTTTCGTTTTTCTTTTTGGTCCAATCCAATAATTGTTTCCGGACTTCCTCCCTAAAATAGGGGGCTATCCCAGAGCTGTAGTCGTAATCCCTATAGTCGAGTGTTAGTTCCGATTCTTTTAATGAACCATACTGCTCATCCGAAATGAATCCGTTTTTTTCCATGGTATATAGCACCAAGTTTCTTCTTTGCTTGCTTTTCGCCGGAAAAATTCTGGGGTTATATCCATAAGTCGCCTTTAGCATGCCAACCAGTGTAGCAGCCTGTGGAATAGATAAGTTCTTGGTATGGGTATTGAAAAACTTTAGGGCGGCACTTTCTATACCAAAAGCATTGTCGCCAAAGGATACGGTGTTGAGGTAGTGGGTAAGTATCTCATTTTTGTCATATATATCCTCAAGTCTACTTGCAATGAACATTTCTTTGATCTTATCCACCACGAT
The DNA here is from genome assembly GCF_002269385.1 of Maribacter cobaltidurans. NCBI lineage: Bacteria > Pseudomonadati > Bacteroidota > Flavobacteriia > Flavobacteriales > Flavobacteriaceae > Maribacter > Maribacter cobaltidurans. The sequence goes on from NZ_CP022957.1 coordinate 3,276,559, forward strand.
ATTTGTTTTCTTTCTATCCCTCCTTGGATAAAGGTTTTTGGCTAATTGTTGACTAATGGTACTTCCGCCACCTGATGAATCGTCTCCCATGAGTATCGTTTTTAGGCCCACCCTAAAAAGACTTAGGTAATCCACGCCCGAATGTTCATAAAAGCGTTCGTCCTCAATGGATATCAAAGCCTGGAGGAGATGTTCAGGAAATTGATCAAAAGAGATAGGTTGCCGGTCATTGAGATAATACTTTCCAATTAGAGTACTATCCGAAGAGAACACTTCAGAAGCAACTTGATATTGAAAATTTGAAAGTTCTTTTTTATTGGGAATATTACCCCAAAACCCAACATAAATACTACCAACGAAAAAAATGAATATAAATAACAAACCGAGTAATCCCACCAACGTATACCTAAGAATGGGCGGTTTTATTTTGTTTAAATAATATTTTACCTTGTTCATAAGTGCAAGTTCTTATTAATATTTTAGCTTACCTGAGTTTTAACAATACCTTAAAACTTGATGTTCTATTTTTGTGAAAACAATTTCAATGAAAAAACTTACACTTGTTTTTCTTATTATTTTTCAATTTTCATTCGCTAATGACGATGTATGGTCTAAAACTGGACATCGGGTTATTGGTGATGTTGCCGAGGAATATCTGAGCAGGAGGGCAAAAAAGGCCATTGATAAATTGTTGGACGGACAAAGTTTGGCGGCCGTGTCCAACTTTGGGGACGAAATCAAGGCCGATCGCAAATACAGGGAATTCAGCGCTTGGCACTATGTGAATTTTCCTGCGGACAAAGACTATAAAGATGTAGAGCCAAGTGAATATGGCGATTTGGTCATAGGAATCAACAAATGCATTGAAATAATCACCTCAGAAACAAGCTCCAAGGAAGACAAGGCATTTTACCTGAAATTTTTAGTGCACCTTATTGGGGATTTGCATCAACCTATGCATATTGGACGGCTCGAAGATAAGGGAGGTAACGATATTCAATTACAATGGTTTGGTAGGGGTAGTAACCTTCACAGAGTTTGGGATGCGAATATGATTGATGATTACGGTATGAGCTTCACGGAACTTTCGAGTTCTTTGCCCAGGCTTTCCAAGAACGAAGTTAAGGCAATTCAAAAGGGTAATATATATGACTGGATTGAGGAAACGCAAGAGATTACCAATCAGGTCTATGAATCGGTCGAAGTTGGTGAAAAGCTGGCCTATCAATACAGTTATAAATGGTGGGGCACTGTAGAAAATCAGCTTTTAAAGGGAGGAATACGGTTAGCCACTGTTTTGAACGAGATTTTGGGCTAACCAAACTTTTGGGTTATCGCTTTGAGATTTTGTTCCCAGAAATATTCCTTTGTCGGGAACATTTAAACCTGCCGGTGATATTCTCCCTTAACTTTCTATGTTTCGTGGTCCTACCCTGTACCCTTTTTCTCCACATGCGAAAGCTGCTAGGTTTCATCTCCTTTCGCATAATTTCAATAGTTTCCTGTTCACTGATGCCAAATTGAAATGTAATGGCATCAAATGGGGTTCTATCTTCCCAAGCCATTTCTATAATTCGGTCCAGTTCCCTTTCTGTAAAGTCTTTAATCATAGCATTACAAATATACGAAGCTTATCATAAAAGGAGTTTGGCATGACATTTGAAAATGATAGATTAAGAAGGTTTTTGACAAGCAGATTAGTACTAGTGTGCCCTTATACTAAAGATGGTCATGTCTTCAAAAGGCACAAAAAATCGGTTCCCACGGCCGATTTTTTTTATAATAAATACTACAGTTTCTTGACGGATATATGGCTGCGCCCGAGGTGACAGAGAGTTCTGGTAAATAACAAAAAATCAGAAATAAATTTCTCTTTTGTATTGGTCTAATTTACTTTATCACCCTAAAGGTCAGATTTATTCGTTCCCCGACTTGTTTTGCTGTTTTTGGAATTTGATGCTTCCACATATGTTGGGTCTCTCCTTGCATCAATAGCAAACTACCATGTTCTAAAACCATTTTATGTTTCAAATGGGTTTTTGTTTTATGTTTAAAATGAAACATTCTTTCCGCTCCTAAACTTAAGGATGCTATTACGGGATTTCTGCCCAATTCCTTTTCATCATCTGCATGCCAGCCATTACTATCTTTACCATCTCTATATAGATTTAGTAAGCAGGTTGTGAAATTATTGGGGTGCTGGGATTCTATTTTATTTTTTAATTCCAATAGAGTTGCCGTAAAGTGATGTGGCTTCATGGTAATATTGGAGTAGGAGTAGGGCTTGTTGTTGTTCGCGTACAAAGCGGTTAGCCTAGGCTGGACATACACCTTACCAAATACTTTAATATCATCCTGCTGCCAGGGTGTTTCCCACCTTAATAATTTAAAGTACGAGTCGGCCTCCTGCTTTTCCATAAAATGAGGATAGTAAATAATATCGGAATCCGGTAAATCTAAATGATTACCTTCTTTTTGAGTTTTGGACATTATACCAAAACCGTTTTCAGTTCATTTCTGTACTCGCTCGGATTTTGACCCGTAAAAGCCTTAAACGATTTATTAAAATGTGAAAAGTTGTTGAAGCCGCACTCAAAACAGACTTCAGTGATGCTCATAGGTTTCTCCGCCAATAATTTGGAAGCATGCACCAATCTGTATTCATTTACGAACTGTACAAAGGTCTTATTGGTAATTTTTTTAAAGTATCGGCAGAAAGAAGGTATAGTCATACTTACCATGGACGATATCTCTTCTAGGGTTATCTCCTCCTTAAAATTGTTCTTGACATGGTTGAAAACAACGTTTATTCTATCGTTGTCCTTTACATCCGTAGCTAAGGAGAATCCGGTAGCGTTGAGCATCTTCATTTCATCGGAATTACCAAGCTCATTTAAAATATTGAGTATACTTAATAAGCGTTGGAAATCAGTTTGATATTCCAGCACTTCAATTTTATCACCAATTTTTCTTTTCGTCTTACCGTGAAATGCAATGCCACCACTGGCCGCATCAAAGAGACTTTTGATTTTTTTCATTTCTGGAATAGTAAAAAAATCAGTTCCCAAAAAATCGAGCTTCATTTGAACTACTGTTTCGCTGGTATTCCCCGTAAGGGCATCGGTGAGTCCACAATGCGGTAGATTACTTCCTATTAATATAAGGTCCCCATTGGTATAATAGGATACATGACTTCCAATCTGGCGTTTTCCAGACCCACCATTAACATATACCAACTCTAATTCCGGATGGTAATGCCATAAATTGTTACGGTTTAGCTTATGCTCATCAAATTTTTGATAGGTAAAGGAATGCCCAAAATCTGGTTCAATGGCTTCAAAAGCAGGTTTTTGTACAATCATCTTTTATGTTTTTGCTCGATGAACGAGGGTTCTATGTTTATCCACAGAAGCATAAACTAATATTATAGGACTTTTACTATCTATTTGTTCGTCATATAATAGTTTACACATGTAAAATTAGATAACCTTTTTTGCTGGTTACTCTGCAAAATTAACCTAAATATGTGGAATTTTACCATACCCTTGGTAAAAAGTTGGCAAGGTTGGTAAAATAGAACATAAATTGGAAAAATACGATGTAGTGGGCGCTAGATATCGGGTGTAAGTTTGTAGTGTAAATTATTAATTAATCCTTTAAAGTAATTTATTATGAAAAACATTGTAAAAATCACAACCCTAGTTGCCTTTATGTTTGCTACAGTAGCGGGTATGGCAAGAGAACCTAAACTGGATGTTACCACTTTGGGTGATTCAAAAAGTATATTGTTAACCATGGATGCATCATCCCAAGGAGTAACGGTACAGCTTTTAGATTCGGATAGTAATAGTATTTATTTCGAAAAAATGTCCAACGGTAGTTTCAGTAAAAAACTGAACCTAAAGGACTTAAAATCTGGAAAATACTATTTGACAACCGATAATGGTTTAAAAAATAGTGTGTATACTATTTTTTTGGATAGCAGGGATGCAAAGATTATCGATTTTAAAGAAGATATAAAGCCTTTTTTTAGAAAAAACGAAAACAGGGTTTTTATGAACTTCTTGAACTTGGACAAATCGGAAATAACTTTGAAAGTCTATGACCAAAACTATAGATTGGTCTTTTCCGAAACCGTAACCAATGAACTAATTGTAGAGAAAGCTTTCAATTTTGAGGGTGCATATCCTGGAAGTTATATGGTAGTGGTATCGGATGCCGAAAATACCTATAGAGAAGAATTTGTTGTTAATTAAGTTGGTTTAAGTTAATTTCAAGAAAAGGAGGCTGGAGAGCCTCCTTTTCGCTTTTTATAATGTAATGTATTGGTAGGCCCAATACATAAGAATGAATTGTAACGGAATACGTAATAGCAACAACCATTTTGGAAGACCTGCCGCTTCTGTTTCTCCCTTAAGCATATTAAAGTGAACCAATAAAAAAACGAACAGCATTGCTATGATACCATAAATAGCGATATTTTTTGTTTCTTGAAAACAAAGGGCAATACCTAAAACAATTTCAAAGACTCCGCTCAAGGGCACCAAAAAATTATGATAAGGAATGTATCTTGGCATTATCCTAAGGTATATTTTAGGTTTGATAAAATGCATAATACCGGCGAATACATAAATTATCGCCATTAGGTATAAGTGCCATGGATAGTCTAATGTCATTTTATATATTTTAAAAACCTATCCTTTTTATATTGGGGCACGGCCACATTGTCCATGAATTTTTTTAAAAGTCCTTGTGGTTTTTCCCTTAAGAACATAAGCTCGTAAAACTCTTGGACGGTAAGTGTATTTTTGGATAACTCTACCAATTTAAATTCATCACCTACAGCAACTTCCCCTTCCTCTAAAATTTTAACATAGGTTCCAGGACGGTTTTGATCGATAAACTGCTTTAAAACTTCTTGGGTCCCAAAACGTATTCCCAATTTATAACAAGGTTCCCTAGGCTGTGAGACTTGTACCAAGGCATTTCCTATACTATAGATATTGCCTACACGAATTTTGGATTCATCCAAATGGCCCACCGTTAAATTTTCCCCGAACATGCCCCAATTCCAATCGAGGTTAGGATATTTTCCCTTCCAAAATGGATATTGATCTTTGTCAAAAAGATAACATGCCTTGTTTTCGCCGCCATGGTGGACCCTGTCTATCACCGTGTCTTTCTTAACATCACCCTTAGTCAAAAATAATTTATCATCCGTAGGATATTTAAAAATACCGGTTTGTTCTTCCTTACCGTTCCAAATAAATGTTTTGGGTTTGTTGCAAATATTGGTGGAGATGACCTTCATATTATAAAAATAGAAAACCACTATGAGAGCACAGTGGTTTTAACTATAAATTTCGGATTACAAAACTTCTAATCTTCTTTGTCCAATCTTTTGGTGAGGAAAAAGCCTATTAATAGTCCAGTACCTGCCATAAGGAAAATAGATCCTGGCATGGCAATTTCAGTATCTACATTTAAAGAACTATCCAAAATACCTCCAATCATAATCCCAGCACCGATTCCCATGAGCAATAGGGCTAAATTTAAAACTAGAATTTTCCAAAAGGGAGCCGCCTTTTCCCTTTTACCTCGTACAAAAATACTTGCATCTGCTCCTTTATCTATTAATGCCAACCGTTCCTTGTTCCGAGTGGAGAAAAATAAGTAACTAATACCGAAAACTACTATAAATAAGCTGATAAAAACGAATACTGGTCCTTCCATTTTAATTGTTTTTTAATTGATAAATAAACTGTTTGCATCTTTGACGATATAAAATCTTGGCAGGTTACAATTTTTTTAATTTTTCTTATCTATTGTAACCTTTTGCATAAAGTTCTCGTCAAATGTTTAGTAATGAGCAAAGACAAAGACCAACCTATAATTGTGCTTGCCCAAAATGGCAACATGTCCGCTTACGAGAAATTAGTGGATAGATACAAGCATATGGTTTTTACCTTGGCCTTACGAATAGTAGGAAATAGGGAAGATGCAGAAGAGGTAGCCCAGGACACCTTTTTAAAGGTATATAGTGCTTTACCAACCTTTAAGGGGGACTCCAAATTTTCTACTTGGTTATATAAAATAGCCTATAGAAAGGGATTGGATTTCCTTAAAAAACAAAATAAGCATCCGGTAACAAGTAGTTTGGATGTACATTTTAAACCCGTTTCCCGTTTGGTTACGGAAGCATGGAATACATTGGAAACAAAGGAAAGAAGAAGAACGGTAAAAAAGGCCATAGAAAAACTGGAAGCAGATGACGGTATCCTTATTACCCTATTTTATTTTGAAGAGCTTTCTTTAATGGAAATTTCGGAAATTACAGATATGGAAGCAAATACTGTTAAGGTTAAACTTTTTAGGGCTAGGAAAAAATTAGCCGATATTTTAAGAAATTCGTTGGAACCTGAAACAATTCAAGGTTATGAAAGAGCAAGAAAATAAGGAATTGGAGTTTTTTGTTAAAACAGCCATGAAGGATTTGGAACTGGATAAAGTTCCATCCAATTTTAACGACAGACTAATTGATACACTAAGGCAGTCCGAAAAAATAAAAATACGCCCTCAACCCTTAATATCAAAAACTACATGGTGGGTGTTGGCCATACTGTTCTCGGTCTTGATGTATGTAGGAAGTTTTATACTCGATGTAAATCAGGACTTTTGGTTGCTATCTTTAAAGTATAATACCATTGGTACTATGGATTGGCTGGATTTTAGCTTGGATGGTTTTAAATTGACTACTACTACCTATTATGCTTTGTTGGGCCTCATTGTTTTTACCTTTTTCCAAGTACTGATTTTAAGACAATATTTTTCAAAGCGAAGGGTGATTCTTTAGTGTGAACGTTTGGATTTAGGTGTAACTTCTATTTAAAATTTATTGTTACATTTAAATTCATGATATTTATCTCCTTTATACTTTTTACGGGGTTTGTCGCTTTTTACGCGACCTACCAGCTACGTAAGGATCAATTGAGTACCAAGGACGGGTACTTTTTGGGCGGGCGTTCCTTGACCGGAATTGTTATAGCCGGATCTCTACTGCTTACCAATATTTCCACGGAACATTTAGTGGGAATGAATGGCTCCTCCTATAGAAATGGGGCTATTATTATTGCTTGGGAGGTGACTTCAGCACTGGCCTTGGTCATTGGAGCCTTGTATTTTGCACCAAGGTATTTGAAAATGGGACTGACCACTATCCCAGAATTTTTGGAAAAACGTTTTGATGGTCTCACACGAACCCTGGTGGCGTTACTCCTTATAATTTCATTCGTAGCCACTTTATTGCCCATTGTTCTTTATACCGGAGCACTTAACATCGAGGCAATTTTTGATATCTCCAACCTTTTGAACATTAGTAAATCCCAAGGTATTTGGGTCACCATTTTGATAGTGGGAACTATTGGTGCCATTTATGCCATTTTTGGAGGATTAAAAATGGTAGCGTATACGGATACGATCAACGGATTTGGTCTTTTGGTAGCCGGACTCCTGGTACCCATTTTAGCTTTATTGAGTATTGGTAATGGAAACTTGTTTCATGGTTTGGGCGAGGTTTTTGAGAATAGTCCGGAGAAGTTCAATGTAATAAGCCACGAATCTGGAGTGGGGGAAGGGGCAAGGTCTGCCATTCTGCCTTTTGAAGTTTTGTTTACTGGTCTCATGGTCAACCAAATTTATTTTTGGACCATGCACCAATCCATTATCCAAAGGGTTTTGGGTGCGGTAAGTTTGAAAGAGGCGCAAAAAGGGCTATTGTTTACCGGTCTTCTTAAAATACTGGTTCCCTTGATCATTGTTTTACCTGGACTGATCGCCTTCTACTACTTTGGTGAATCGTTCTATGATAATCCAGATAGCGTTTATCCGGAATTGGTAAAGAAAGTAATGCCCTTTTGGCTCACCGGTTTTTTTGTGGCCGTGATGATGGGTGCCATCTTAAGTACCTTCAACAGTGCACTCAACAGTGCGGCTACCGTTTTTAGTTTGGGCATTTACAAAAGGTACATATCCAAAGAATCCAGTAATCAAAAACTGGTTAGAATAGGTAAATGGACCTCCTTTTTATTGGCTGTTTTTGCCATAGGTATAGCTCCTTTTGTGGCAAATGCCCCAGACGGGCTCTATCAACTTTTACAGCAATTGAACGGCATTTTCTTTATACCCATAGCCAGTGTCATTACTGCAGGTTTTCTTTTCCCTAAAGTATCGGCCTTTGGAGCAAAGGTGGGCCTTGGTTTTGGTCTTGTTTTCTATGTATTGTTGTATTATGTACTTGAAGTAAACTTGCATTTTGTTCATATTTGGGGCATTGAGTTTGTTCTTAATATTGGAATCATGCATCTCGCCTCCATGTACCGGCCCACCAAGGAAAGGTTCTCCATACAAGATGCCAATGTTCTGGATTTGAAACCCTGGAAATACGCTAAACCTTTTAGCCTATTTTTGGTCCTGTTCACGGTTATTTTATATTTTGTATTGGGAAATGTCTAGAATTCAGTAATTTGTAAGTCATAAAAAGAGATATCAGTAAAACCGATGGAAGAAAAAACGTTTAGAAATTACGATGCCCCTGATGTATCGGTCGCCGTAAAGGAACATTACCGAAAAATGCGTAAAAATCAAACGTACGATTATGTACAACGTATGCATAAAAAGTACCTGACCTTTGATAAGCCGATGGACCTGTGGGAAGCCATGACCCATTTAAATAGTTTGATTGATGTAAGCGATCCCGATCTCGATCTGCCCAATGTGCAACACCTGATACAAAGTGCGGAGGCCATTCGTGCGGATAACAGACCGGATTGGATGCAACTCACGGGTTTGATACATGACTTGGGAAAAATAATGTTCATGTGGGGAAGCGATGCCGACGGTACCAGCCAAGCCGAGCAGTGGGGAATGGTTGGGGATGTGTTCGTGGTAGGATGTAAACTGCCCTCTTCCTGTGTATACCCTGAGTTCAATGAATTGAACCCGGACATGAAAGATGAACGTTATAACACTACAACGGGTATTTATGAAGAAGGTTGTGGATTGGACAATTTGGAATTGGCCTGGGGGCATGACGAATATTTATATCAAGTACTAAATAACCATAAGGAAAATACCTTACCAGATGAGGCTATGGTCATGATTAGATACCATTCGTTTTATCCTTGGCATTCCGGAGGCAGCTATAAAGAGCTTACAAACGAAAAGGACAAGGAGTATTTGGAAATCATCAAGGACTTCAATAAATATGACCTGTATACCAAAAGTCAAAAAATATATGACTTGGAAGATGTGCGGGAGTACTACCAGCCTATTGCGGAAAAATATTTGGGCAAAGGGCCTATTTATTGGTAATCCAAAAAGAAAAGTAATTAAAAAGGCCACTTTATTAAGTGGCCTTTTTCTTTTATAGCAGTGAATTTATTTCACCATTTCGTAACTACGCTTAATAAAGTTTGTTAACTCTGCACCTTTCAACAAACCTTTAGAAAGCTTGGCCAAATCCAAGGATTGATTGATCAGTCGTTCCTTTTTCTTGGCCGTTTTTGTATTCAGTATTTCGCCAACCAATTCATGATTGGTATTTACGATGAGGTTGTACATTTCCGGCATATTGCCCATGCCGAACATACCGCCACCACCGGTTTGTTGCATCTCCTTCATACGACGAAGGAATTCAGGTTCCGTAATTACAAATGGGGAAGCATCGCTATCCATGGCTTCCAATTGTACGGTATAGTTGCTTTTTTCTCCAAATACAGCTTCCAAATCGGCTTTTAACTTTTCTTTTTCCTCATCCGATAATTTGGAGATTTGGGTATCCTCCTTTTGAATCAATTTATCAATATGGTCCGCATCCACTCGGGCAAAGGAGATTTTCTCTTTAGTGGTCTCCATTTTTTGCATCAAATGACCAATAATGGGCGAATCCAATAGCAATACTTCATAGCCCTTGGACTTTGCAGTTTCTATATAGCTATGCTGTGCTTCTTTATCCGAGGCATAAAGAATTACCAACTTATCGTCTTTGTCCGTTTGGTTCGCTTTTATTTTCTCCTGAAGCTCTTCAAATGTATAGTAGGCACCATCAACGGTTGGGTATAGTGCAAACTTGTCCGCTTTTTCAAAGAATTTCTCTTCTGAAAGCATACCATATTCAATAACGATTTTGATATCGTTCCATTTCTTTTCAAAATCTTCACGATCGTTCTTGAAAAGGGAATTCAATTTATCCGCTACCTTTCTGGTAATATAGGAGGATATCTTTTTTACAGCTCCATCTGCTTGCAGATATGATCTGGACACATTTAAAGGAATATCCGGGGAGTCGATGACACCACGCAACATGGTCAAAAATTCCGGTACGATACCTTCTACATTATCCGTAACAAAGACCTGGTTTTGGTACAGTTGTATCTTGTCTTTTTGAATATTCAGGTCATTTGTAAGTTTAGGAAAATACAGAATACCCGTTAGATTAAAAGGATAATCTACATTTAAGTGTATGTGGAACAAAGGCTCCTCAAACTGCATGGGATAGAGTTCCCTGTAAAATGACTTATAATCTTCCTCCTTAAGGTCCGTTGGCTGCTTTGTCCAGGCAGGATTTGGATTATTAACGATGTTGTCCACTTCTTTGGTAGGAGCAGGGTCATCTTCCTTGGCACCTTCTGGTTTGGGAAGTGTTTCTGTTTTGGTTCCAAACTTAATGGGAACCGGCATAAACTTATTGTATTTTCGAAGTAATTCGCTAATTCTTGAATCCTCTAAAAACTCTGTGGAATCGTCTGCGATATGCAGAATAATTTCGGTACCACGTTCTTTCTTGTCCGATTCTTCAATGGAAAAATTTGGTGAACCATCACAGGTCCAGTGAACAGCAGGCTCATCCTTAAAACTTTTGGTAATAATTTCCACCTTGTGGGCCACCATAAAGGCAGAATAAAAACCAAGACCAAAATGTCCTATGATACCTGCATCTTTGGCAGAGTCCTCATATTTGTTCAAGAATTCCTCGGCTCCGGAGAAAGCGACTTCATTGATGTATTTTTTAACCTCTTCTTCCGTCATACCCAATCCCTGGTCGATGACGTGAAGTTTTTTACCTTTTTTGTCAACTTTCACTTCGATTATAGGGTTGCCATATTCTACCTTGGCTTCACCTATCGCCGTTAAATGCTTCAATTTAAGCGTAGCATCCGTTGCGTTGGATATCAATTCACGTAGAAAAATTTCATGATCGGAGTACAAGAATTTCTTTATCAGAGGAAATATATTGTCTACCGAAACATTTATTTTACCTGTAGCCATTTTTTATTTGTTTTAATGTTTTATATCCCTAATAGACAAAAAAAATACCATACTGGGTATAAATGACAAACTGGCACATATTCTGAGAATCAAACTTTAACAAAAATTTTGTTTAATTATTTTTAATAAAGATTAAACATTGTGTAATTTTACATGTGATTAGGAAAGAAAATGCTATGAAAAAGTTTTTATCATAATCACGTTTGATTATTTATTGGTTAGGTTGTTTGAAAACGTGCTTTCCCCCCGAGAGCACGTTTTTTAGTCTTATCTTTAATAAACAATACCTACCCGCACAAAGATTTAAAAGTTCTAACATATGGCTACAAAGAAAAAAATTACCGAAAAGGATATAATTACCAAATACATGGACTATGTATTGGAAAATGAAAGGGAGCCCAAGACGGTTTATAAATTCTGTAAGGAACACAATATTCCAGAGGAGGATTTCTACAAGTTCTTTAGTTCTATTCCTTATATCAAAAAGGGAATATGGAAGACGTTTTTTACAAACACTACTACGCTAATCTCTAAGAACAAAGAGTACAACGAATTTACGAACAGGGATAAACTTCTGACCTTTTTCTATACCTTTTTTGAAATGTTGACACTAAATAGGAGTTACGTTCTCTTTACATTGACCCAGAGCGGAAACCAGCTTAAAAATTTGGAGCAACTTAAAGGCTTACGGGAACATTTTAAGGAGTTTGCCAAGGACTTAATCAAGGATGGAAATGAACGGAAGACAAGCAAAATTACCCAGCGTAATCCTAATATTTTTTCCGAAGGTGCCTGGTTGCAACTACTGTTCTTATTAAGGTTTTGGATGAAAGACGAATCCAAAGGGTTTGAAAAAACGGACTTGGCCATTGAAAAGTCGGTGAATACGGTATTTGACTTATTCGATAATACGCCACTAGAGAACATTGTCGATTTTGGAAAGTTTCTTTACAAGGAAACTTTTGCCTAACCCCATATCCCATACGATTTGAAAACACTAGATAAAATTCCTACGGGAAAAATAGAACGGGCCAGTAAACTGATTAAGACAGGCGTCAAAATTGGTGGCAATTACGCCAAATACTATGGCAAGAAAATGGTGAATCCAGATTTGACCCGTGATGAACTGGACAATGATAATGCCGGGGATATCTACGATGGGCTTAAAAGCTTAAAAGGAAGTGCCCTAAAAGTGGCGCAAATGTTGAGCATGGAAAAAAATCTATTGCCCAATGCCTATGTGGAGAAGTTTTCCCTTTCCCAATTTTCCGTTCCACCTCTTTCCGGACCTTTGGTGCGAAGGACCTTCAAAAAATATCTCGACAAATATCCTGAAGAGGTCTTTGACACCTTTGAGAAGGAATCCGTCAATGCCGCCAGTATTGGCCAAGTACATAGAGCGACCAAGGACGGTAAAAACTTGGCTGTAAAAATACAATACCCCGGTGTTGCCGAAAGCATTAGTAGTGATTTGGCCCTCGTAAAGCCTATAGCCCTTAGAATGTTCAATCTTCAGGGAAAGGATTCGGATAAATACTTCAAGGAAGTTGAGCACAAATTATTGGAAGAGACCAATTATTTGTTGGAGCTGGAACAGAGCTCAGAAATTACTGAAAAATGCAGAGTTATACATAACCTCAGTTTTCCAACATATTATAAGGAGCTCTCTAGCGAACGCATTATTACCATGGACTGGATGGAAGGAACCCATTTAGGCGAATTTACAAAGACCGATTTTTCAAAAGAGCTAGGCAACAAATTGGGGCAGACCTTATGGGATTTTTATATGTTTCAAATCCACGGCCTTAGAAAGGTACATGCAGACCCACATCCAGGAAACTTTTTAATTGACTCAGATGGGGAATTGGTAGTTATTGATTTTGGTTGCATTAAGGAAGTTCCGGATGATTTTTACAATCCTTATTTTGAATTGGCCAAAAAGGAAAACATTTCCAATGATGTTGTTTTTACCGAAAAATTATATAAGTTGGAAATTTTAACTCCTTCCGATACAGAACAGGAAATAACATTCTTCAAGAACCTTTTCCATGAAATGCTAAGCCTGTTTACTTCTCCATTTCACGAGGAAACCTTTGATTTTGGAAACTCGGATTTCTGGGATAAAATCGCGGCCCTAAGTGAACACTACGCATCTGACAAGCAAATAAGAAAGATGAACGGAAATAGGGGGTCTAAACATTTTCTTTATATGAATAGGACATTTTTTGGTCTTTACAACCTGTTGAACGATTTAAAGGCTGAGATCAAGGTCAACCATTTTCAGAAGTATCTCTAGAAAAACTACCTTGCCCGAAAAAGATGCCGAATTAGGAATAGTTCTTATATTGCACTGCTAGTATTGTTAATAAATACGGACTAAATTCACGATATGTATAATTCAAAAATTACAGGTTTAGGTTATTACGTCCCAGATAACGTAGTAACCAATGATGACCTGTCCAAAATAATGGATACCAACGATGCTTGGATCCAGGAAAGAACCGGTATCAAGGAACGAAGGCATGTGGTTAAAGGGGAGGATACCACAACTTCCATGGGGGTAAAAGCGGCCAAGATTGCCATTGAACGAGCTGGAATAGACAAGGACGATATAGATTTTATCGTATTTGCCACCCTAAGTCCGGATTATTATTTTCCTGGCCCCGGAGTACTGGTACAGCGAGATTTGGACATTAAGACAGTTGGTGCATTGGATGTAAGAAACCAATGTTCCGGCTTTGTATATGCCATTTCGGTTGCGGACCAATATATAAAAACCGGAATGTACAAGAACATACTTGTAATTGGTTCTGAGCTGCATTCACATGGATTGGATATGACCACCCGCGGAAGAGCGGTTTCTGTCATTTTTGGTGATGGTGCCGGTGCCGCTGTTTTGAGTCGGGCCGAAAATGAGTACGAAGGTATCTTATCCACACATTTACATTCTGAAGGGCAACACGCCGAAGAACTTTCCTTGATTGCGCCCGGTATGGGCAAAAGATGGGTTTCCGATATTATTGCGGACAATGACCCCAATGACGAATCCTATTTTCCGTACATGAACGGACAATTTGTGTTTAAAAACGCCGTGGTACGCTTCAGTGAGGTCATTATGGAAGGACTTAAGAAGAACAACCTAAAACCTACCGACATCGATTTGTTGGTTCCTCACCAGGCCAACCTTCGAATCTCACAGTTTATTCAGAAAAAGTTTGGACTCAATGACGACCAAGTATTCAATAATATAATGAGTTACGGTAATACTACAGCGGCATCCATTCCTATTGCATTGACAGAGGCATGGGAATCCGGAAAGGTCAAAACCGGGGATTTGGTAGTGCTTGCCGCCTTTGGTAGTGGGTTTACCTGGGGGAGCGTAATGATTAGATGGTAAAAATAAAACCCGAGGTCTACACCTCGGGTTTCTTAAGGTTAAAGTTATTGAAGAGAAAACCAACCCATCCTCTTTCACGGTAACTTTATCCTAATACAATAGACTTGTAAAGAATAAATATGTTACAGTATTTATGGTCTTTAACTATTGATTAACTAACGTGTTGTAATCGTTTTAAAAGCGAAACCCGGACAAAAGCCCGGGTTTCTTGCTGATAAGCTATACTAAACACTAACCATTAACTATAAATATATAGCACTATCAACTTTTTAATTTTTTTTGTGTCTTACTCAATTTAATCCTTATTATACAAGAACAACAATTAAGAGACTCTAAATACGGAAATAAGTTACAGAATTAATAAAATTTAACACCCTGATCTAACATGAAGACCACACTTGTTTTTGGTGCATCCTTAAAACCAAACCGTTACAGTAATATAGTAATTAACAGATTGGTCAGTAAAGGAATAAATACCGAAGCTTTCGGATTAAGGTCTGGAGTAATCGGGGGAGTGCAAGTTAAGACCAATTTGGATGAATTCCAAAATATTCACACTATAACGCTGTATTTAAATCCGACACGACAAGTACAGTACTACCAAGCCATAATTATGCTTCAGCCGGAACGTGTAATTTTCAACCCTGGTACTGAAAATAAAGAGTTTATTGGGCTTCTAGAAGCCCAAGGAATAGAGGCAGAAGTGGCCTGTACCCTTGTCCTCTTGGCTACCGATCAATATTGAAATTTTTTCATCAATCTTGTGTGGCTGGTGATGATGTCGGTCGTTTTCTAATAAGCCAGAGGCCTATAAAGGTGATAAGACCGTTTAGGGGAAGTAATTCATATCCAAATTGATATCCTCCAATAGCATCAGGTGGAATTTTTGCAAGACCGATAATCACCAAAACGGAAATTAGGGCGATTACCCAAGTGTAACCATCCTTTATTTGGTGTTTGGTGAAAATACCAAAGGCAAATAGTCCGAGCAAAGGGCCATACGTGTACGAAGCGACCGTCAAAAGGCCATCGATTACATTTCTGTCCAATACATATTTAAAAGAAATTACCACCACTATTAGTAATACACTCATACCAATGTGTGTTCGTCTTCGGATTTTTTTTGCTTCCTGCTCCGTTTTCTTGCCCGTGCCCAAAAAATCGACGCAGAAAGAGGTTGTTAATGAAGTCAATGCACTGTCGGCACTGCTATATGCCGCAGCAATGAGTCCTAGCATAAAGGTGACTGCCACCGTCATACCTAATCCACTATTCAAGGCTATTTCAGGAAATAATAAATCCGTTTTTGGCTGACCGTCCATTAGTGGAAGCCCAATTTGGTTTTCTTTCGCATAAATGAAAAGAAGGGCCCCTAAAAGCATGAAAACAAATGTTACCAAAACCAATACAAAACTAAAGGAGACCATATTCTTTTGAGCATCCTTTAAGTTGCGGCAGGTTAGGTTTTTTTGCATCATGTCCTGGTCTAAACCCGTCATACAAATAGTCACGAACATACCCCCTAAAAAAGATTTTAAAAGATGGTTCTTGGCAAAAAGGTCATCCGTAAAAAATGTTTTGCTGTATGTGGATAATTCATTGGAAGACAGAAAGTCAGCAAAGCTCCAATCCAAACTTTCTAGGATAAAATAAATGGATAGCCCCACTGAAATCAGCATGAACAAGGTCTGTAAAGTGTCCGTCCAAACAATGGTCTTTATACCTCCCTTAAACGTGTAGATCCATATTAAAAGAATGGAAATGGTCACGGTGATTTCAAAAGGCACGTTCCAAGCATCAAAAACGAACTGTTGCAGGACAATGGCGACCAGAAACAATCTAAAGGCAGCTCCCAAGACCCTAGAAACAAAAAAGGAAATAGCACCTACCTTATAACTTACAAAGCCAAATCTTTCGTCCAGATACTCATAAATAGAGGTTACGTTCTTTTTATAATAAATAGGAAGTAACACGTAGGCTGTTACAAAATAACCCACAAGGTATCCTAAAACCACTTGCATATAACTAAACTGGGAGGCATCTACCCATCCGGGTACGGATATAAAAGTAACACCTGATAGGGAGGCCCCTACCATTCCAAAAGCTACCAAATACCATGGGGATTGCTTTCCTGCCTTGAAAAAGTCTTCATTGGAATCATTTTTTCCCGTGAAATAGGAAATCAACAGCAAAATGGCGAAATAACCACCAATTAATAGAAGAATATGGGAAGCGGTCATGGCAAATAATTTAGGGTCAAAGTACAAAAAGTAAAAATAGTGCGTAATTTTGCCACAAACTCGCAGCAATGGATTTTTCTTCAAAATTATTGGAAAATGCCGTAAACGAAATGTCCCAATTACCAGGTATAGGAAAACGTACGGCACTGCGCTTGGTTTTGCATATGTTAAAGCAGCCTGAGAGACAAACGGAGGAGTTGTCCCATGCGCTCTTGCAATTAAGGGGTGCTGTCCAGTTTTGTAAAAAATGCCATAATATTTCCGATACTGAATTTTGTGAAATCTGTACGAATCCCAAAAGGGATAGCTCCTTGGTATGTGTGGTTGAAGATATTAGGGATGTTATGGCCATAGAAAATACGGGGCAGTATCGAGGGCTTTATCATGTTTTGGGAGGTAAAATTTCACCGATCGAAGGTATGGGCCCACAAGACCTGACCATAGCATCGCTTGTGAACAAAATAAGACAGGGAGAGGTTAAGGAATTGATATTGGCCTTGAGTTCTACCATGGAAGGAGACACGACCAATTTTTATATTTTTAAACAAATAGAAGGAATGGAGGTTCGTACATCCACTATTGCCAGAGGTATAGCCGTTGGTGACGAACTGGAATATGCAGATGAGGTAACTTTGGGGCGCAGTATTCTCAACAGGGTTCCTTTTGAGGGTACCTTTAATACCCATTAGAATAGTTTAAATTTGGGTATTTGCAATGAAAGGCTTTTGATTTTGTTATTTTTGCAAAAATATTATTTAAAATAGACGTTAGATTACCGATATGTCAAAATTCGAATTAAAATTACCAAGAATGGGTGAAAGTGTCGCCGAGGCGACATTGACTTCCTGGTTAAAGGAGGTGGGCGACACCATTGAAATGGATGAACCAATTTTTGAGATTGCTACGGATAAAGTGGATAGTGAGGTTCCCAGCGAGGTCGATGGCGTTTTAGTGGAAAAGAGGTTCGATGTTGATGATATAGTAAAAGTAGGCCAAGTCGTCGCCGTTATAGAAATAGAGGGTGCAGGTGAGGTCTCTGACGAAGCGGAAGAGCAGGATAGCATGGAAAAAGAAATGGCGGCCGTGGCAGAGCATGCCGTTGTTCAGGCCAAGGAAGCAATTAGTAGCCCTACTCCCGATTATTCTGCTTCCGAAAGGTTTTATTCTCCTTTGGTCAAGAATATAGCCAAAGAAGAAGGTGTTTCCTTTGAAGAGCTCGAATCAATTTCTGGAACCGGTAAGGAGGGCAGGGTAACCAAAAACGATATACTTGATTATATTGAAGGGAGAAGTAATGGCTCAGTTGAGAAGGTAGAAAGTAAGTCAACCGAAAGAATGGCACCGCAACCTACTCCAGATAAAAAACAAGATGCAGAACCTTTAAATACAGGGCAAAAGGAAGAAATGAAAGTGAAGGTTGGAGCCGGTGACGAGGTAATCCCTATGTCCAGAATGGGCAAGCTGATTGCCAAGCACATGGCGGATAGCGTTTCCACTTCAGCCCATGTCCAAAGTTTCATCGAGGTAGATGTAACCAATATTGTCAATTGGCGAAACAAGGTGAAAGCTGCCTTTGAAAAGCAAGAGGGTGAAAAATTGACCTTCACACCTATCTTCATGGAGGCCGTTGCCAAGGCCTTAAAGAAGTATCCAATGATGAATATTTCTGTGGACGGTGATAACGTTATCAAGAAAAAAAATATAAATATTGGTATGGCTGCTGCCCTTTCGGATGGTAATTTAATCGTGCCCGTCATCAAAAATGCGGACCAACTTAATTTAGTCGGTATGGCCAAAGTGGTGAATGACCTTGCCGAGCGTTCCAGAAACAACCAGTTAAAACCAGATGAGGTGAAGGATGGTACGTACACCGTAACCAATGTTGGTACTTTTGGAAGTGTTTTTGGAACTCCCATAATCAATCAGCCGCAAGTTGGTATTATGGCATTGGGGGCCATACGGAAAATTCCTTCCGTAATAGAAACGGAGGAAGGGGATTTCATTGGGGTACGCAGTAAAATGTATTTGTCCCATAGTTATGATCACCGGGTGGTCAACGGGGCTTTGGGGAGTATGTTTGCCAAGTCCGTGGCAGATTATTTGGAAGCCTGGGACCCGGATAGGGAAATATAGTATTCGTTTTGGTCAGTGAATTTATCTCGGATTAACAGAATTCTAACATTCTATTTCTTTTTTTGATTTTAAATTTGAGGCCTACCAAACCAAAAAATGTTAAAATCAACCCCCGTGTTCTTCAAACATCAGTTTGAAAAATTTACCTTTCTATTCATTTTTTTGATTCCTTTTATGGCTATCTCCCAAGGTGAGCAAGAAGAGGAAACCCAAATGAGGCTCTTTATCGATTGTAATTGTGACAAAAATTTTCTGAGACAGGAAATACAATATGTTGGTCATGTAAGGGACCAGGCACAAGCCAATATCAAATTATTCATTTATGATATTTCCAATGGTAGCGGTGGACGAAAGTATACGTTAAATTTTCAGGGCGTAGGTTATTACAAGGATATTAATGGAGAACTTACTTATGACACCACGGCCAACATGACGAGTGATGAGGTTAGAAAGGGATTGTTGAAAAAGGTTCAATCCGGACTTCTAAAATATGTAATTTATTCTGGATTGGCAGACAATATCACGTACACCGTCAATAGGGACGGTACAGGTGACGTACAGGAAATTGATTACACAGACCCTTGGAACAATTGGATTTTTGAGGTTTTTGGAGAAGCCAGATTGGATAAGGAATCCAGCAGAAAAAACTTTAGTTATACGCTTGGTTTTGAAAGTGATCATGTAACGGAAAATTGGCGAATTAGAACAGATGTTCGTGTTAGCCAGGCCAATAGTGAATATGTACAAGATGAGGAAACCTTTACCAGTGAAAGGTTTAGGTATTCTGTTGATGGTAGTATTGTAAGGAGTTTGTCCGATCACTGGTCAACCGGTGTTTTTGGAGGTGCAAGACACGACACGTTTACAAATCTAGATTTTAGATATTACTTTACTCCTGCTTTGGAATACAATATATTTCCCTACCGGGAAGTACTTCGAAGGGAAATCACCTTGGCATATAAAATAGGTTACTTCCATAATGATTACATAGAAACGACCATTCTTGATAAGTTACGAGAGGGTATTTTCAATCATTCCCTAGATTTTCAGGTACGCTACAGGCAACCTTGGGGCAGTGTTTATACGCGATTGAGGGGCTCCACGTTTTTAAATGATTTCAGTAAAAACAGAATTCAATTTAACGGTAATTTATCGGTTCGTTTGCTAAAGGGGTTATCCGTGAGGTTTTCGGGAAGGTTTGAGCTTATTCGAGATCAAATTAATCTACCTGCCGGAGATGCTTCCATTGAGGATGTCCTCTTGCAACAAAAGCAAATCGCTACGGATTTTGAAACCGGTTTTAATATCGGGCTTAGCTATACTTTTGGTTCCGCATTCAATAATATTATCAACACAAGGCTGTGATTTGTTATTAAAGTCTCTTACCTTGATTCCTTCGCCTTCAACGTTAAAACATATCTTTGCATTAAAATCTAATTCATGGACCTTAAACTTACCAGACCTATCTGTTTTTTTGACTTGGAAACCACTGGTACCAATGTGGCCAAGGATCGCATTGTTGAAATTTCCATATTAAAGGTTTTTCCAAATGGAAACAAAGAAAGTAAGACGTGGTTGGTGAATCCAGAAATGGAGATTCCGCAGGAAGTTGTGGCCATTCATGGTATTTCCAATGAAAAGGTTGCCAACGAGCCAACCTTTAAGGAGTTGTCCAAGGAAATCTACAAGATGATCAAGGATAGTGATTTGGGAGGGTTTAACTCCGATAGGTTCGACATACCCTTATTGGCAGAGGAGCTCTTGCGCTCAGATATAGATTTTGATATGAAGAATACAGTATCTGTCGATGTTCAGACCATATTCCATAAAAAGGAGAAAAGAACTTTGGAAGCCGCCTATAAATTTTATTGTGATAAGGAATTAACGGATGCCCATAGTGCAGAGGCGGATACTACTGCAACCTATGAAGTACTGCTATCTCAATTGGAAAGATACCCAGATTTGGAAAATAACATTAAAAAGTTATCGGAGTTTTCCAAAAGAAAACAATTTGTGGACTTTGCAGGTTTCATAGCTTTGGATGAGGAAGGTGAGGAGGTTTTTTCCTTTGGGAAGCACAAGGGCAAAAAGGTTCACGATGTATTGGAAAAGGAACCTGGATATTTCGGCTGGATATTAAATGCCGATTTTCCTCTGTATACCAAAAAAATATTGACTCAAATAAAGTTGAGTAAACTCAATAACAAGCTTAGTTAGTAAAAGAGATATGAAAATAATCTGTATCGGTAGGAATTACACGGAGCATATCGAGGAGTTAAACAATGAAAAGCCCACGGAGCCTGTTATTTTTATTAAGCCGGATTCCGCGGTGCTGCCCAAGGAACAAGATTTTTATATCCCTGAATTTTCTAAAGATGTACACTATGAAGTTGAGGTGTTGGTGAAAATCAAGCGAGTTGGAAAACATATCAAGGAAGAATTTGCCGGAACCTATTATGACGATATTGGTTTGGGTATCGATTTTACTGCAAGGGATTTACAGTCAAAATTGAAGGAAAAGGGATTGCCATGGGAAAAAGCAAAGGGTTTTGATGGAGCTGCAGTCATTGGACAATGGATGCCCAAGACCCATTTTAAGGACCTTAACAATCTCAATTTTAAGCTAATGAAAAATGGTGAGGTTGTACAAAAGGGAAACACCTCGCTAATGTTGTGGAAGATAGACGAAATAATAGCATACGTTTCCACCTACTTTATGCTCAAAAAAGGAGATGTCATTTTCACCGGAACGCCCGCCGGAGTTGGCAAAGTTAGCGCAAATGACTACCTTACCGGGAGTTTGGAAGGTACGGAACTCTTTAACGTCAAAATAAAGTAATGATATATAGTTTAGACAAGATTAATGAGATGGCAGATGGTGATCAGGATTTTATACTATCCGTCATTTCTGTGTTTTTGGAAGAAGTTCCAGACGATTTGAAGGGTTTGGAGGAGGCCATCAAAGAAAGGGATTATGAGAAAACCTATCAGCTGGCCCATAAAATAAAGCCCAACGTGGATTTATTGGGCATGGAGCAGACTAGGGCAGCCGCATTGGAAGTAGAGACCATGGGCAAACAGAATGCTAGTTGGGAAGATATAGAAAAAACCTTCCCTATCTTAAAAACCGATATCCATCAAGTCATTGGGGAGCTTAAAACTGACTTTCAGCTGTAATGTTCGCCGATATAATTACGATTGGCGATGAGATTCTCATAGGCCAAATTATTGACACCAATTCCGCTTTTATTGCCAAGGAACTCAATAAAATCGGTATTTCCGTATATCAGATAACTTCGGTACAGGACGAGCGTGAACATATTCTAAAAGCCTTGGAGGAAGGCAAGGCCCACGCTGATATTGTTATCGTTACCGGTGGTCTTGGTCCCACAAAGGATGATATTACAAAACATACTTTTTGCGAATTTTTCAATGATGAACTTGTTGAGAATAAGGAAGTGCTAAGGCATGTTGAAAATCTTTTCGCAAAATATATTTCCGGCACCCCAATTTCCGATTTAAACAGAAAACAGGCCTGGGTTCCAAGTAAGGCAAGAGTACTTCACAACAATAACGGCACGGCTCCAGGGATGTGGTTTTATGAAGATGGAACCACATTTGTTTCGTTGCCGGGTGTTCCTTTTGAGATGAAGCATCTCATTAAGGAAGTTGTGATTCCAGAGTTGGTAAACTTTTACGAACGTCCGCACATCATCCATAGGACCATTAATACCTATGGCATGGGCGAGAGCGCTATCGCCCAAAAGATAGAAGACTGGGAAAATAATTTGCCCGGTTGTATTAAACTGGCTTATTTGCCAAGTTTGGGTAAGGTTAGGCTACGATTGACCGCTAAGGGAAAGGATTATCAAATACTTTCCAATGCCATAGAGGAAGCTTCACAAAAACTATATCCTTTAATTGGGGATATAATCCATGGTACCGAGGATGATGAGGTAATAGAAGAGGCCATAGCCAAATTGTTGACAAACAAGGGGCTGACCTTAGCAACGGCAGAAAGTTTTACAGGCGGAAATATTGCAAGTCAGATTACGGCTATTCCGGGAGCTTCGGCATATTTTAAGGGTAGTGTGGTCAGTTATGCCACGGAGATTAAAGTCAAAGTTTTGGGGGTGTCCCAAGAATTGGTGGACACATACTCTGTGGTGAGTGAGCAGGTGGCCATGGCCATGGCCAGTGGTGTAAAGAAATTATTGGATACGGATTTTGCCATTGCCACTACGGGCAACGCGGGACCTGCAAAAGGTGATTCCGATGCAGATGTTGGAACGGTATATATAGCCATTGCCTCCCCAACCGACGTTTTCGCGCTTAAATTCAGCATGGGAAGCCAACGTGAAAGAATCGTTCAAAAGTCTGTAAATAAGGCATTTGAGTTGCTTCAGAAAGAAATTTTAAAAATGTGGGGTGGAATGTTGGCCGAAAGATAAAAATGATATAAATTTGCACCCTGTTTAAAAGAAAAAATTCGGCACAATGTCAAAAGTTTGTGAAATTACGGGAAAGAAGGCGATGGTCGGTAATAATGTTTCCTTCTCCATCAACAAGACAAAAAGAAGATTTGATGTAAACCTTTCCAAAAAAAGATTTTACATTCCAGAGGAAGACCGTTGGGTAACCTTGAAAGTTTCTACTAGAGCTTTAAAGTTGATCAATAAGAAGGGTATCTCTGCCGTATTGAAGGATGCAAAAGCAAATGGGTTGGTAAAGTAACCTATAATTATAGAGTACAATGGCAAAAAAAGGGAATAGAATACAAGTAATATTAGAGTGTACTGAGCACAAGGAGTCCGGGAAACCTGGAACTTCCAGATATATTACTACCAAGAATAAGAAAAATACTCCAGAGAGATTAGAGATTAAAAAATTCAATCCTATCTTGAAGAGAATGACAGTTCATAAAGAAATTAAATAAAGTAGGTCATGGCAAAGAAGACGGTAGCAAGTTTACAATCAAGTTCCAAAAGATTGACGAAAGCCATTAAGATGGTTAAATCACCAAAATCAGGTGCCTATATTTTTGTAGAATCTGTTATGGCCCCTGAAGTGGTCAATGAGTGGTTAGACAAAAAATAATAAATCTTATATAAGTTTAATTGAGCCCCTTTCCTACGAAAGGGGCTTTTTAATTTTTATATTTGAGTAACATTAGTTTATAAGATGAGCTTATTTAAAAAGATATTTTCTTCGGAAAAAAAGGAAACCTTGGATAAGGGTCTGGAAAAGACGAAAACCAGTTTCTTTTCCAAGTTGGGCAAGGCTGTTGCAGGTAAATCCAAAGTTGACGATGATGTTTTGGATAATTTGGAGGAGGTTTTGGTGACTTCGGATGTGGGTGTTGATACTACCCTAAAGATTATAGAACGTATTGAGGCGCGGGTAGCCAAGGACAAATATATGGGTACCGACGAGTTGAACACCATCTTAAGGGAGGAAATAGCCGGATTGTTGTCTGAGACCCATACCGGTGAGGAATCTGAGGTTCATATACCATCGGATAAGAAACCCTATGTAATAATGGTGGTGGGCGTAAATGGTGTAGGTAAGACCACTACTATAGGTAAATTGGCCTATCAACTTAAAAAACAAGGTTATAAGGTAATATTAGGTGCAGCCGATACCTTTCGAGCCGCAGCCATAGACCAATTGCAGGTTTGGGCGGATAGGGTAGATGTACCCATTGTGAAGCAACAAATGGGTAGTGATCCAGCTTCTGTTGCCTTTGATACACTTAGCTCCGCGATAAAACAGGATGCCGATGTGGTCATCATTGATACCGCTGGTAGACTACATAATAAAGTGAACCTTATGAACGAGTTGAGCAAGGTAAAAAGGGTCATGCAAAAAGTGGTGGAAGATACCCCTCACGAAGTATTATTGGTGCTGGACGGATCTACAGGTCAAAATGCTTTTGAACAGGCAAAACAGTTTACAAAGGCCACCGAAGTAACTTCGTTGGCCGTTACCAAATTGGACGGTACCGCTAAAGGAGGTGTTGTAATCGGTATATCCGACCAATTTCAAATTCCGGTTAAGTATATTGGGGTAGGGGAAGGTATAGAGGACCTTCAGGTATTCAATAAGTATGAATTTGTTGACTCATTTTTTAGGATTTAAAAAGATATCATGAGGAGCGTCCTGCCATTATTGCTCATACTATTTTTGTTTTCTTGTAAACAAGAAGATACGAAACAAGAGAGCGTTGTCTTATGGGAGCCTTATAACGATTCTGCTGAAGTAGCCGCCAATGCCGATCACGAAATTAGCAGGATGCGCTACAAACTTATCCAATCCAAGGTGTTGGATAAAAATGCGGTTTTTCTTCCATTGTATGATGAGGTGGTAAAAATGAAGGAAGAAGAATATGAATCCTTAAAACCTTTGATTCTAGAGCAGGATATCTTTTCAATAGGTAACAGTATTGAGCAAGACAAGCTGACCTACGAGCAACTGGTGTTATTTTACCTACATCGGATTTACAAGTACGAACTTGACAACGAAACTACCTTAAATACGGTAATCGCCTTAAATGAAGAGGTCGTGGCAGCTGCGAGAAAACTGGACGAACAGAAGCGGGAAGGTAGATTGGCGGATGTCCGTCACCCCATTTTTGGTATGCCGATACTATTAAAGGACAATATCAATACGGCCGGTATGAAAACCACGGCAGGTAGTATTGCCCTGATGAACAATGAAGTAGATGATTCTTTTATTGTTGAGCGCTTGAAGGAAAACGGTGCCTTGATTTTAGGAAAAGTGAATCTTAGTGAGTGGGCCTATTTTTTATGTAGTGGTTGCCCTGTGGGGTATAGCGCTGTGGGAGGTCAAACCTTGAATCCTTATGGAAGAAGGATTTTTGAGACCGGAGGATCTAGCTCCGGTAGTGGGACTTCGGTAGCTGCGAACTATGCCGTGGCGGCAGTGGGTACGGAAACCTCAGGTTCTATATTGTCTCCCAGTAGTCAGAATTCCGTGGTGGGATTAAAACCGACCATCGGGCTTTTGAGTCGGTCTGGAATTGTACCGATTTCAAGTACCTTGGATACGCCGGGACCTATGACCAAAAATGTGGTGGATAATGCGATATTGCTTTCGGCCATGATGGGCTATGATGCAGCCGATTCTAAATCCGTAAAGGAGGAATATCTCGGGATTTTATCGGCAGGTTTAAACCGGGAACCATTAAAAACAATGAGATTGGGTGCTATGACCTCGCTTATGGAGAGAGATAGCCTATATAGGGAAACGGTTGAGGAATTAAAGCAGGCTGGAGTGGAAATCATTGAATTTATGCCTCCAGAAGTTAAAATGGAAGGATTTTTAAGTATCCTGAACATTGATATGCGTAATGACTTGCCCGCATACTTAAAGGCGTATTCAAATCCGGACTCGGTAACAATTACTTCCATTGCCGATGCTGTCGATTTCAATAATGCCGATTCGCTGGTCCGTATTCCCTACGGCCAGGCCCTTTTTGAAGGTATTTCGGCTGATAGTACTACCGCCGAAGGCCTGGAAGAAATAAAAGCCAATTTAGAGGGGAACGGACGCACCTTTTTTGATACGGCCATGGATGCACATGATTTGGATGCCGTGCTGTCCATCAATAATTATCATGCAGGATATGCCGCCGTAGCCAAATATCCGGCCTTGACCGTTCCTATGGGGTATAAAGCGAGTGGGGAACCCATAAGCCTCACCTTTATTGGCAAGCCCTTCTCAGAGGCGCATTTGCTAAGAATGGGAAAAGCTTTTGAAGACGCATTTCCTAAAAGGAAAATGCCCAAAGGATATCAATAGACCCGAATCCAAAAAGGGAATTTGGTATTTTGGACTTTACATAAGCAATAATCATTACACCCGATTTATTCCTAAATTGGAGGTATATAGATGTATTTTGTGGCTATATAAACAAGTTGGCAAACATTGATAAATGACTAAATCCAAATTAATAAATGAGAATAGTATTGGAGGATTGTTCCTAATTTTAGGTTCGCTTATTCTTTTGATTACCATTTATTTTGAATATAGTATTGGTTGGATTGGTACTTCTAGAACGGATAAAGAAACGAATGAATTTATCTTAAGAAACTGGGAAAACCTAGAGCTTATTTGGACCTGGCAAATGCTCAGTCATTTTATCTTCATAACGGGTTATTTTCTATTATTAAATAAGGCCAATATCATAATGCGAATAATATGGTCAATTCTTGTAGTGTGTAGTCTTATGATGTTAGTTGCTTTTGGACTTACTCTTGGAACTTATTATCAAGCCTTGGAAATGTATAATTCTGAACCAGCCATATTTGAAACGATAAGGGATGGAATTGGATATCTGTATCAATTTGGGCGTTATGGACTTCTCTTATATGTTGTGGCTTTTTTAGTTGAAACACTAAATAATAATGGTAAAATCTTGAAAGTATTCGGATTTAGCCTTTTAGCGTTTATTATCCTTCTGTTTATAGTCGGTTACGCACTCGGAATTTCAATGAAGGTAATCGGCGCAGCATTTTTTCTTTTACCATTAGCAATTGGATATTTCTATTTGAAGAATGGAATGAATAAATGAAAATGTTTGCCAACCATGTACAACCGCAATTACGGGGATTCGACTACCCTGCGACTTCACTCAGGGTAAACTGAATCCACTCAGAATTGCTAACGTCTGTGCTAAACCGAAAAATTAATACATATTAACCCGTAACTGACGGTTTTAAGAGACCGTTCGGTACGAGGTAAATAAGTATGGCAGAATTAAAAAAAGTCTAAACCTAAACAAAATGAAAATAGCATCAAAAGTAGTAATGGTTGTGTTGCTCCTATGGACAATGGGAATGTTAGTTTGGGGAGTGGCGGGTTTTTTTGAATATTTCTCCGGCATTACGCCTTTTATACACTTACAGAATTCTGCATACCCAGAGGCTGTGCAATTCGTGCATTGGTTGTTGATAACGCTTACAGGAGGCACGTTTGTTTTAGGGTATTTCCTAAAATGGAAATGGACACCCCTTGTTATGGTAATGCTTTTTTCCAACCTGGCTGTATTGTGCACCATACAAACCTTCGACTTTATGTCCCAACAATGGAGTTATACTGCATACAGTAGTGAAATTGTTTTGTATGTTTTACTTTCAGCATTTTTATTGTTTTCATCCTTTTCAAAATCGCATTTTAAACACAGGGTTTAGATTATGAAAAATGTACTGATTGCAGGAGCTTCAGGTATGGTTGGGAATATCGTCCTAGACCATTGCCTGTCCTCTTCAAAAATTAATAAGGTCATATCTTTAGTTCGCAATAAATCGAACAATTCACACCCTAAGTTAAAAGAGGTACTTATTGAAAATTTTACAGAGTATGCCAACCATTGGGATTTGTTCAAGAACATAGATAGTGCCTTTTTCTGTATTGGGGTTTACACCGGTAGTGTTTCTGATAAGCTATTCAAGGAAATTACGGTAGACTATGCTGTAAGTTTTGCCAAAATACTAAAAGCCAATAGCCCGGATGCAAAACTTTGTCTTCTCAGTGGAGCGGGAGCCGACCGAACCGAAAAAAGCAAGACTTCATTTGCGCTTTATAAAGGAATGGCTGAGAATCAAATTGATACATTGGGCTTGGAATTTTATGCCTTTCGTCCGGGATACATTTATCCTGTAGAACCACGAAAAGAACCAAATTTTATGTATAGCATTCTGCGAACTCTTTATCCTATGCTAAGGCTTTTAGGAAGTAACTTTAGCATTAAATCAACGGAACTCGCTAAGGCAATGTATGAAATAGGAATTAATGGGACGGATAAAAAAATACTGGAGAATAAAGACCTTATTCATTTTCTGAAAGAGCAAAGTGAACATAAATGGACAAAAAATTAAATGGAAAGTAAATCTTAACAATAAAACCCAGTGGCTAACAATGTAGCCTATGAAATGGCCTAATCCAGTTCCCTAAAGTTAAATACTACTTTCTTTTGCCTTAGACTATCTTTTAGTTAATCTATAATTGCATTCAAATAGGACCAAAGCTCATTATCAAAACTAGAGGGCCCCAAGGCAGCGTCTCCGGTATCTTGACCCATACGAACGACTACCATATTCTCACTGGGAATCACATACAATTTTTGGTCATTCTTGCCTAAACCGGCATACAGGTCAGAAGGTGCATTGGGTATCAATTGTGTAGGAAATACAATCTGGGACTGCGGTACCATAGCACTTTCCTTTCCGTTCAGCCACCAGAGGTAACCGTAGGATTTGTTCAGATCTTGAGAGGTATTCTTCATATCGGAAAGAAATTCCTCATTACCCAATATTACGGTGTCTTCCCAAATACCATTATTCAAGTTTAAAAGTCCAAAACGGGCCATGCTTCTTGCGGTGCTCCAATACACATTATTGTCTCCATTACTGGAGAGCCAGGTACCGCTCATACCAATTTTATCCTTAAGCGTATTGGCAAAATAAAGTTCAAAATCCTCACCGGTCGCATTCGTGATAACATCTTGAATTAAAGTGTAAGGGGCATTGTGATATCCCCAACGAGTTCCTGCATTGGCGATATACGTTAGGCAATCCGGGGTTTTACAATCTCCTTTGGTATCATCCAAACCTGTGGTCATGGTCAATTGATTCCAAACGTTAATCAAATTTTCTTTTTCCGTAGGTAGCGAGGTCCAGCCTGCCCCTAAGTATTCTGAAGTTGGGTCGTTCAATTCCAAATAACCCTCTTCAATAGCGATACCCGTAACAAAGGAGGTCAATGTTTTTCCAGCGGATGCCCAATACCATGCAGAGTCCTTATCAAAATCTGTAGCATACCATTCCATGACAATTTTACCATCTTTTAGGATGATAAAAGCTTTGGTTCCTTTATCATCCAACAGGGTATATAGTTCAGGGATGGCTTCTTCGTTCCAATTCAATTCAGAAGGTGCAATTGTTTCCCAGGTGTCGGAATTTAGAGGGGGAAAATACAGGGACTCAGATTCAGTGGTATCTAGAATTTCTTCTTCCTGGTTGATCTGGTCTGTGGAACACCCATAGAATAACACTGTAGATAAAATGGATAAATACAAAAATCGATTCATCATTTTTTTAATAGGTAGGACCTGTTTTTTTATCAAAGGTTTAACGTAAAAACCAAAGAAATAGTCTGTTATAGGGAATTTTTCATTTCTCAAATTGTACTTTTGCACCCGCCTAATAGAGAACGATAAAGAAGGGTATGCTATGCGCACAAAAACGCTCAAAAAGAATAAGATCAATGTGGTTACCTTGGGTTGTAGCAAAAATGTGTACGATTCCGAGGTGCTTATGGGACAGTTGCGTGCCAACGACAAGGAGGTTGTACATGAAGAAGAGGGTAATGTAGTGGTCATCAATACCTGTGGGTTTATAGCCAACGCCAAAGAGGAAAGCGTAAATACGATTTTGGAGTATGTTCAAAAGAAGGAGGACGGTGTTGTAGATAAAGTTTTTGTTACTGGTTGTTTAAGCGAGCGCTATAAGCCCGATTTACAAAAGGAAATCCCGAATGTGGACGAGTACTTTGGTACCAGTGAACTTCCTAATTTATTAAAAGCATTAGGTGCGGACTATAAGCATGAGCTTATCGGGGAGCGATTGACAACAACCCCTAAAAATTATGCCTATTTAAAGATTGCGGAAGGCTGTGACCGTCCGTGTTCCTTTTGTGCCATCCCTTTAATGCGTGGCAAACACAAAAGCACGCCCATAGAACAGTTGGTTGCGGAAGCTGAAAAATTAGCGGCAAAAGGGGTCAAAGAACTTATTCTGATAGCCCAAGACCTTACTTATTACGGCCTAGATTTATATAAAAAAAGAAACCTTGCCGAACTTTTAAGGGCCTTGGTACAGGTTGATGGAATAGAATGGATTCGCTTACATTATGCATTCCCAACAGGCTTCCCTATGGATGTTCTGGATGTTATGCGTGATGAATCCAAGGTCTGTAATTATCTGGATATTCCCTTACAACATATTTCCGATAGTATTTTAAAGAGTATGCGCAGGGGTACCACAAAGGAAAAGACGACTCAATTACTTCAGGATTTTAGGAAAGCGGTTCCGGGTATGACCATTAGAACCACCTTAATTGTGGGGTATCCTGGCGAAACCGAGGAAGATTTTGAAACCTTAAAATCTTGGGTGGAGGAGATGAGGTTCGAACGCTTAGGTTGTTTTACCTATAGCCACGAAGAAAATACACATGCCTACAATTTGGTTGATGATGTTCCAGAAGAAATAAAACAGGTGCGTGCCAATGAAATCATGGAGATACAGTCCCAAATTTCTTGGGAACTGAATCAGCAGAAAGTTGGTGAAACCTTCAAATGTATCATTGATCGTAAGGAAGGCAATTACTTTGTGGGGAGAACGGAGTTCGATTCCCCGGATGTGGATAATGAGGTGTTGGTGGATGCTACCAAACATTATCTAAAACAGGGCGAGTTTGTAACTATCAAAATTACCGAAGCGGCAGATTTTGACCTTTATGGGGAGCCGGTTTAAAGTTGAAATGCTATTTATTGTAGATTTTCGATTTGATTTTGGCAACTAGCAGTTTCGTTTTTTCATAGTCGCAATGTTTTAACGAAACCTCAATTCTATCATTTGCATGATTTAAAATCAGTTTGTTGCTGTCTTTGTATAAGTCACCTGATACACTTTCAAACAAAAAACCCACAATAAAACTTAGAGAAGTAACAAACCAGTTTGTTTTCTTTTCAATTAATTCAATTGAATTAATATTTTCGTAAAAAATGACGTTTTTAAACTGCTTTTCTTCATTAAATATTTCAAACTCGTTCTCTTCTAATGTAATTTCTAATTTAGGTTTATCCCTTAATAAAATTTTCTCAGTTTCCATCCTAATAGTTAAGAAATGCTTTTCATGTCAAGTGAAATAGGTGTGTATCATTAATTCAGATATTCCTTACCTGTCGAAAGTAAGTTACTTTGTCAGGTCGAGCGCAGTCGAGACCTTAATATTAGTAATTTAATAGGTTAAAATACCTCTCGACTGCGCTCGAGGAGACCGTGCGTTAATCGATTATGGATAAACAGATATCACTTTTCAAAATAGAGATAAATATAAATGGCGGCTCCAAAACTAACCGCATCCGTGGAAGCGAGTTTCCAGCCCTCCTTGGCGTGCTCATCCAATTTTTCCTGAATCTCCTTTTGGGAGGACTTTACGATGTGTTTCGTGTCCAGAGTCAGCTTACTATAATAAATTAGGGTCTCAACCTTATATTCCGCCATATTGGTTTTGATTTTAGACTAATTCACCATAAACAATGCATTGGCAAAAAATAATTTGCCGTTCTCCCAAAAACCTCTAAAAAGCGGATTGTCTATCATATAAATTACCTGGCCCCTACCCATCCTTTCCGTTCCGAAAATAAGTGTCTCCGAAATTTTCTTCTTGGCTTCGCTTCCGGCAAACCCGGAAACGGGAATGTTTTGACCTTCTGCGAGATAAACGGCATTACCACCATCCAAATAGTTGTAGGAACGGTCTCCTAATTTCAAGGTGAAATAAGAATCCTCATAACCATAAGCCAAAGGGTTTGTGGAATCGACCGTAGTTTTAAAAATTGCCCCCGTAATGGCAGACTTTATGTAATCCCTTTCCGAAGCGTCAAAAGCCTGAAGGTTTACGGTAGTATCCTTTTTTTGTTCCTTTTCCTTAATACCGAATCCTTTTTGTTTGGCGAGTCCGTCTATGGCCCCTCCCATGGCAATCAATTTTCCACCTTGGCTTACCCAGTCTTTAATTTTATCCGTTACTTTTTCGCTAAGGAAACTGCGATATCCCCATCCATCGGGTAAAATAAGTATATCGTATTCGGAGAGATTTACCCTGCCAAAATAGCTTTCGTCCAGGACGGTAATGGGATAATTCAATTGTTGTTCAAAGAAATGCCAAATTTCCCCGAACCTTAGGGTGGATGTAGGTTCCCCGGATAGCACGGCTATTTTAAGTTCCTGTAGTACTTCCACTGAACTGGAACCAAAATCCTTTCCGCTTTCAACAAATCCCGTTGAAGTGGGTGTCAGGCTTTTTGAGAATTTCTTGGATGCCTCATCCAGTATCGTACTGAATCCGTCAATATGTTTATTGTCGGCCCCAATAATAATAAGGCTTCCTCTTTTATAATTTATTCCATCGGCCTTAAATGGTTTCTGCGCGTATCGTACCCTAATTTTATGTTTTAAGAGCTCGGCCAGGAATTTAGCATCTTTTATACTGTTCCAATCTGTCAAATAAGCGTAGCTGTCTGGAGAGGTTACACCATAAGTTTCATTGGTGGCTTGATATGTATTTTGTTGGACGGTACCATCCGTAGCCACGGCATCAAGTCCATAGGCGTAGGGCAATGACCAAGCGGTAATATCATAGGTAACCGAATCGCTCAACTTTGCATTAGGTTCAAACAAAACCTTTACCAAAGTTCCCTTTTTCTGGTCCGTGGAAACTACAAGACTTTTATCGGTACCTCTTAAAGTACCGGATTTGGAAGTATCATATCTAAAACCCTTATAACTGGTATTGCTTCCCGTTCCATACTCAATTTCATGTTTATCCAACAGATTGGCCAAAGCTTCTAGCTTATCCGCATTTCCATTTAGGATATAGCTTTGCTGTTTGAAATTTTTCTGCTGGTAAAACTTTTTGAATTCCGAGTTTAATCGATCTACATTTTTGCTAGCCACTTCCACGGTAGAAATTCCTGTAGTGTAGTGATGGGCAATACGGTCTTTTAAAGTTAATGTGTCACCAATGCTTGTAATTATACCCAATCCGGCCCTGCCGCTACCTCCTTGCTCGTAGGTCATTCCTATACCTCCATTATAGGTGGGATAGGTGTCCCCGTAACTTGGATATAGCAAATCAAATACCTCTTTGGTAAAATAGAACCATCCGTTGGCATCAAAATACTTAGCGTGATTTTTACCGACAGTTTCCTGAAACTCCCTTTGAAAATCGGTAATTACCTCGTGAAATGGTTCTGCCGCTGGGGCAAAATAATAGGGATTGTCCACTCCTTGCTCATGAAAATCAACGTGTACATGAGGCAACCATTTGTTGAACTGTTTTAGTCGTTGCTGACTTTCCACTTGGGTAAGCCAGGCCCAGTCGCGGTTAAGATCGAACATATAATGGTTGCTTCTTCCGCTCCACCAGCCTTCATGGTGCTCCTTGCTATTGGGATCTACATTAAAAGGGGTGTTTTTATATTGATTGTACCAATTTACATAACGGTCCCTACCATCTGGGTTTATACAGGGATCCATAATGACTACCGTGTTCTCCAAATAGTCCTTTTTCGAGGTCAGCAGGTCATAAATGGTCTGCATGGAAGCTTCGGTACTTACACTTTCGTTCCCGTGGACATTATAACTTAACCAAACGATCACTTTGGAAGGAGAACCACTGCCATCCACATTTTTAAGATGTTCGGCCCTAATTTCCTCAAGGTTGTTCATGTTGGCCTCTGTGGAAAGATACGCAAGTAACAATGGCCTACGTTCATTGGTTTTCCCGTATTCCATTAACTTCATTCTATTTGGCTCCGCCTGGGCCAAGTATTGGTAGTAATCCACTACTTGATGATGACGGGTAAATTGCGTTCCCAGCTCATATCCTAAAAATTCGGATGGTGATTTAAGTTGTGCCAGTAAAAATGTTGGAAGGGTAAATAGGAGAATTGGTAAAAGTCTTTTCATATTAAATTTTAAAAGAATGGTACGTCTCAAATCTACCAATTTATTGATAACTTTTATCATGTTAAATGGGGTTTTTGACGAATATTACGGGATTTTGGTCCAATGTAATTAACGTATTTTTAGGAACTGTAAGTTGGGAGTGTTTTATATTTACGGTCATTAACATTTTTATATGGATATTGATTGTTTGCCTTTTCGAAAAACAGGATATTTTTCTAGTCTAATTTGTGATTATATTGAGGGGATGCCAGAGTTGGAAACGCTCTATAATCGATTTCCAAAAATTGAAAGTTTTAGGGCACAGATCAGGGAAAAGGAGAGCTACCCCCAAACTCATAGAGATGTTTTGGTAAATGCATTGAAGCAACAATATTCCGGTCTGGAAGCTTCGGAATTGACCTTGGAAAATATCAATTCCCTGAGTAATACAGGAACTTATACTATTGTTACTGGCCATCAGCTCAATTTGTTTACCGGTCCATTATACTTTCTCTACAAGATAATTTCTACCATTAATTTGGCAAAGCAATTAAAGGATGAATACCCCTCATACAACTTTGTTCCGGTATATTGGATGGCCACCGAGGACCATGATTTTGAAGAAATAAACTATTTTAATTTTCAAGGAAAAAAAATCCTGTGGAATAGGAAAGCTTCAGGTGCGGTTGGACACTTGTCCACTGAAGGTTTGAATGAAGTATTTGAAATTTTTTCGCTAGGTGTTGGGGGCAGCAAAAATGCCACCTATCTAAAAGAACTTTTCTCCAAAGCTTATTTAGATCATGCAACATTGACCGAGGCAACTCGATTTTTGGCCAATGAACTTTTTAAGGAACATGGCTTGGTCATTTTGGATGGTGACGATAAGAGTCTTAAAAAACTGTTGGTACCCTACGCGAAAAAGGACATTTTTGACCAGGTTTCCTTTAAGAAAGTATCGGATAAAATTGCGGAAATACAGCAAATAAATCCGGATTACCCTGTTCAGGTAAACCCTAGGGAAATCAATTATTTTTATTTAAAAGACGATATTCGGGAAAGAATAATCGAGCAGGATGGTACTTATTTTGTAAACGACACTCAATTATCGTTTTCCAAAGAGGAATTGATTGCCGAGTTGGAGGAACATCCGGAGCGATTTTCTCCCAATGTGGTGGCGAGGCCGTTGTATCAAGAAGTGATCTTACCGAATTTGTGTTACATAGGGGGCGGAGGGGAATTGGCCTATTGGCTTGAGCTAAAATCGTCCTTTGAAGCGATGAACGTACCCTTTCCCATACTTTTACTTCGTAATTCGGCGTTGGTAATTACCGAAAAACAAAACGAAAAGTTGCAAAAATTAAATGTTTCCCACAGCGATATTTTCTTGAAGCAACATAGTCTGATCAATAAGAAAATCAGGGAAATATCCAATATCGATATCGATTTTACGCCCCAAAAACAACTATTGGAGGAACAATTCAAGGGAATGTACGAGCTTGCGGAAAAAACGGACAAGTCCTTTTTAGGTGCGGTAAAGGCGCAGGAGGTTAAACAAAAGAAGGGTCTTGATAATCTGGAAAAGCGATTGCTTAAGGCCCAAAAAAGAAAATTGGAAGATCATGTGCTGCGTTTGACCGATATACAGAATCAACTGTTTCCTGGTCAGTCCCTTCAGGAACGACAATTGAACTTCTCCGAACTGTATTTGGAATATGGAGAGGAATTGATTCCTATGCTTTTGAGGTCTCTTAATCCTATGGATTTAACGTTCACGATACTCACAAAAAAATAAGTAGTTTGTTGCAAGGTCTGTGGCCAAAAAGGATAATTGTGCCGGTGGTTTTATCCGTTTTGGTGATTACGGCAAGTACTTTTTTTAAGGCAGCCGTAGAATTGGAAGACGCTGAACAGGCTTATTATTCGCAATGGTTACGTTGGGGATATGATGACCAGCCGCCTTTATATACTTGGATACAATATTTCTTTAACCAGTTACTTGGATTCAACAAATTTTCTTTTTCCTTTTTACGGGGACTCCTATTTGGGGGTATTCTTTTGTTGTTATACCAATTTGCCAAGAACATGCACAAAGATGTTCAAAAGGCCGGAATCACTGTTTTTATGATGGTCCTGATACCTGTTTTTATTGATTTCACCTTTAGGCGGCTGTCCCATACTTCTCTTTTGTGTTTTTCAATATTGGCAACGTACTTCATATTGGAAAGGCTGCTTGTTAAAAAATCAGTTGGGAATTATATTCTTTTTGGTTGTTGTGTCGCTTTTGGTCTATTGTCCAAATACAACTATGTATTGTTTTTATTGGCCTTTAGTATAGTGGGTCTCTTGGATGGAGAACTACGAAAGGTAATTTTTAATAGAAAAATATTCATTACAATTCTATTGGCCATGGTTCTTGTGGCACCTCATTTCTACTGGCTTTTTGGGCCAAATGAAAATTGGTCTATGGTACGGGAAAGTATACAGGATAAAACTGGGGATGGTACTGCAGATTATTTATTCGGAATTACACCGGTAATCCTGATAATTAAGGGTTTAATACCTTTAATGACACCATTACTTCTAGTTTTCTTGGTTTTGGTCCTATTGAAAAAAGTGACTCTACAACGACCTAAATGGGATTGGTTTTCTGAGCTTTTTGTAGTTCAAATTTTGGTTTTATTGCTGTTTTTCTTGCTAGTAAAGGCACAAAAGGTTGAGGTAAGATGGTTGTTGCCCTTATTGCTACCTTTCATAATACTGTGGATCAAATCATTTCAATTTGAGAATATTATAAAAATTAAAAGGTATGCTTTTGTGACCTTTATAATGTTAATAGGTTTTCAGTTTTTAAGAACGCCCATGGAAAAAGTATTGGGCATTCCGTCTTCCGTTCATTTCGGGTTTGAACCGATTTCCAATATATTACGTCAGGATTATTCAGACAAAGAATGGGTTTTACCCGACGTTACCTATGCTGGAAATATTAAATTGCTAAACCCGAATCGGTTGATTTTTTCCAATGACGACTTTTCTTTGGGGAATAACATCAAGAATAAGAACAAAGTTTTTGTGCACATAGGAAAAATCCCGGATGAATACACAAAACCTACCGACAGTATTTTAGGTTTTGGTAGGGAAAAGGACACCTTATTTTTTGTCCCGAGTCTAAAACGAATTGAATTAAAAGATTAAAAAATGCACGATATAGATATAGATATGGTTGAAATGACCCTTGACGTGGTCAAATATGCCATCAACAGAATTACGCAAACCAATCCAGAGTTGGGCAAACCAAAAACTGAGGCCGAACTTCGGAGATTGGTCGGGGAAACAGTCACTAATAGTGGAATAGGAGGGGAGAAGGCTTTTGAATTATTTAGGCAAGTTCTGGTCAAGGCCACGGTGCCTATTGACCACCCAAGACATTTGGCTTTTGTTCCAGCATCACCAACCCGAGCCGCCATTTTGTTCGATTTGGTGACATCGGCATCGAGTATTCATGGGGCCTATTGGATGGAAGGTGCAGGTGGAATTTTTTGTGAAAACGAGGCCATGAAGTGGTTGGTTTCACTTACGGGTATGCCAGAACCCGCTTTTGGCGTGTTCACCAGTGGGGGAACTGCGGCCAATTTATCGGCTATAGTCGTGGCCAGGGAAAAATGGAGAAAAAATCCAAGGAACATAAATCAAAAAGGAATTTTAATTACCTCCATTGGAGCGCATTCCTCAATCAAGGCCATGGCCAAGGTAATCGATGCGGATGTTTTGCTGGTAGCGTCGGAAGATGCCATGAGCCAATCGGCCTTGGAAGCGTTTTACGACAAATTACCGGAAACCGAAAAAGAAAGGGTTTTTGCTGTTGTGGCCACAGGGGGAACTACAAACGCCGGAATTATTGATGAGTTGGATGGAATTGCAAACTTTTGTCGCTCCAAAAATCTCTGGTTTCATGTAGATGCGGCCTACGGTGGCGGTGCACTTGCTGCAAAATCGGTTCGTCATTTGTTCAAAGGAATAGAAAAGGCGGATAGTGTTACCATTGATCCCCATAAGTGGTTATTCTCTCCCTATGATTGTGGTGCGGTCATTTATAAGAATCCCGAAGAGGCCAAGGAGGCCCATGCCCAAGAAGGTTCCTATTTGGAAATTTTTAAGGATGAAGGTGCGCATGGATTTAATCCGTCCGATTATCAAATACAATTGACCAGACGTCTAAGGGGCTTGCCATTGTGGTTTTCCTTGGCGACCCATGGTACCGAAAAATACGAGTGGGCTGTAGAGCAGGGCATCAAATTAGCAAAAATAGCTGGAGAGCTCATAGAAAAGAATCCACTAACCGAATTGGTCAGGGAACCCAGTCTTTCCTGTGTGCTGTACAGAAGAATTGGCTGGTCAGCAGAAGATTATAGAAACTGGACCTATAGAAATCATGAATCTGGCTTTGCATTGGTAACGCCTACCAAATGGAAGTCTACCAATGGTTACGAAACGGTATCCCGATTTTGTTTCATCAATCCGGATACAACGCAAAAGGATATTCAGGATATTTTAAAAAGTATGGAGTAGCGGGGAAACTAGGGAACCAAAAACTCGCTTTCCCAATTATCATCTTCTTTCTCAAAGGCCACCCGAATATGGTGAGGTTTTTTCAACTTTAGGTATTCTATCCTAAAAGGTTCTATTTCAATCATACAAAAGAAATGGTCTCCGGTTAAATATTCCAAATTATCAGGATTTTTTAAGGTACTTCCCGGAGCGGTCTCCGTAGTGTAGTCCTTCTTGTTACTTTCGGGGATTTCCTTCCACATGGTTTGAAGTTTGTTTTCATTGGTTACCACGGAAGCAAGTCCTTCAATTTTCACTTGCAAAAGTTTTTCGGGATGATAGAATAAAAGACTTACGTTAGGGTTCTCCGTAATATGCATCACCTTTTTGGAGCGCTTGTCCGTATAAAAACAAAGGTGTCCATTTTCAAACAAATGTCTAAGGACTACGGTCCGTAATCGTGGTAACTTGTCCACTCCCACAGTTCCAAATGTCCCAAACCTAAAGGGGTGTTCTTTCTCGTTTACCCCCTTTTTTAGTTCTTCTTGAAGTTCTTTCCAAAAACCGTCCATCATTTTTATTTATAAAAATACAAAATCATGGTAGGGTATTTTGCGAGATAGTTGTTATAAATACAAATTGCTATGAAAAAGAAGATTTAGTTGATGAATCATTTTTAGGTTGGTTTTTGATTTTAATTAGTAAGCTCGGGGTGGTTCCCGGGCTTTTTTTATTGAAGTGTAAGGTTTTAGAAGTTCTTGCGACCAATTGTGTAGGAATGCAAAATGCTATGAAAAAGAAATTTTTCAGAATTGTATTCCAATTAGGTTGGTTGAGAAAGCCCGGTATTCGCCGGGCTTTTGTTGGTTTATTTCAAAATTTTGGTTGCAAATCGAATTTGTAGGAATTGATTTAAAAAATTAATTTCCAGTGTTTTAAAAAATATTATACAAAGTACTAATTTAACTATCTCACTTTGTAGTCCAAACGCATCGTTATGGAGGCAGTCTTGTTTTTAGAGTCGGTATTATATGCCCCACCCCAGGAATAATCCTCTCCGGAATTTTGCCCAGTGATTTGAAAAACCCCCATTTTGGCCGATACCAAATCACCTAGATTACTACCAGAATTTTCGGCAATTTTTTCCGCTCTTAATCGGGCATCTTCCGTAGCCTTGGAAATCATTTCAATTTTAAGATCGGCTAATTTGGTATAATAATATCTTGGCGGGTAACTGTTGAACTGCACTCCTTTATTTAAGAGTTCCGTTATTTCCCGGGAAACGTTTTCAATCAGTTCCACATCTTGCGATTCAATCTTTACCGTTTGCATGAGTTGGTACCCCCTAAATATACTTCCCACATAATTGCCGTTTTCGTATTTATTGTCTCTCAGCTCGGTAGTCTGTACACTGTTGAATATAATCTGTTCGGCTTTTATTCCTTTTGAGGTCAAATATTCCTTAACAATGTTTTTATCACTGTTCAGTTGGTCAAAGGCAGATTTAAGCACGGTGTTGGTCGCAGAAAATTGCCCTTCCCATACGATAAGGTCTGAAGTGAAGTTCTCATTACCAAGGCCTGTAACCGAAATTATTTGAGGTGGGTTGGCGCGCCTCACATATGCATTGCCCAAGAAATAGGCGGCAATGACAATAGCGGCCCCAAAAATTATAGCTGAAATGTGTTTCAAAACAATTGTTTTTAAATGAATGATAAATATACCAAAAGATAGTTTTCAAAAACCTTCAAATTGCTATTTTTGCCCATGCAAAATAATGTTCTGATATTAGATTTTGGCTCCCAGTACACACAACTCATCGCTAGAAGGGTTAGGGAACTGAATATTTTCTGTGAAATAAAGCCTTACAATAAACCACCTGAGGACTTAAACGAGTATAAAGCCGTAATTCTTTCAGGTTCACCACATTCCGTGAGGGCAGGGGATGCACCCCATGTAGACCTCTCTGGGATAAAAGGGAAAAAACCTTTATTAGGTGTGTGTTACGGTGCACAGTACCTTGCCCATTTTAATGGTGGAAATGTTGAAAAGTCCAACACTAGGGAGTACGGTAGGGCCAAATTGGCCAAACTACATGTAGACGACCCTTTTTTAAAAAGTATAGCGATTGGTAGTCAAGTTTGGATGAGCCATGCGGATACGATAAAAAGTCTTCCTGATAATTCAGTTCTTTTGGCAAGTACCCATGATGTGGAGAACGCCGCGTTTAAGTTCAAGAACGAGGAGACTTATGGTATTCAGTTCCATCCAGAAGTGTACCATTCCACCGACGGAAAACAGATTCTGGAAAACTTTTTGGTGAATATTGCCAAAGTAGAACAAAACTGGACGCCAGCGGCCTTTGTGGAAACTACCGTGGCCGGACTTAAAGCGAAGATCGGTGATGAAAAGGTAATATTGGGACTCTCTGGAGGCGTGGATTCTTCCGTTGCGGCAGTACTGCTCAACAAGGCCATTGGGAAAAACCTTCATTGTATTTTCGTCAACAATGGTTTGCTCAGAAAAAATGAGTTCGAAGATGTACTCCACCAGTACAAGGATATGGGATTAAACGTAAAGGGAGTTGATGCTTCGGCACGTTTTTTGGATGCATTGGAAGGGGAAAGTGACCCGGAAAAGAAAAGAAAAATTATCGGAAGGGTATTCATTGAGGTTTTTGATGATGAATCACATCAGGTTGAAAACGCCAAATGGTTGGCACAAGGAACCATTTATCCGGATGTCATAGAGTCGGTCTCCGCAACGGGTGGTCCATCAGCAACCATAAAAAGCCACCATAATGTAGGTGGTTTACCAGATTTTATGAAGTTGAAGGTAGTAGAGCCCTTAAAGATGCTTTTTAAGGATGAGGTTAGAAGAGTAGGTAAAAGTATGGGATTGGAACCAAACCTGTTGGGAAGACATCCATTTCCCGGGCCTGGACTGGCAATACGAATTTTGGGAGATATAACCCGGGAAAAAGTGGCCATTTTGCAAGAGGTTGACCATATTTTTATACAAGGTTTAAAAGAATGGGGACTTTATGATCAGGTGTGGCAGGCCGGAGCCATGCTTTTACCCGTAAATAGTGTAGGGGTAATGGGGGATGAACGTACCTATGAAAAATGCGTTGCCCTAAGGGCCGTTGAAAGTACCGATGGTATGACTGCGGATTGGGTAAATTTACCCTATGAGTTTTTACAAAAAACCTCGAACGATATAATTAATAAAGTGCCCGGTGTAAATAGGGTTGTTTACGATATAAGTTCCAAACCGCCGGCAACTATAGAATGGGAGTAATATGAAAGATTTAGTCAAGATATTTTTTACCGTTTGTTTTAGTGTTTTTTTGGGATGTAAAGCCTTAGGACAGAAGTTTACCACGCATTCGGTCAAGCAGAACGAAACATTATATAGTATTTCCAAAAGATACGGTGTTTCCCAAGATGAAATATTAAAATACAATAAGGAGCTTAGGAAAGGAGAACCATTAAGCATAAATACCATATTGGTTATTCCAAATGCTGGTGAAGTGTCCGCACAACCAGAACGTACGGAACCTACCAAAGGAAATGGTGAACCTGTGGACGGGGCCGTGGAAGAATTGGTCAATAGGATCATAAACGATTCCGTGGTAAAGCGAGAACCCATGGGCTTTGTAAATCATAGGGTAGGTAAAAAGGAGACATTGTACGGAATTGCCCAGGAATATGGCGTCACCGAAGAGGAAATAAAGAAGTATAACAAGGAATTGTATTCCTCCCAGCTTAAAAGAAAAATGGTCATTAGGGTACCTAAATATAAAAAGGTAGATGAAGACCAAAATACCATTGATGTTGGGGACTATGAGAAATATGTGGTAGCCCCTAAGGAAACCCGATGGAGTATAGCTAACAAATACGGAATAACAATAGATAGTATGTTGGTTTTGAACCCTTCGCTTTCCAAGACCTCTAACTATTTACAGGAGGGTTATGAGTTGCTTCTCCCAAAAATTGCCGGTTCAACGGTAGATAATCAGGAAACCCAATTATATACTTCCTATACGGTTCCGGCCAAAATGAATTTTTATCGGCTTGAAAAGGAATTTGAGGTGAAGTCCGATGAGGTTGTTAGATTGAATCCTGAAATCACGGAACGTGGTGGCCTAAAGGAAGGTATGGTAATTCGGTTACCGGAAACAAAATTGGATCCCGGGGCGATAAATACCGACAACTATATTTTCTATGAGGTAAAGCCGAAGCAAAATGAGTTTCGTCTTACCAGAAAATTTGGGATGAGCTGGGAAGAATTGATTAAACTTAACCCCGAGCTAAAAAATGGATTAAAGGCCGGTATGGTACTGAAATTACCCAAAAATCAGGTAGGTGAATTTGAAGTAAGGAATTCCTTGATTTTGGACAAGATAAATTTGTTGGATAGTATCAATGTAGAGAACAAACCAAAAATCATGTTTCTTCTACCCTTTAGGTTGGATAAACTTGATTTAAATGATGAGGAATCCGTAGAATGGACCATAGAGAATAGGAATAGTCTAAAATACAGTCTTGGTCTTTATTCGGGTGCTTTGGTGGCGTTAGACTCCATTAAATCTTTGGGTGTATCCGTAGACGTGAAGACGTTTGACAATCGATTGGATCTACAAAGAACTAGGGAGATTCTACAAAGAGAAAACCTAGGTTCCTACAATGCTATTTTTGGTCCGCTGGATGTTTTATCCTTAAAGGAAGCCTCCACACAAGCCGCGAGTTATAACTTGCCGGTAATTGCACCGGTACCTGCCAAGAGCGATATAAGTTTGGGCAATGTATTTTTTTCCTATA
Organism: Maribacter cobaltidurans; assembly: GCF_002269385.1. NCBI lineage: Bacteria > Pseudomonadati > Bacteroidota > Flavobacteriia > Flavobacteriales > Flavobacteriaceae > Maribacter > Maribacter cobaltidurans. The sequence continues at coordinate 3,320,780 of NZ_CP022957.1, forward strand.
CGCAAGAGGAAACACTTCGTGATCGTATGCTAAAATTTGTTTCCGAGAAACATACCGATGAAAACATCATCATCATAGCGGATAGTAAAAATAAAATGGTCCAAGATTCTATTTTAAGTAGGTTTCCAAACGCAAAGATTGTTAATGTGAAGGAGGAAGAGGAAAATATAGGTATCAACCGTGATAAGTTGGAACTTCAGTTGTCCGAGGATGTAGAAAATTGGGTTTTCGTGGAGTCCGATAACTTTAAATTAATTTCCAGTGTAGTATCTATTTTAAACTCCTTCCATAACGCTGTATTGGACATTGAAAATCCCGAAGCCAAAAAAATTATGGTGAGAATGTTTACTACGGACAAGAATAATGCCTTTGATAATGATGTTATTTCAAGTACCCATTTGTCCAATCTACGTTTCGCTTATCCTTCCGTATACAGGGAGGCACCTTCAGATTCTTTTGTAGCAAGGTATAAAAAGCGTTTTGGGGACACGCCCGATAAATTTGCCGTGAGAGGGTTCGATATTACATACGACCTTTTATTAAAGCTGGCATATAAGAACAATTTATTGGATGTTTCCAAATTTATAGGTGAAACCCAATACAGTGGAAACAAGTTCGATTATGAAAAGGATATTTCCTCCGGATATTTTAACCAGGCTTCCTATATTATTGGATATGATAACATGTATATAAAGGAATTGGAATAATATACCTTTACATGTAGTATAGTCTCGTATTGCAAATAAGCTTGTAGTTTTTTATTTCAGCGTTTTTTTTGTTCTAAGTCGACGTGGTAATGAGAACTTTAGGTTCCATATTAGACCCTTAATTTCCTTGAAATGAAGCTTGCAAGATTCTTAGTTTTTGTACTTGTTCTAACAATGTTTAGTCTTGAGCTAAGAGGTCAGGAAGAAATTCCTTGGTCTTCCAATTTTAGGTTGCAATGGAAAGATTTTAAAGGGGAAATCCCCATGGGGGCAGGTGCCGCCGCTACCACGGCGAGTGGAATCAGTTATAATTTTTCCTCTAATTATGAAAAGGGTCAAATGGTGGTAGATTACAAGGTTCAATCCTTTTTCTACCCCACTAAGTCATGGTACAGACCCCAAATTTGCAACGATGTGACCTTGCTTCACGAACAGTTGCATTTTGATATTTCCGAAGTATTTGCTAGAAAAATGGCCAAAGAAATGTCCGAAACAAAGTTCACAAAAGCCATTAAGCAAGAAGTAAGGGCTATTTACAAACGAACTTTAGAGGAGCTGGACAAATTTCAAAGGCGCTATGATCAGGAAACCGATTTTTCCAGAAATATCGAACAACAAAAGCTTTGGCAAAAGCAAATAAGCGAAGTCCTAAAAGAAAAAAATGATTACTAATTTCCCGAACAGGCTGCTCTTAGATCTGCAAAGGACTGTTTGGTGCTTTCGGATAAATAATCCTTACAGGTACGTTCCAAGTCGTCTATATCGGCGATAATAGCTGTACAACTTCTATCAGGGTTTGCTTCGTTGGTATCCTCAAATTCCTGTACGCGATTTGCACAGGTCAAAGCTTCTGTAGTTTCGTCAAAAGCATCCTTCACTTGTTTTACACAGCCTGAAAGTATCAATACGGTTAAGGCCAATATCAGTAACTTATTATTTTTCATAATTCTAATTTGGTAACTAAAAAGATTGGAATTTGGTTTACAATAAAAAACAAACGAAAAAAAGGCCCTTTTCTTGTGAAAAGGGCCAATTATCATTGTTTCTTGATACTTCAGCTAAACATCACATATGGTGACGCCCTGTTTTAAAGCCGCAATTTTATCTTCCCAACTTGGTACAAATTCTTGCGCTACATGACCAGTATAACCGGTTTCTAATATGGCTTTCATTACGGCAGGATAAAAGATTTCCTGTGTTTCATCGATTTCATGCCTTCCTGGATTTCCACCGGTGTGATAATGACCGTAGTATTGATGATAATCCTGAATGTTCCTTATAATATCCCCTTCCATAATCTGCATATGGTAAATATCATAGAGCAACTTAAAATTGTCCGAACCAATAGTCTCACACAGTGATACGCCCCATTCCGATTTATCGCACATATAATCTTTGTGGTTCACCTTGCTATTCAAAAGCTCCATTTGTATGACCACTCCATGTTCTTCAGCCAAGGGAATAATTTCCTTTAGTCCTTTGGCACAGTTTCTGAGACCGACCATGTCGTTCATACCGTTTCTGTTTCCGCTGAAACATATAAGGTTGGTATAGCCACCTTCTGCTACCAAGGGAATAACTCTTTTATAATCGGCGATAAGCTCTTTGTGATATTGTGGATCATTCCAGCCTTTTTCTATACCGAGGCCGGCACCCCAGCACATAGAGGCATGAATGTTATATTTTTTTAATAGGGGAAATTGTTCGGCGTCTACTAAATCTATCGCCCTAATATCCAGTTTGTTCAACTCTTGTAAAAACGTTTCGAAAGGGATAGAGCCATAGCACCAATAACAAGCGCTATGGTTGATGTTATGCTTAAGCTTAAAAGGTTTTTCAGAAAGGTTGGTTCCCGTACCTGTTTTGGCAGAAGCCATAAAACCAACGGAAGCCGCGGCAGATGTGCCTATAAAGTCTCGTCTTTTCATCTGTGTAATTTTTAAAGTGCAGATGTAATTGGCAATTAAAATCTTTTCAAGGTATAGATTTCCAAAGCCTATTTCATATTGCTTAATAAAGTTGATTTCCTAAAGATAATTTTTTTAGATTTAAAAATGGAATTAAAACCCGATAACCAAAAATTAATAGAACTGGCACATTATCGCATGCCCTTCGGGAAATATAAGGGGAGATATTTGGTAGACTTACCAGAACCCTATCTGGTTTGGTTCCAACAAAAAGGTTTTCCTGATGGTAAATTAGGAGATTTATTGCGATCAATGTTGGAAATCAAAACAAATAGTTTGGAATCCCTAATTCGAGGAATTCAAAAACATTTTCCAAAGGAAAGTCCTTAAGTTCTATTCGCAATTTGTACTTTTGTGTCCCGTAACATAGAATTCTTAAAATGGCAAAAACCAAATACATCTTCGTTACGGGAGGCGTTACATCTTCACTAGGAAAAGGAATTATTGCCGCTTCTTTGGCAAAATTGCTTCAATCCAGGGGATATAAAACAACCATACAAAAATTAGACCCCTATATTAATGTTGATCCAGGTACGCTCAACCCATATGAACATGGTGAATGCTATGTTACAGATGACGGTGCGGAAACCGATTTGGACCTAGGTCATTATGAACGTTTTTTAAACGTTAGGACTTCTCAGGCAAACAACGTTACCACCGGAAGAATTTACCAAAGCGTGATTGATAAGGAGAGAAGGGGAGAGTTTCTTGGTAAGACCGTTCAGGTGGTTCCACATATTACCAATGAAATTAAGGAACGTGTACAGGTTCTTGGAAATAGTGGCGAGTACGATATCGTCATTACTGAGATAGGAGGAACCGTGGGGGATATAGAATCCTTGCCCTATATTGAAGCGGTACGTCAGTTGCTTTGGGAATTGGGAGATAACAATGCCATTGTGATTCATTTAACTTTGGTACCTTATTTATCCGCTGCTGGCGAATTGAAGACCAAACCGACACAGCATTCCGTAAAAACTCTGATGGAAAGTGGTATAAAAGCCGATATATTGGTTTGTAGGACGGAACACAAAATTTCAGATGATATTAAGGACAAACTGGCTCTTTTTTGTAATGTAAAAAGGGAAGCGGTCATACAAAGTATCGATGCCTCCACAATTTATGATGTTCCCATTTTAATGCAAGAGGAAGGTCTTGATACCGTTACGCTTCAAAAACTGGCCTTGCCCAACCATAATGAACCCGATTTGGAAAACTGGAAAGAGTTCCTGGAAAGGCATAAGAACCCCAAAAATGAAGTTACCATTGGTTTGGTAGGGAAATATGTGGAACTGCAGGACTCCTATAAATCCATTTTGGAAGCCTTTATACATGCTGGCGCCAAAAATGAGGTGAAAGTAAATGTAAGGTCTATCCATTCTGAATATATTACCAGCAACAACCTTGAAAGTAAGCTAAAAGGGCTTGACGGTATTTTGGTAGCACCAGGCTTTGGGGAGCGTGGTATCGAAGGTAAAATAGAAGCTGTGCACTACGCCAGAACGAATGGAATCCCGTTTTTGGGAATATGTTTGGGCATGCAGATGGCGGTCATTGAATACGCCAGAAATGTCCTAGGACTGAAAATGGCCAGTTCCACTGAAATGAATCCGGATACACCAGACCCAGTCATCAGCCTAATGGAAGAGCAGAAGTCCATCACGGATAAGGGAGGTACCATGAGACTCGGTGCATGGGATTGTGAACTAAAGGATGGAAGCCTGGTACAGAAGGTTTATGATGGTGCAACGCAAATTTCCGAAAGGCACCGTCACAGATATGAATTCAACAATAAATATAAAGGGGATTTGGAGGCTGCCGGTTTAATGGCTACCGGGACCAACTCGAAAACCAATTTAGTGGAAATTGTGGAGTTGAAGAACCACCCTTGGTTTATTGGGGTTCAATATCACCCAGAATATAAGAGTACCGTAGCCAGCCCACACCCATTGTTCGTTGGTTTTGTAAAGGCCGCTTTGGCACATAAAAAGTCACAAACTAATGCCAGTATGGCATAAACTACGTATTTGGGCATATATTTGCTCCTTGAAAACCAAATAATTACCGTACATATTTATAATTAAATGGAAGAGAAGAAATTAGATGTAAAGTCTATCATTGGTTTTGTCTTGATCTTTGGAATCTTGATTTTCATGTTCTATCAAAACAAACCTACTCCTGAGGAACTTGAGGCACAGAAGGCAAAGCAGGAACAAATGGATGCCGCTGCCGCTGCAGAAGAAGAATCTCCAGAAAAACTGGTTATTGATGACACCCCTTCAGTCGATTTAAATGACTCAACTGCAGTAGCCGGATACAAAAGTCAAATAGGTGCATTCGGTTTTACCACTCCAAAAGAAGGTAATACGGTTTTGGAAAACGAGGTCCTTTATTTGGAAATAAGCAATAAAGGAGGTCATGTAGTTCAAGCTAAGATGAAAAATTTTGTCACCTATGACTCCGTTCCCGTCTATTTGGTTAAGGACGGTAACTCCGCCTATTCTATTAATTTTTCTACCTCGGATAATCGGGTCTTGAATACAAAAGATCTTTATTTTGAACCTTCGGTGACCCAATCTGGCGACAACCAGGTGCTTTCTATGAGAGCCAAAACTTCCAACAACCAATATTTGGAATATAGATATGAAATGAAGCCAAATGAATATTTGGTAGATTTTACGGTGCGTACCCAAGGATTGGATAGAATCTTAAATAGTAGCAAGCCGGTAACCTTTGATTGGAAAATGAAAGGCATCAGACATTCCAAAAGTATTGAGTATGAAAATAGGTATACAAGGTTGACCTATCATCATGAGGATGGCAAATTAAGCAAGCTTTCTGCTGGGGGTGATGACGAAGAGACCGAGGAGGATATAAAATGGATTTCCTATAGACAGCATTTTTTCAGTTCAATCTTGGCAACGGATGAACCTTTTAAAACAGGGGAGCTTTCTTCCGAAAATTTGGTGGAGGAAGAGAGTAGGACCTTCGGTTTTACCAAAAACTATGCATCTGTTCTACCTTTGGACGTAAAAGGAGGTGAAATTTCCAAAAACATGCATCTCTATTATGGTCCTACTGACTTGGAAGTCCTATCAAAATATAAGGATTTGGACTTAGTGGATTCCATACCTTTTGGATGGGGAATTTTTGGATGGATAAACAGATATGTGTTTACCCCGTTTTACTCATTTTTAAGCACGTATTTTCCTTATGGTATTGCCATTATCATTATGACAATTTTGGTGAGGTTGGCCATGTCACCTGTGACCTATAAATCATATTTGTCCCAAGCCAAAATGAAGGTTTTAAAACCTGAAATTGCGGAATTGAACGAGAAGTATAAGGACAATGCCATGAAGAAGCAACAGGAAACCATGAAACTATATGGTAAGGCTGGAGTAAGCCCCATGAGCGGATGTGTACCGGCATTTTTGCAAATGCCTATATTCTATGCATTGTTTATGTTTTTCCCGACTTCTTTTGCGTTGAGACAGAAATCATTTCTATGGGCGGATGATTTATCTTCATTTGATACGATATATCAATTTCCAGAAGGGTTTTCAATACCATTTTATGGAGACCATGTAAGTCTTTTTCCCATTTTGGCATCTATCGCAATATTCTTTTATATGATGATGACGACCGGACAGAACATGCCTACGCAGCCCGGTATGCCCAATATGAAATTTATTATGTACTTAATGCCCTTCATGATGTTGTTTTTCTTCAACAACTACGCCAGTGGTCTAAGTTTATATTATTTTGTATCCAACCTGATTACAATTGGAATCATGTTGGTCATCAAGAACTTTATTCTTGACAATGATAAAATACATGCCCAAATACAGGAAAACAAAAAGAAGCCTAAAAAGGAGAATAAGTTCCAGCGTAAAATGCGCGAAATGATGGAGCAGGCTGAAGCTCAAAAAAAGAAATAGTGCAAAGAATGTCATAAAAATAAAAAGCCTCTACCATTATAGTAGAGGCTTTTGCCATTGATTAAGGTTTGGTTTGGTAAGATTTGGGGAGGTAAATTTGCTATTTGTCTCCCGATAAAAAAAAAGTTAGTTGTAAAGGGTTCTAACTTGTATGTTAAACAGTGTTTAAATGATGTTTGATTTTACCCAAGAAAAAACCTCCCCAAAAAAGGAGAGGTCCATTTCAAAATTTCTTACCATAATATTAGTGAAGGGCATCAATTATTTCTTGTGGCAAAAGCACCTTATCAATGATATGTACAATGCCGTTGCTTGTCATCATATCTGGCATGGTCACGTTGGCATCAACATGAGTTTTGTCCCTAATCTGAACACCATGACTAAGGATGGCGAATAAAGATTCCCCTTGTACGGTAACAATCTCTTGATGGTCAGATAAGTCTGTGGAAGCAACAGCTGCCCCAGATACCACATGGTAGGTTAGAATCTTGGCCAACAGTATTTTTTCCTCGTCAGTATCAAAATCTTCAAGACTGTTATAATTATCTCCTAAATCGTCCAATAGGGCCGCAAAGGCCGCATTTGTGGGTGCAAATACTGTAAATGGACCTTCGCCACCCAATGTCTCAACCAAACCCGCATCTGCCTGGATTAAGGCTTCTACTAATAAGCTTAGGTCTTCAGTAGCCTGTGCTGCTTCAACGATATTTGGCATAGGTGGTTCCAAGGCATCCAAGGCTTCCTGGGGTAGTAATACCTTATCTATAACATGCACTACACCATTGGAGGCTTCAACATCCGGCATGGCCACAGTCGCATTTTCATCCGTTGAATCCCCAATATGAACGGTACCATCCTTGATGATAACGGTAACATTTTCGCCTTGGAACGTCTCAATTTCCTGTCCATCGGAAAGGCTTGTAGAAAAAGCAGCTGTACCAGCGACAACATGATAAGTCAATATGGTAACCAATAAGTCTTTTTCTTCATCGGTATCAAAATCTGAAAGGCTATTATAGTCATCTCCCAGAGTATCTAATAGAGCAGCAAATGCGGCGTTAGTAGGAGCAAAAACTGTAAAAGGTCCGTCACCGTTCAGTGTTTCAACCAAACCTGCGTTGGCCTGAATCAAAGCATCCACCAAAAGGCTTAAATCATCTGTGTCCACAGCTGTATCTACAATGGTCTTCATCTGCAACTGCATTACGAAATCTATTGCACTTTGAGGTAACAATACTTTATCTATGGTATGAGCCACGCCGTTGGAGGCCATGATGTCAACACCGGTGATATTGGCATCTGTACTTGAAGCATCACCAATAACAAAAGTATCTCCAGAAGGAATGACCTCAATACTATTATCTGCTAATGCCGTTGGAACTTCTCCTGCTGATAAATCAGTTGATTTTACTTCGGCTGCTATTACGTGATATAAAAGGATGTCCTTTAAAAGAGCCATTTCCTCCATGGTATCAAAGTCGTCCAAACTATTATAGTCATCCCCAAGAATGTCCAAAAGGGATACAAAAGCATCATCAGTTGGTGCAAATACAGTAAAAGGACCATCAGAACTTAATGTTGCTACCAAATCTGCTTTGATTACCGCAGCTTCCAGTATTGAAAGCGACTCAGTATCTACCACGATATCGACTAGGGTGCCATTTTCATCTTCCATTTCGTCCGCATTCAAGGCATCAATAATTTCTTGAGGTAACAATACTTTGTCTATAACGTGCACAATACCATTACTGGCAGTAACGTCTGGAATAATGACCTCAGCATTCATATCTGTCGCATCATCAATAAATACACCACCTTCCAAACTAATAGTCAAATCCTCTCCTTGTACGGTAGTAACCGTCATACCATCCGTTAAATCCGTTGATGCAGCTGCAGTTCCTGCGACAACGTGATACGTGAGGATTTTAGCAAGAATTGCGCGTTCTTCGTCAGTATCAAAATCTTCCAAAGAATCAAATCCATCCAGTTGAGCCAAAAGTGCGGTGAACGCATCATTTGTTGGTGCAAATACGGTGAAAGGACCATCGGAATTCAATGTTTCAATTAAATCAGTTCCTTCCAAATCATCAGCCGCAGTTAAAGCGCTTACCAATGAAGTTAGAGCATCTTGATTTTTTGCAACATCGACAATGGTTTCAGGGTCCATCATGATAGGGTCATCATTCTCATCCTCGCTACAGGAAATGGCAAAGACCATAACCAGCAACATGAGAAAAGGTTTAAAATAGGTAGTAATTGTTTTCATAGTGTTTTGTTTAAGTAATTTTATATTAAGTTAAACAAAATATATGTTTTGGAATTAAAGCTTTGTTAAAATTAGTAGCTTGAACGGCTGAGTTTTCATATGTCATTCATCGATAAAGTACAATAAAATCGCTTGATTTAAATTAAAATAGGGGTTCATTTGAATTGGAAAAAATTTATCAAACTTTAACATAATCCATTGGTTTTAAGATATTTTGTGAATATGGTCATCCAACGCTTCCAGGATTAACGTACTACAAATTTTATAGCTGGAACGGAGATAAGTTCTGCATGGTATCAATTGATGGGCCCGACGTGTAATTTTGTATTTTTGTAACGACAAAACAGTCAAGATGAAAAAAGTGGTAATTGGACTTTCTGGTGGGGTGGATTCCAGTGTGGCGGCCTGTCTATTAAAGGAGCAGGGCTATGATGTCATTGGCCTCTTTATGAAAAATTGGCATGATGATTCGGTAACCATCTCTGAGGAATGTCCATGGTTGGAAGATAGCAATGATGCACTTATTGTTGCCGAAAAACTGGGTATTCCTTTTCAAACGGTGGACTTAAGTGCCGAATATAAGGAACGGATTGTAGACTATATGTTTCGGGAATATGAAATGGGACGAACACCAAATCCGGATGTACTTTGTAATAGGGAAATCAAATTTGATGTCTTTCTGAAGATTGCCCTTCAGCTTGGTGCTGATTATGTGGCCACTGGACATTATTGTAGAAAGGGTACCATTAAAAATGATGATGGCTCAGAAACCTATCAATTATTGGCAGGGAAGGACCGTAATAAGGACCAATCTTACTTTTTGTGCCAACTGTCCCAAGAGCAATTGTCCAGGACATTGTTTCCTATTGGAGAGCTGACCAAACCAGAGGTCAGGCAAATTGCTGCTCAAGCGAATTTAATAACTGCGGAGAAAAAGGATTCGCAAGGTTTATGTTTTATTGGAAAAGTTCGTCTACCCGAATTTCTACAGCAGCAATTAAAACCAAAAAAGGGAAAAATCATTGAGGTTGCCTCTTCGGTCAATAAATACGGGGGCACAGTGCCCAATTTTGAGAATAAGCAATCGGAATTGAAGTATTACTCAAAAAAACCAGAATATCGCCCGGAAGACGGTAATGTAGTTGGGGAACATCAGGGTGCTCATTATTTTACCAAGGGTCAAAGAAAAGGTCTGAATGTTGGTGGCACGAAAGAGCCTTTGTTCGTTATCGAAACCGATGTTGAGGAAAATATTATCTATACGGGACAAGGAAAATCACACCCTGGTCTGTATAGAAGAACACTTTTTGTTCAGGAATCTGAAATACATTGGGTTAGACCGGACTTATGTTTAAAAACCGATGAAAGTTTAAGCGTTAAGGCAAGAATCAGGTATCGTCAAGAACTTCAAAATGCCACGCTTTATAAAATTGAAAATGGATTGTATGTGGATTTTGAGGAAAAACAATCGGCCATTACCGAAGGTCAATTTGTGGCATGGTATAAGGATGACGAACTCCTAGGTTCAGGGGTTATTTCCTAAAAGCTTTTTAAATCTACAAATTCGAAATATCCAAAATTTGAATGAATGCAAAATAAGATTACGGAATTATTTCATGTGAAATACCCGATTATTCAAGCAGGAATGGTATGGGCGAGTGGATGGAAATTGGCATCGGCGGTTTCCAATGCGGGTGGATTGGGGCTAATTGGAGCAGGAAGTATGTATCCGGAAGTTTTAAGGGAGCATATAAAAAAATGTAAAAAAGCAACCGATAAGCCTTTTGGAGTGAATGTTCCAATGCTCTATCCAGACATTGATGAAATTTTTAAGATAATTGTACAGGAAGGGGTTAAAATTGTATTTACTTCGGCGGGTAACCCAAAAACATGGACCCCCTATTTAAAGGAAAAGGGAATAACGGTGGTGCATGTGGTGAGTAGTTTAAAGTTTGCCCTTAAAGCTGAGGAGGCAGGAGTTGATGCCATTGTTGCCGAGGGTTTTGAGGCCGGTGGTCATAACGGAAGGGACGAGACCACGACTATGGTTCTAATACCCTTGGTGAAAGGGAGGGTTCAAATCCCCATTATTGCTGCAGGAGGAATCGCTACCGGGGAAGGGATGCTTGCGGCCATGGTTTTAGGTGCGGATGGAGTACAAATTGGAAGTAGATTCGTAGCCAGTGAAGAAGCTTCCAGTCATTCAAATTTTAAGGAGGAGGTAGTGAAGGCCAAAGAAGGCGATACCCTTTTAACTTTAAAGGAACTGATGCCTGTTCGTTTATTGAAAAATAAATTTTATTCCAATGTGCAATCTGCATATAAAAACGGAGCTACCTCAGAGGAACTCAAGGAACTTTTAGGTAGGGGTAGGGCCAAAAAGGGAATGTTCGAAGGGAATTTGGAAGAAGGTGAATTGGAAATAGGTCAGGTTTCATCCATTATCCATAATATTCAACCCGCCAGGGAAATTATCAATGAAATTCTTTATCAATACCAAGCTACTAGGCAAACACTATTAGAAGATGGTAAATTTAATTCTTTTTAACTAAATCGGGTTTTCAATTTTCTTTAAGGTTCAACTTCAACTTTTTCATAGGTATAAGTAACATCCGCTCGGGTTACAAGCCCGTTAACTTCTTGGATATCCACTGTATTGGTGTATTCAAAACGTGAATTGGACTCGTTGAAAGAAACTTCTGAAGTAAGGCTGCCACAAGCTACAACCAAAAACAAGTCATTGGTATCCAATTTCCATGTCCCTGTGGTATTGTTTCTAGCACATCCTTCTACTCGATATCCTACTTCATAGGCGTAGGTTCTATTTTCAAAGAAATTAAAAGTGGCATCCTTGGCACAATCGGAATACTGGGCAAACATATCAAATTCCGGATTGTCAGTGAAATCATTGGTCAAATCAACTTCAGTATCCGAAACTAGCGCAACTAAGGTCCATTCTCCTTTCAGTTTTATTTCCGTTTCCTGTAATTCTCCAGTAAATTGCGCAGGACATTCTATAGGGTCTTCTGTCTGGGCGCAATTATAAAAAGTAAGACCAAGTAGTGTTAAGCCAATCGTAAAGATTCGATGCATTCTCATAAAAACCTTTTTTAATAGGATGTTATAAAAAAGAAAGGTTGCTTTTCACTTTATTAAAATTGTATTAAGGTACTTTTAATTATTGTTTTAAGCTTCCCAAATACTCCATTAAATCTCGTAGTTCCCTTTTTGTAATCATTCTACCCATTGCCGGCATGGCGGAAACCGAGTTCTCCCTCTTTTTAATTCTGCCCTTTGGGACTCGCATGGGTTCAGCTTCTGAGGTACGCAATAGAAGTTCTCCGCTATTTTCTTCCAATGGTACGCCTGTAATCTTTTGGCCATCGTTTAGCGTTAGATTTACAGTGCCATACCCAGGAGCTAACCTGGCACTGGGTTCAATTAGAGCCTCCAAAATTTGCTCTCGGGTGAGGATATTTGCAATATTATCCAAGGGAGGTCCTACCTCTCCTCCAGAACCATTTACGGCGTGGCATCTTACGCACTGCGCGGTTGGGTTGCTGTTGAAGACATCCCTGCCGTTCCACCTGTTACCACCATATAAAGTTTCCAGATATGAATCTGCGGTATACCCAGCTTTTTTAAGCTGGGCCATTTTGGTGATAAGTAGGGAATCTTCCGTCGCTTCTACAGATTCCATTAAATCGAGAATGATGTCTTGCGCAAGTTGGTTTTTACCCGCCTTGTCCAGTAAATTACTTAGTATGGTAGCACTATTTTCTTTAGGTAATTCACCTAGTACATTTAACATGTTTTGCTGTTCCCTTGCGGTACCATTTTGAAAGATGGGACCCACTATAGCAGGAAGTTTTTCTTGGGAAAGTTCTAATTGGGGCAATAGCCTTACCGCTGCATTTCTAACTTCCTCATTAGAATCTTTCATTCCAAGGGTCATGGCAACTTCCATTCTTCCATAATCCAAATTTCCCAATGCTGTTAAAACGGCAGCCCTAATCTTTGGGTTACGGTTATTTCTAAAAATATTGAAGAGTTTATCGTTGTATTTATCTATTCCCACCGCACTTGTTGCTTTTGCCACACCAATAAGGATTTCTGGATTTTTTTGCTCTAGAAAAACCGGTATTTCTTTTTCCAATTTGTTTCTTAATTGGCTGCTATCACGAATGATTTCTCCTCTGTACCTACCATCTACTCGGTCAAGTACGGAAGGTTTGTTCCAAGTACTCAAAGCGGCAAGTGCCTCCCCTCTTAAAACATTTGAAACGCTCTCTCTCTTGGCAAAATCAATAAGATCTTGCAGAGATTCTTCACTTCCAACCCTTAGTGCTGCATTAATGCCCCTTCTTAATAAAGGTTCCGATTTGAACTTTTCATTTTTGAGCGTGGCTGCCAAGGCTGGTAGAGCCTCCTTTATAGACCAATCATCGTTAATGGCCCTTGCCGCTTCCGTCACAATTTGAGTATCGGAATCGGAAAGGAATACCGCAATCTCTGGGCTTTGCAACCTTCTTAATACCAAAACAGCTGCCAAGCGTAAACTTTGGTCTTCATGAGTCGCCAACGCAACTATTGGTTCTATTTTTCCAATTCGTGAAAGGGCCAATACCGCGGCATGTCTTAGATAAAGATCTTTATCATCATTTGCCGCTAACATGGCAATTAAAGGTTCTATTGCAGGTTCATAGGCCAATCTTCCTAAGGCCTGAGCAGCGAAAAATTTAACTCTGTCGTTTTCATGGGTGAGTAAGGTTACCAATGTATCCGAAGCATCCTCATATTTTATATCACCTAAAACCTTGGCTACTTGGGCAATGATTTCGGGATCGTTGTCTGAAAGTAGTGGAACCAAAGGGTCAGCTTTTCCCTGATTTTCAGCGGCAATTTGACCTATGGCCCAAATAGCATGAATCCTGGCAAATTGATTTTCTTCATCTACTATTGCTTTTTCCAAAGCTCTATACCCCCAAAAAGTTCTCTTAGCAAGTTCAAATTGTGCTTTCAATCGTATACGCATGTCCTCATAACTAAGCAATTTGATAAGGTTTTCCGTATCGTCGTCCTTGTAGTTGTGGGTCATTAACCTTTCGGTTTCAAGACGCTGTTCGGCCAAGTCGTTTTCCGTTTCGGTGACATCCATTTTCCATACCCGTCCAAAATCCTTTGATCCCCATCCATTGATCCAATCGGCCAAGTATAGCGCACCATCCGGCCCAAATGCGATGCCAGTAGGCAATACACCAGTTAAAATGGATTCATCCGTACCTAATTCAAAAGAAGCCCCTTTCGGTTTTAGATCAAAGGACCAAATATGCGATCTACTGGGGTCACCCACAAACTCAACCAAGAAAAACTTGTCCAACCATTTTTTTCCTAGGGCTGTCCCGGGATTGTAAAGCATACCGGTTGGACCGTTATGAAAATTTTGAATGGGCGGAATAATATAGGCCGCTTGGCCCTCCCATCTCGGAACGTATAATTTTTCATCCATCCAAACATTATAACCATTGTTGTTTGGATCCGTATATTTTCCATATTGCCAATTGGAACGCCAGCCAGCATCCGATCCTTCCACAATATGTACCAAGCGTTCACTTTCACCTTTGTGATCACCATCATTGTCCGATGATATGATATTGCCATAAGCATCAAAAACAAATTCATGGGTATTACGCAATCCTCTGGCAAATACCTCAAAATTGCTACCATCCGGATTACTACGAACAATAACCCCTTGGTTAGGATACTTATGGTTCACCCCATCAACCGTAGTGAGGTTTGCCCCAATATCACCAATGCCCCAGTATATTTTACCATCGGGACCTTGGGTGGCGCCGGACATACCATGTCCGCCAAAACCAATATGTACTGCAAAACCTGTGGCAATACTGCTTTTTTCATCTAGTATTTTGTCCCCATTAGTGTCCTTAAGCCGATACATATCGGGCGCGATACCTACAAAGACATCTTCATCCCTTACCAAGAGGGCACCAGCAACATCGTTTACCTCATCATTAAAGTCGTTAAGTATTTGAGTGGAGACATCGGCTATTCCATCCCCATCGGAATCTTCCAACATCCAAACCTCGTCCTTTTCTACGGCCAAGTCTTGCCAATCATGAATGGAATCATTGTTTAAATCTGGAAACCAGCTATTTTCCTTGCTTTTTTCCGGAGCGAAGGTTTCATGGAGGAAGGCCCTTCTTTCTTCAACCGACTGAAGTCCTATGGAAGCGGTCATCCAGTCCCGGTGTCCTCTTATATCAAATTCCGAGTTCTTATTTCTATTGGACCTTGTAATGTATATCCTACCTTCATTATCAACATCCATGGCTATGGGATCAGGTGCAAGTGAATCTGTGGCCCATAAACTTAACTTCAGACCATCGGCGACTATGGCCGAGACCCCTTCCCGGGCGGTTTGGATTTTTTCAGAAATAGCGGTACTGTCTTCATAAATTACCACAGGTGTTTCAACAGGTTTATTTTCTTGGCAGGAAACTGCCATAAACAAAAAAGCAAGTAAAGGCAGGGATTGAACGGATAATCTCATTATGAGTTGTGTGATTTTGGAAATTCTAAAATAGTAATTATCAAATTTAAACTATCTACTTTTATAAAGGGATTTTTAATTTCGACCCTTTAATAATTTGAAATATTTAATTTTAAAGGTCAATTTTTGACTAAATACATGAATTTTACCCTTTTGGCATGAATGCTTTGAGTGTGACATGAACTATATTTGAAGGTATATTTTTAAAGAACAGATTTATGAAATTACAATTATTATTTATTCCGATTCTTGTTTTCAGTTTTTTGACGGTAAAAGGTCAAGAGGGACACCCCTTGGAAGGAAGGTGGAACTTGACCATTGACCAGGAAGGTAACGAATTGCCTAGTTGGTTGGAAGTTATGCATTCCGGAAACAATACTTTAATAGGTAGGTTCACCTATGCTTTTGGTAGTGCCAGACCGGTAGCCGAGGTTAAAAAATTTGGGGATGTCTTCCAATTTGAGATTCCGCCGCAATGGGAGCCCGGTGCCTCCAATATGGAATTTCAGTTTAAAATGGTAGGCGATGGATTGGAAGGAACTATGGTGTATACTAATGGAAAGACATATACCTGGGTGGGAGAGAAGGCTCCTGAACTTCCATACTACGACGACTACAAATTAGGAAAGAAAATAGATCTTTTTAATGGTAAAAACCTTGAGGGCTGGGAGATAAAGGATGGAAATCAGTGGAAAGTGGTCAATGGTATTTTGACAAGCGACAAGTCTGGTGTTAATTTGGTGTCAAAGGAAAAATTCAAGGATTTTAAGATACATGTAGAGTTTAAGTATCCGGAAGGAAGTAATAGTGGTCTATATTTAAGAGGCCGTTACGAGGTTCAAATTGCGGATAATATAGGATTGCCCCCGGCATCCGTTTATTTTGGAGGTGTTTACGGTCTTCTTGCTCCTAATGAAAATGTGGCAATGAAGGCGGGAGAATGGCAATCCTTTGATATTACCTTGATTGGTAGAAGGGTAACCATAGAGACTAATGGTAAAACTGTAATTGATGGTCAAAACATCCTAGGTATGACTGGTGGGGCGTTGGACAATCATGAAGCCGAACCAGGACCAATAATGATTCAAGGAGATCATGGTCCCATTGAGTTCAGGGCTATTGAAATAACGCCGATAACGCAGAAATAAAAAAAAGCCTCCAATTATGGAGGCTTTTTTTATTCTTCCCAATCCAATCGGGATATGAGTTCCAGTGCCTTATTTTCTTCGTCTTTATGAACATATATTTCCGAGATGTGGGGCAATGGAGTTCCGAAACCGGCCAATCTGGCCGATTCACTTTCACTCTTTACAATCGGGGTAATATCATTTTTCCTTAACAGTTGTTCTATACGATTGCTTTCCGTACTGTTTCCCCCAAAAATCTTTATATATTCTGAATCCATAATCATCTTTAAAGTATATTCTACACTGTTACCAAGGCTTGAACTTCCTTTTGGGCCTTTTTGAATTTATTATTTTAAGCTACTAACAATTTTCTTTAAGTGACTATTGAAGTTACTTAAAGTTTCGCTAAGAATATTGATTTGTTCTTTGGCCTCTGTCCAATTTTTTTGTTCTACGGCTTCCCTTACTCCTGGCAATGTCTTTACACCATATCCCGTGTAAAATCCCGGAGCATAGATTTGATGTTTAAACCACGGCCTTCTGGGTAAACCTTTTTCCGATGTAAGGGTTTTTTCGGCATCCATCAGCATTGTATTTAACATATTCTTCTTGGCTTCAGGAAGCTCATTTAAGCGGATCATATCATACTGTTCAATGGTTGTTTTAAGGTCGCTCAACACATTTTGTAGTGGTGAAAAATCCAAATAGGGGACAGGTTCCTCACGCTCTGGTTTTTTAATATTTTCCCTTGGGTCGGAGGCCAATTCAAATGCATTCCTATCCATCAGTTTATTATGTTTTTCTACGGAGGAACGCATCTTTGAGGTTTCTTCCATGATTTCGTCCAAATAGCCGGATACGGTTTTATACCATTGGTCAAAGTCCAATGGAATGATATCCGCATTGGCCAACCTAAGGGTAATACGCCCGGCAGTATTGGCCAATGCCACTCCATAGGCGAATTCAGGATCTTTAAAACGCTTGTAATGGGGATAGGTATCATAAATTGTATGATACTCACCTCCAGAATTTTCTCCCCCAAATCCAAGATTAAGTGAAGCTATACCGGCATGTTGTATAAAAGGGGTGTAATCTGATCCGGAACCTAGGGCATATAATTCGAAGGAGTCACCCCCTCCATTAACCAAATCCCTGGCAATCCTTCTTTCCTTGACCGAAACGTTGGTTTGCGGATCTGTAACATCTCCCGCAACCTCGCTTACCATAGCTTGTAATGAATGGGATCCCCCCACGCCTAAAAAACCTCTACCATTTCCGTCCGTGTTAATATAGGCCACCACTTTTTCTTGAAGTTCCTTTTTGTGGTCCTCCACCCATTCCGTTGAACCAATTAGCCCTGGTTCTTCGGCATCCCAGGCACAATAGACCAAGGTTCTTTTGGGTTTCTGACCTTTTTTTGCCAATTCCCCTACAGCACGGGCTTCTTCCATCAGGGCAACCATTCCACTAATTGGGTCATTTGCCCCATGAACCCAAGCATCATGGTGATTTCCTCGCATTACCCATTGATCCGGAAATTCCGTTCCTTTCATAGTAGCGATAACATTGTGGGCGGGAACTAGTTTCCAGTCGAACTTCAATTTAAGATGAACTTTTGCCGGTCCTGGTCCAATGTGATAGGTTATTGGCAAACCTCCGCGCCATGATTCCGGGGCAACTGGTCCGTCCAATGCTGCCAACAACGGCTGGGCATCTTCATAAGAAATTGGCAGTACCGGTATTTTAGTGATAGTTGGTGCTTCTTCCCTGTCTAATCTCTTTGCATCTTTGGTTGCTCCATAACCAGGGGTAAGCACGTCTCCGGGATAGGTTGGCATGTCCATAACGGACCCACGCTGAACCCCTGTTTTGTTTTTAAAGGCGCCCTCTGGGTATACGTCGCCTTGACCATAACCATCATCTTGGGGGTCTGAGTAGATGATGCATCCAATCGCCCCATTTTCAGCGGCCAATTTTGGTTTTATCCCTCTCCAACTACCTTGGTATTTGGCGATTACAATTTTACCTTTAACACTGATTCCCAGTTTTTCAAGTTCTTCGTAATCTTTTGGAATTCCATAGTTGACAAAAACAAGTTCCCCTTCCACATCACCGTCTTTTGAAAAGGCATTGTAACTGGGCAATAGGGCATCCCCCTGAGAGGTAAAAGAATCTCCTTCTACAGGTACGGCGGTAAGCTTTGCCTTATAGGTAGTTGGTCCGATAAGCTCCAATTCTCTTTCTATGGGATACGGAAAAAGAATCTGATACGTCTCAATTT
Organism: Maribacter cobaltidurans; assembly: GCF_002269385.1. NCBI lineage: Bacteria > Pseudomonadati > Bacteroidota > Flavobacteriia > Flavobacteriales > Flavobacteriaceae > Maribacter > Maribacter cobaltidurans. The sequence continues at coordinate 3,339,640 of NZ_CP022957.1, forward strand.
TGGCATCATATCCCCAAGATTTGAATTGATCTCTGATCCATTTGGCGTTTTCCTCGCCAAACTTGGTGCCTACCCAGTGGGGTTCAGCAGCCATTTTTTGCATCCAATTGTCAATATTGGTAGCGTCCAATTTTTCTTCAAAGGACTTTTCGAGTTTTTGCTGTTCGGCCGCACTTTTTTCTGAAAATCCAAGAATAGAATTTTGGGCATTTCCAAATGCAAAAACAAAAATCAATAGTAGTAGTGTAAACGAATATTTCATTTTCATTAAAGGTTTTATAAATCTCTTTTTAAATGCTCACAGAAAGGTAATGAATAATTTTAGCTTTATCTCTTTAAAGGAGGGCATTGGGGTTATGCAAAATGGTCTCCTAATAGAAAGTTCGGTAAAAAGGGATTTTAGCTCCCAAAGCCGTTAGCCAAGTCTTAGGTTCAAGACGTATTGGAAAACTTCAATCCAACATGATGGTTTTACCTGATTTTGAACTCTCAACGGAAGCCTGTAGAATTTCCATAGTAATCATATTGTTTTCCAAGGTATACGGACCGTAAGGTTCTAATTTTAAAGAGCCATTTATTACCGCTGCCAACACAGAAAATGGGTCGTCATAGGGAATGGGCCTATCTTTAAAAAATAATGTTTCTTCGGTATAGCTACTATAGCCCGTGGATTCCCTGATTCGCAATTGGTTTGCATTATCAGAATAAAGTGCGCCCGTTTCACCATATAGTTCCATATCTTTTCTACCAATGGGCCAATTCCAAGATGGTTCCAGTATTGCCATCGCGCTATCATAATTAAGAATGATAGTTGCATCATCATCAACATTGGGATTGTTTTCCGGTTGTAATTGCTGGGTAATTGCCGTAACCGTTTTTGGTTTTTTTCCCTTCATTAACCACGTCATTAAATTGGCTCCGTAACAACCAAAATCCATTATGGCACCGCCCCCATTAAGCTCTGGGTCTGTGAGCCATTCCAAAAACTCCTTGGATACCCCAATTTTTTTTGGTCCCTTGTGGCCATCCCTAATAATCGCTTTTCTAAGACCACCTATTTTACCCTCATCTAAAAGACTTTTGGCCTTAAAATTGGTTTCGTACCAGGAAGTCTCATAATTTGTCAAAACAAAAACATTGTGTTTTTTGGCCAAAGCTTCAATTTTCTTTGCATCCTCCAGACTAACGGCCAACGGTTTTTCTACCATAACATGGATTCCTTTAGGGGCAGAGGCTTCCACTACGGCTAAATGCTCCTTGATGTTGCCAAAAGCAGCAACGGCATTCGGTTTTGTTGCTTTGATCATTTCTTCCATGCTATCGTACACGATATCCATGGAAAATCCATATTGTTTGGAAAGTCGCTCGGCCAATTCCTTATTTTGTTCAAAGATGCCCACCATATTAATATCATTTTGGTGTTCCCTACCCAAAATCCAACCAACATGGCCGTGGGCAAGTCCGGCAATGCCTAATCTTAAAGGTTTTTCTTGGGAAAAAGTCGGGTTGAAAAAAAATAGACAGCATAGGATGATGAGAAGGCTTTTCATGTTTTATTATTTTAAATGGTTTGTTCAGCACTAATTTTAGGAATGGTAAAATAGAATGTAGTTCCTTCGTTTTTTGAAGATTCCACCCATATTTCCCCTTTATGGTTATGAATTACTTTTTTACAACCGTAAAGCCCAATACCGGAACCTTCGTATTCTTGTTTGGAATGTATTCGGTGAAATGCATTGAATATTGTTCCTGCTTCTTTTTCCGAAATACCTATTCCGTTATCCGAGATATAAAACTCATAATAATCGGGTGTATCAGAATAGCCAATATCAATTTTTGGTATTTTATTTTCAGGTATAAATTTAAGGGCATTGTCAATTAAATTCTGAAATACCAATCTTATTTCGAGTGGATAACAATCTAAATATGGAAGGTTCTGGACGTTTATAATAGCCTTTGATGATTTTAGACGTTCCGAGAAATCTTCCAAAATGTCCTTTATGATTTGATTGGTGTTTATGTGATGCTGAAACTCGGAATTACCGATTTTGGCGTTTTCAAGTAAATTTGTAACGAGCTGTAGCATGCGCTTGGAACTGGTCTGTAGGTATTTTAAATAGGTTTCCGTCTCTTGGACCTGCAAATGGTTTATATTGGATTTGAGCTGATCTGCAATTGCGTTTATATTGTTTATCGGGGCTTTTAGATCGTGTGTTGCCAGATAGGTGAACTCTTCTATCTGTTTACTTTGAAGCACTATCCTGTCATTCAAGTCCTCCAATTCCTTATTCTGTAATTCGAGGTCTTTTTGGGCTTGTCTTAGTTTTACTGCATTCGACCTTAAAAAATGATTTTTGGACTCTAGACTATTGGTATACACCCTGGTTTTTTTTTCGTCGTACATGAAAAATGTAAGGGATAACCAACAAAGACATGCCAAGAAAACAAGAATTTCGTCAAAGGCTAAATTAATTGTTCCCAAGACCGGGCCATAAATATTAATGTAAAGGGTTGGAACTATATACATTAATAAACCAAAACCAATCACATACCATCTAAATTTTGGTTGATCCCGGAAAACGATAAAACTTAAAAATGCCGATGTAGCAATACCAAGTCCTTGGCTAAAATCCCCTCCAACCAACAAGATTATGAGACCAAACATAAAAGGAGGTACCGTTGTCATATATAAACTGGTTAAGAAAGGTCTTTTAAGCTGATATAGAATTAAACCTATACCGAAACCAATGGTTGCCAGCCCCGTAATTACCTGCGCGATTCTCGAATAAAAGAATACGGTAAGTAAAAAAACCATAAAACAGCAAACAGTGGAAATCAAGGTTATATAACCGAAGGTACTTAAACTAGGAACTGTTTTATTTTTACGAATCAAAATTATTTTTTTCCTGTCTTAAGCTATCTAACTGCTATAAGAAACATGGTTCATCTTAAAAATAGAAATTTATTTTCAAGTTACTATTTCAAAATAAGATTGAATTGAGAATTTCAATAATTTGGAAGATTATAACCTAATGATTTAACCTTGTGTCCATAGGAAAACATTATGTTTTTAGGTAGGAATGATTCCTTATTAAAAATCCATGGGAACTTCCATAACCAAAAATCTGGCGTTCGTACGGCTACTTACGGTAAAGGAATCTGCATCCCAAATGCCAAAACCATCCCTAGATTCCAAAACGGTGCCATCGACATCCAGTTCACCATCCAAAACAAAAATATAAGCACCATTTCCTTGTTTTTTTAGGGTATAGGTTTCAGAGGTTCCTTGCTCAAAATCACCCAAGTAAAACCACGCATCCTGATGAATCCATACGCCTTGATCTTCGGGATTTGGGGAGAGGATTTGGTACAATTTGTTTTTGGTATGGATATCCTTAAGGGAAATTTGATCATACCTTGGGGTAACATTTTTAACATTTGGAAAAATCCAAATTTGCAAAAACTTTACTAGGGAATCCTTGTTGTTGTTATATTCGCTGTGTTCCACACCAGTTCCAGCGCTCATTATCTGGATATCCCCATTTTTTATGACCGTAGCGTTACCCATATTATCCATATGCTTTAAATCGCCTTCTAGAGGAATCGATATTATTTCCATATTACTATGGGGGTGCGTACCAAAACCTCGACCCGCAGAAACGGTATCATCGTTCAGGACCCTTAAAGCCCCAAAGTTCATTCTCTCCGGATTATAATAATTGGCGAAACTGAAACTATGGTAGGAATTTAACCAACCATGATTGGCATGACCCCTGCTATCTGCTTTGTGCAATATCGTTTTCATATACAATTGTTTATTCTTTGGTCGAGAAAGCACCCCTTTTATTACATAATCAATTCCTTCACTGATTTACAGATTATCCGCTTTTTTGGCATTCGGTCAAAAAAATAATCTATTAGGTAGGGTAGTTGCAAACCGGATTGTTTTCTTAACAAATATTCATGTTTTCAATGAAATTAAATAATTATTCCTTCGTTGAAGAATATAAAATACAAACAAGAATTGATAGTATGAAAATTGGAATTTTCTTTTTGTTGTTTAGCTTAAATCTAACTTTGATTCATGCCCAAGATTTTAATAATGCGGCAAAGCATGTAGGGGCTGGAGTGGTGATTGGCGGAGTGGGAGGTTATGCGGCCCATAAAATCTTTCCTGGCCAAAGGGGCTGGACCTGGGCCGGTGCCATTGGGTCTAGTTTGGCCGCAGGACTGGCAAAGGAAACTTATGATAAGTCAAATTCTGGATTATGGCAAACCGATGATGTACTATACACAACCCTTGGTGGTGTTATTTCTGGTCTAGCTTTGGAACTTCTCTTCAAAAATACGTATCGTAGAAATGGTCGCTCTGGTAGGGGATGTGGCTGTTTGGTAGCCTATGATTTTAATAAACCGAACCCCTACATACCTAAAATTTCTGCAAATGGTTCGGGAAATATTCAATCAGAAATTCAAATTTCCTACCTCTTGGAATAGAATTATAAAATTCCCCTTGCCTTTATTTCAAGGTATTTGTTTATGGCCTTTATGGTCAATTCCTCAGGTTTTGTCAAGATGGTCTGTATTCCATACCTTTCAAGTTCCTTTTGCATCAATTTTTTATCCAAGGAGAATTTTTCGGCAATAGTCTTGTGATAAATGGCCTGTATATCTTCGGCATCGGTATTGATTAGTTTTTCCAGTTCGGAATTTTCAAAAAATATTACCACCAATACATGTTTTTTGGCCAAGGCCAACAAGTACGGAAGCTGTCTTTTTAAAGCGGAAATATGCTCAAAATTAGTGTACAACAATAAAAGACTTCGGTGTGTGACTTTCCTTTTAACATGCCCGTATAGCAACCCAAAGTCGGAGTCGGTAAAAGCTGTTCCAATATTGTACAATTTTTCCAATATGACATTGAGATGTGACATTTTTTGCACTGCGGGTACATACGTCTCAATGTTTTTTGAAAATGCGATTAAACCCGTTTTATCGTTTCTTTTAAGGGCTACATTGGAAAAGGCAAGACAGCTATTGATGGCATAGTCCAATAGCTTTAATTCGTTAAAGGGCATTTTCATTACCCTTCCCGTATCTATAATTGAATATATAGGTTGTGATTTCTCATCTTGATATTGGTTGACCATCAATTGGTTCTGTTTGGCTGTAGCCTTCCAATTGAGAGTCCTAATATCGTCACCTTGAACGTATTCCTTTATTTGTTCAAACTCTTGGGTATGACCTATTCTTCGTATTTTTTTGAGTCCCACCGTAGACAACCTATTATTAATGGCCAAAAAATCATACTGTTGCATTTGAATAATAGAGGGATAAACGGGAACCATTTGGTCTTTTTGAAAGGTAAACCTTCTTTTTACAATTTTCAAAGGCGATGAGGCAAAGACAAGAAGGTTACCGAATACATACTCCCCTCGGTCTACGGGACGTACGCTGTAATCGAAGTATTTTTTCTCCCCTTTGATTAAAGAGGTTATAAAATTAAAATCTCTTTTTTGAAATTGAACAGGTAGCTCGTCAATCAGCGAAATATAAGTCTTAAAACCATACCGGGTTTCAAAAGCCAGGCGGATGGGATTTGAATCACTATTGGATAATTTTTTGGGAAGGGTTCTTTTTGCCGTAACTCCTTGCCCTGTAGCATACAGCAAGTAAACATCAAAAAGAAAAAGTCCGATCAGTAACAAGGTCAGCAGCCAAGTAATGGGATATAAAAATTTGAACCAGAAAGAAAGCACAAAGCAGCAGACCAGGACGGCCAAGTACCTAAAAAAGGAATTGTGTATGTAAAATGACTTTATAAAGTTCATTTATCTTGGTATTTCTACACTTTCCATAATCATTTGAATGACATTCTCTGTGGACATACCTTCCATTTCCCGCTCAGGAGTTAAGATTACCCTGTGGTTGAGTACGGGAACCAAAGATTTCTTAACGTCCTCTGGAGTTACAAAATCCCTTCCATTGACAGCAGCAAAAGCCTTGGCACTGTTCATCGCCGCAATGGATGCCCGGGGGGAACCGCCCAAATATAGATGGGGATGGTTTCGTGTTTTGGCCACCACTTCCGCAATGTATTTGAAAATCTTTTCCTCGACCAAAACTTCCTGAATTTGATTCTTGAATACTTGTAACTGTTTTGGGTTTAAAATATCCTTGACCATTGTCTGGGGGAGGGATCCTTTTCGCTCATGGTGGGTTTTTAGGATCAATATTTCCTCATCTGTTTTTGGGTAGGATACCTTTACCTTAAAGAGAAATCTATCCAATTGCGCTTCCGGCAAGGCATAGGTTCCCTCTTGTTCTATGGGGTTTTGCGTGGCTAGTACCATAAAAGGCGAGGCCATTTTATAGGTGGTCCCATCCATGGTCACCTGTTTTTCTTCCATAGTCTCGAACATGGCCGCCTGAGTCTTTGCCGGCGCCCTGTTGATTTCATCAATCAGAATAATATTGGAAAATATGGGTCCTTTTTTAAACTCGAAATCGGATGTTTTGGCATTAAAAACAGACGTTCCTAGAATGTCGCTTGGCATAAGGTCTGGAGTAAACTGTATCCTACTGAAATCGGTCTTCAAGGTTTTGGCAAAAAGCTTTGCCGTAATGGTCTTTGCAACGCCTGGAACGCCCTCTATAAGAACATGCCCATCTACCAATAGGGAAACAATCAACAATTCTATAAAATCCTCCTGTCCCACAATCACTTTTGCGAGTTCTTTTTTGACGTCCTCTACGGCCTTTTGCAATTCAGCCAAGGGAATTCTACTGTCAAAGTTTAGGTCGTCCCTTTGCTCTTCATTATTTTCCATCGCTTTTCGATTTAAATTTTTGAATCAATTTATTAAGTTTTATGAGTTGACTTTCAGAAATTTCCGAGCTGCCTCTTAGCTCATCCATATAATTAAAAAGCCTTGTAGTCTCTTCAAGATCGTTCCCACTTCTCGCCGATACATTCTTGTAAAACTCCTCTTCCTTATTTACGGCTATCAGGTAGTACCTACTTTTAATATAGTTTAGAAAGTAGTTGATTTTGTGTTCGGAAATGGATTTTCTATCACCTTTTTCAAAATACATGTCAGATATGGTTCTGGTAAAGGCTAAAGTCTGGTTTTGCAAGGGTTTAACGACCGGAATGTAGCGTTGTTTCCGTTTGCCCTCAAAAATGATGTAAAGCAACCCGCCTATCAATACGGTATAGTAGGCCCATTTAAGTTCCTTTGTATTAAGGAATATGTACATGGGGGAAGTATAGAAGGACTTTCCGCTTTTGTAATAATTGTCCATATAAATTCTCTGGGAGTCCCCAAAATAGGATAATAATCCCGCGGTATAGTCCTTGTTATCGTCTTTAAGTATGAAATAATTGGTAAATCCTTTGGGAAAGGTAGACAGTATAATTTGTCCTTTCCCAAATGCAGTTTTAACCGTGGTTATTTCCTCCATAGGTTCGTCCGAATCCCCTTGGGTTATTTGGACGGTGGCCAGGGCCTTCATGCTCATTGTGTCTATAGACTTGAAGAATGACACATAGTTCTTCTTTTCATAAGTGAAGGGACGGGACCTTTTTAAAGAAGGATTTACTAATCGATGCTCCTGTTTCTGTGCAATTTCAAAGCCACCGTACTGGTATCCCGTTTCAAAGTTTAAGGTATCGCTCAGGTTTTCTTCAAAATTCTCCGACGCTATGAAGACCTTGTTCCCTTTGGCCGTCCATTCCAATAGTTTATTGAGTTCCGACTTTTCAAAGGAGATTCCATTGTTCACAAAAACATAGAGTCCCTGAATGCTATCACTGCCCGAAAGAAATTCATAGGGAGGTTGGTATACCTGCTCAACCTTTCCCTTGAACAATGTATTGGTCATGAGTTGGTTGGCCACAATGGTGCCATAGGGTATTTTGTGGGTATTTACATAGGATTCGAACCAATTAATAGTTTTGGGTTTATTGTATTGTAATAGCAAAAGTCCTGCAATCAAAATAACGGCCGTAACGATATATGAAACACCCTTTTTACGCATTGGCTATCATTTTTTTCAAGGTAACAAAAGAAGGAGCCAGTTTTTCATATTTGGATTTGTCCAAAGGAAAATCACCGTACCAAATATAGTTGTAGAATCGGGTGATAAGTCTAAAGGTATCTTTGAGCTTGGTCTCTTGGATTTCCATTAAGTAATCCTCATTGGTTTTTTGCAATTCCCAGGTGATGATTTCCTTATCCGTCATTTGCTGAAGTATTAAGAGATAATAATAACGGATGGCCAATCGATAATTACCCTTGGAAAGTGCATTGTTGATAAGGGTTTCAATATTTTCATTTTTGATTATATGTTCCTCCTCAGAAAGGTTGACCAGCGCTTGGTTCTTTTTGTTCTGGTACATGGACCGGGCGTTGACGTTGAGGAAGAACATATAATCAAAAATGAGAATCCCTAACAATAAGTAAGGCAAAATTTGTAGAAAAGAATTAAAAGCCCCGGTTGCTTTTTCAACTCCGAAAATCCATTCAAAGATTTTCATAAATACCCCGGCTATCCAATTCTTAAAGGAAATCCACCAATCCGGGGCATCCTTTTTAACGATTTCATAGTCGAATTTGGGGTCGTTCTTGTAGGTTTCCAAATCCGCTTCTGTAATTTCTTTCAGGGCAATGGGGTCGGTGTCATATTGTACCGCTACAGAATCCTTCTGAGCCAAAATGAGATTGTTCAGCAACAGGAATAATAACCATACAAACCGATGTGGCATCTTAATCTTCAGTTGTTTTGCCAAGGTTCTCAATGCGTTCAAGGGTACCCGTAAAATTCTTTTTTTCGTTCAAATTGAAATAAATCAATGCAGTAGCTATGATGCTGATAAGGTTCAATAAAAACTGGGCTATGGTACTTATGACATTGAATAGGATATAAATAGGGTCAGAAGTCATTTCAAATACATTTTCCGCATCCATTTCCCCAGTAAAAATACCCATTTTCAGCCACTGGTAGATAACCGTTGGAACGGAAAATGCCAAAGCTGCAATGTAAAGGATTATCCCCATGACCAATAAGGTGGCAAAAGTGATCCACCACTCGTCCTTCACCAAACTAAAACTATTGGTATATGCATCTGATGGACCTATTTTGTCAAAGACCATAATACTGAAGGATAGTACTAAAGGAACGTATAGATAAATACCGGGAATCAAACAGAATAGAAAGCCGACCCCTACCGAGAGTCCAACGATGATACCTAGACCTATGAAACTCCAAAAACTGGCGTAAACTTCCTGTTTGATAGTGTCAAAATCGGTTTGTCCTTTTCCAGAATTATAGGATTTTATGTAATGCAGTACCGTGGATTGCGACATCGTATAGACCGCAACTGCGGATAAAACATAGGCAAGCCCGACAACGAAAATGGTTGCAAAGCTAGCAGCCCCATTATCGGTTTGCACTAAAAAATTGAAACTATTTCCAATAAAATATAAGTAGGCCACAAGAGCTACGATCATAACCGCCAAAAAAGGACCAACTATCTTAAAGAAAGTACTAAAAAAGGGTTTGAACTCCTTACGAATAAAGGCAAAAGTGTCCGTAAGAATTTCACCCAGCTCCCGCTGTTTTTTAAACTCGATATAATTTGGATTCATTCAGTTTCTATTTTTTTATGGATTTGGTATGGATATATAACGTAGTAAAAAAGAATTAGTGCCAGCGAGCCCAAAATAATAATGATGGCAAGCCAATCGGGCATTTCGGTATGCCTAGTTACAAATCCTTCCAAAAATCCGGCCACTACAAAAAAGGGTAGGGTGCTTACCATTATTTTAAGGCCATTTTTGACCCCTCTCTTAAACGATTCCAAACGGGTATAGGTCCCTGGAAACAACATGCCGTTGGCCAAGACCAGTCCAGCGCAGCCATCGATGATGATTACCGAAATCTCAATGGTACCATGAATCCAGATGGTACGAACAGATTCCCATAAAAGTCCTTGTTCATAGAAGAAATATTGAAAACTTCCCAGCATAATTCCATTCTGGAGCATTACGACCAAGGTCCCAACGCCGAGCATAATTCCGTAAACAAAGGCCATTAATGCAACCCTAATATTGTTAATGGTGATTCCCAAAAACATGTTGAACTCGCCCATTTGTTTGTAAACCGCCATGGGGTCTCCTTTTTCGATGTTTTCAAGGGTCATGTTCACATAGCCGTCTCCTAGGATGGAACGTACAAAATCACCCTCATTGGCCGCTGAATAGGCCCCCACAAATGAAAAGAAAACGAAAACCAAAAAAGCAATTAATAGCTCTCTGTGGTGATGTTTGAACATCAATGGGAACTCAGTCTTCCAAAAGGAGATAATTCGGTTTTTTGATTCCTTTTTGGTCCTATAAATTTTCTGATGTGCCTGTGATGCCAAGGAGTTAAGATAAAACTCCGTGTTGCTCGCCGGATAAAAGGTTTTGGCGTAGCTTAGGTGGTCTGTAATTTCAATATATAAATCGGACAATACATTGGGGTCCAGATTCGTTTTGTTGGCCAAGGCGCTTTCAAAAGTTGACCATTTGTCCTTATTTTGCTTTACAAAGGCGGCTTCGCGCATTAACTACTGGTTTACACCAAAGAAACAAAAGAATGGAACAATTTCAAATAGAAACTGCTCAAAATATAAGCATCGCCCAAAACACGGCGCACCTTGGTGACCGTATGTTGGCTTACATCATAGATACACTGATAATCGTTATTTATTACCTACTTATGATTTGGCTTTTATTGGCTTTGGATGTGGAACCGGGAGATCAATGGGCCATTTATATGTTACTTGGGTTGCCCGCTTTTTTGTATTATCTACTCCTGGAAACCTTTATGGACGGTAAAACTATCGGGAAGAACTTTTTGCAGATCAGGGTTGTAAAATTGGATGGTACCAAACCTAGTTTTTCAAGTTATTTTATTCGATGGATCTTAAGAATTCTGGATATTACCTTAACATCTGGTGGTATAGCCGTTTTTACCATATTGATTCGGGGAAAGGGACAACGAGTGGGGGATATAGCTGCCGGTACTACTGTAATCAGCGAGAAAAGAAAGGTATTTTTGAGGGATACGCTACTTCGTGAACTTCCATCGGATTACACTCCCAAATTTCCCCAAGTGACCGTTTTTAAGGACGGTGAAATGCAGACCATTAAAAATTTGTTCGATAATGCCAGGAGAAACGGAAATCATCGGGTGATCCTTTCTTTGAACAACCGAATTAAAGAGGTTACCGAAATCACCAGTGATATGCAGCCCATTGAATTTGTGGATATCGTCATTAAGGATTACAGCTATTATACGCAACAGTTATAAAAATCTCGAATGTTAATCTCTAATCAAAGAAAATTCCATCTATCCTTTTGTAGAATTTGTATTAATAGAAGGCTAAGTTTAGAGAAGGGAATTGTATGTGATCTTAATAATCAAGCACCAGATTTTGAAAACAATTATCCAACATACGAACTTGATAAAAAGGAATTAGCTAATCTGAAAAATAGGTATGATAAGGAAATACAAGAGCAATATCCTAAATCTGGTTTGAAAGGAGTCCTTTCAGAATTAGAGTTTAAAAGAGTTCCTAAAGTTTTATTTAAAAAATTCGCTAACCCTGAAAGAACCTATGAATTTGAAATTAAAAAGGACAATAATAAAGATAAGTCTTTGATAGTAATTTTATGGATAGTTATTTTGGTTTTAGTGTGGGGTAATTTCAAGAATGATTTCCCTTGGGACTTGTCTTCGATGAATGTTGTTGCGATGTTAGTAATATTTATCGGTTCATTTTACTTTGTCTATAAAGGCTATTTCCATAAATACCCTACTTTAATCAGGATTAACCAAAAAGGAATTGACAACTGTGGTGATTTTATTTATTGGACGGATATTATGGATTATGGAATAGTCAATGGTAAAGGAGATAGATCCTCAGATAAAGAAGTCTTAATAGTAACTATTTCATCAGGGTTAAAAAAAATCAATGTTTCAGAATTAAATATTACCCAGCTTCAATTCATTGAAATATTACAACATCATAAAAATAATTATTCATAAAGGCGAAAACACATGCTCTACAACCTAATAGATGTTCTAGGAACCATCGCCTTTGCCATTTCGGGTGTATTGGTGGCCATGGATAAACGACTGGATGTATTTGGCGTTTTCATTATTGCCTTTGTAACTGCGGTAGGCGGAGGAACATTGCGTGATGTCCTTATTGGGAGTACTCCTGTGGGTTGGATGACACAGCCGAACTACGTGGTTGTTATTGTAATAACCGTTGTAATATCCATTCTTTTTGTTGATAGATTAAAGAACTTTAGGAAATCGCTTTTTCTGTTTGACACCATTGGCATAGGCCTATATACGATGATTGGAATACAAAAGGGATTGGATACCGGTCTGTTACCAATTATGTGCATTGCCTTGGGAACCATGACCGCTTGTTTTGGAGGGGTAATTAGGGATATTCTCTGTAACGAAATTCCGGTAATCTTTAGAAGGGAAATCTATGCGACGGTGTGTATACTTGGGGGCGGAATCTATTTTTTAATGTTACAGTTTCCCATCAACCCAACAATTGCCTATATCACAGGTATTCTTTGCATAATAGTTATGCGACTTTTGGCGGTAAAATTTAAAATAGCCTTGCCCAACATATACTCCAAATAAGGTACTATTCAATAACCTCTGCCTTGGTAATATAGATATTTTGCTGTGGCCAGTCGCCCTTGCCAACGGGTTGGGCATTGATTTCGTCCACAACGTCCATCCCCTCGATAACTTTCCCAAAGGGAGTAAAATCCCCGTCCAAATGATAGGAGCCCGGATCGGTGACCACAATAAAGAATTCATAGGGGGAAGCCAGTTTGTGGGGATTGTCCATTTCGCTACTGGGCATGGAAACGGTGCCCCTGTGGTGGCTGTAACCTTTTTTGGTGTCTGGAGGGAGTAGATACCTACCAATGTCCCATCTTTTGTCGGCCGTTCTTTTGTCGTCCGAACTACCCCCCTGAATGATAAAATCCTTGACCACCCTATGGAATTGGGTATTGTCAAAATATCCCTTTCTGGTCAGATAAATGAAATTAGCCTTGTGATAGGGAACATCGTCATAGAGTTGAATAACAAAGCTGCCAAACCTTGTGGTCATTTTTACCTTATTGGCTTTGAGGTCTTTTTGATAGTCGAAGAAAAAATCGATGGCATTCTCCTCGGTGAGTTCAAACTCTTCCTCTTCCTTTTTCTCTTTTTCCTGGATTGCGACTGAGTCAGATGCGGTTTCTTTTATTTCAGTTTTGGATGGGGTTTCAGCCTTTTGGGGCTTATCTTTGCAACCTACAAATGGAACCGTAAGGAATATAAAAAAATAGTAGAAAGTCTTTAAACGCATGGATTTCAACTTTTTTGAGCAACGGATTTCAAAAATAAAGGATTTACCGCTTCCGGGCGAAATTTCCCATTACAAAATGGCTCCTGAGGTCCGTATAAGGGAATGGAAGGAAGGTAAAATTATAAAGAAGAATCCAAGAAAGGCGGCTGTGATGGCCTTGTTTTATCCTGGGTTGGACCATAGGACCCGGCTTTTGTGTATTTTACGCAAAACGTACGAAGGTGTACATTCCAATCAAGTGGCATTCCCAGGTGGAAAGGCCGAAAAAGAAGATGGAAACTTAAAAATTACCGCGTTAAGGGAAACCTATGAGGAAGTTGGCGTGAACCCCAAAGATGTTGAAGTTGTACGGACTATTTCAGAGGTATATATTCCTCCGAGTAATTTTGAGGTCAAGCCTTTTGTCGGTTTGTATAGAAAGCCTAAACCCTTTAAGCTACAGGAATCAGAAGTAGCCCGTATTCTGGAGATTCCTTTGGTCGATTTTCTAGAAGATATTAATTTAACGACCAAAAAATTAAATACATCGTATGCCAGGGAAATTTCCGTACCGGCCTTTAAATTAAATGATTATATTATCTGGGGTGCCACAGCAATGATGTTGAGCGAGATTAAAGATCTTTTAAAACAAGTGTTGTAAACAGTATTTACTATTTTAGCAACTATGGGATTGTTTAAGAAAAACCCTTTTGGGCATAACCTTTTTTTGAAAAAATGGCTAATTCGAATATTGGCTGTTGTGTCTCATCAAAGGTATAAGCGGTTTAATAAATTGGAAATAGAGGGTTCTGAAGTAATTCGTAGTTTGCCCGATGTCAATGTACTTTTTGTGAGTAACCATCAAACCTATTTTGCCGATGTTGTGGCCATGTTCCATGTATTTAATGCTAGTTTGAGCGGTAGGGAGGATTCCATAAAGAATTTAGGATATATCTGGCAGCCCAAATTGAACATGTATTATATAGCGGCTGCGGAAACCATGAAAAAGAGTTTGCTCACAAAAGTCTTGGCTTATGCTGGTTCCATAAGCGTAGAAAGAACTTGGCGTTCCGAGGGCAAGGAGGTAAACCGACAAGTGAAAATGAGCGATATTTCCAACATCGGTAAGGCTTTAAATGATGGTTGGGTCATTACCTTTCCCCAAGGTACTACCACACCTTGGAAACCACTCAGAAAAGGTACGGCCCATATTATTAAAAAGTATAAACCTGTTGTGGTTCCAGTCGTAATCGATGGATTTAGAAGATCTTTTGATAAAAAGGGACTACGGGTCAAAAAGAAAGGGATTTTACAATCCATGGTCATAAAAGAACCTTTGGAAATCGATTATGATAATGAATCTACCGAGTCCATTATAGAAAAACTGGAATACGCCATTGAGCAGCATCCTTCTTTCTTGAAGGTGATTTCCAAAGAGGAACTATTAGCATACGAGGAAGAAAACCAACAAAGACGTTGGAAAACAAGTTGATTTAAAATTCCAGTTGTTTTAACTCCCTATAATTTTTGTGCAATTTCCTTAAAAGTAGACCATAAAGGAGAAAGTATACACCACCCATAAAAATCACCAGAAAGGTTCCAAAACCACCAATACTGAGCATTAGTGTCATCCTCAACTTTTCGGGTGAAATCTTTTGTAATCCTTCCCTTAAATGAGGAAACGCTTCGGCAATGTTATCACTCAGAAAAACGCCGATAACCATGATGAAAATGCTGACCATCATACTGCAGAGGGAAAAAATTATCCAGTGTTTAACGGTTCTTCTGGTCTTGATAATTTTTTTCATGAGACTTCTGGCATCTTCCAGAACGGAAATTTCCTTATACCTTTTATAAAATTGAACGATAAAATAGATGGCTATGATATAGGTGATGATTGAAGCTATCAATAGATAGTTGGACACACCTATGTTTTCGTAAAAGGCTAGCCCGTCCTGCATCGAAGGGACCAGATAAAGTAATTGCGGAAGGAGGAATTCCAAAATACTTATGGTCAAAATCCACTTAACGATAGAAGAAGATTTCTTCCAAATCATTTTATGAATATCCGAATAGGAAAGCTTGGGCAGGTCCACTTCCTTTTTCTGCCAATCCCTTTTTAATAAGTCCAACTCATCCGTCATAACCTAGGGGTTCAAAATGGTTCTTAATTTTGTTTTTATACGGTTCATTTTCACACGGGCATTTACCTCTGTAATACCCAATGTTTCTGCGATTTCCGTATAGTTTTTGTCTTCGAGGTACATAAATACCAGCGCCTTGTCAATATCACCCAATTGCCTCACGGCTTTGTACATCAATTTTAATTGTTGTTCCTCCGTTTCATCATATTCATCGGCCTTTATTTTAAAAATAACCGACTCATAATCCTGCGTGTCTATTCTTCTTTTGGATTTTCTATAAAGGGTAATCGCAGTATTTAGTGCTACTCTATACATCCAAGTACTGAACTTGGCTTCTCCCCTAAACTTGGGGTAGGCCTTCCATAATTGAATAGTTATTTCCTGAAACAGGTCGTTGTGAGACTCCTTATCATTTGTATATAACGTACATACTTTGTGGACAATATTTTGATTGTCCTGCAGCTCTGTCACAAAACTATGTTCCAGTTCTTTATCCACTAATGGTTGGTTGTTGTTAGGTTATTAGTAGCTCTGAATTCACTTTTGTTACAAAAGAATTAAATAAATGAAATAAAAAAAGTGCACGTAAATGGTTCGTGCACTTTTTTTAGTTTAGTACTATTAGTTTCGATAATCCAAAGCTGGCTCCCTATCTCCAAGAAGTGGAATATATTCAAAATCGGCACCTCGTTTCTCATTGAACTCCTTTTTAGCGTTTTCCACCAATTTTTTATCCGAGAATACGTCAATTGCGGTTAAGGTTAAAGTTTTGGCAGCGACCATCATACCTTTTTTACCAATGGAAGTGCCTCCGGCGGCTACCGCTTGCCAACTGTGAGCAGGCGTGCCCGGTACCCAAGTGGCAGCACTCATGCCCACGGTTGGTACTGTAAAACTAACATCTCCAACATCTGTTGAACCTCCTGGTTTACCTTCTGTTTTGTAGGGCTGGATGTTTTTTGTGATACTGAGATCCGCTTTTTCCTTCCCTAAGGACTTGGCAATTTTATCGGCAAATTCTTTCTCTTCGGATGTGTAGTCAAAACCGCCCACTTCGGTTAGATTGTCATACATCACTTTCTGTAAGGTTAAGTTTGGTAGCAGCTCGTGAGTACCTCCGATCATTTCGTAGTCTACCGTAGTACCAGTGCCCATAGCGGCCCCTTCCGCAGCCTTTACGATTCTATCAAAAATGTCTATGACCACATCTCTTTTCGCATGACGGGCATAATAATAAACTTCTGCAAAATCGGGTACCACGTTAGGCGCTTTACCTCCGGAAGTTATAACATAATGTATTCGTGCATCCGATGGTACATGTTCCCGCATCATGTTTACCATCATATCCATAGCCTCTACTCCGTCTAAAGCAGACCGACCTTGTTCTGGTGCAGCAGCCGCATGAGCGGAAAAACCATGAAATCTAAATTTAGCCGATTTGTTTGCAAGGGCTGCTCCGGCATTTGCGGCATTTTGCGCACCAGGATGCCAGTGCAAGGCGATATCGACATCATCAAAAACACCTTCCCTTACCATATACACTTTTCCTGAGCCACCTTCCTCGGCAGGTGTACCGTAGAACCTAATTGTACCTTGTTTTTTATTGGCGTCCATCCATTCTTTTGTGGCAATGGCCGCGGCCGTAGACGCTGTACCGAACAAATGGTGTCCACAGGCATGCCCAGCTGCACCACCGGCCGATTTTTTCTCCGCTACCGCTTCTTGCGAAAGTCCGGGTAGTGCATCGTACTCTCCCATAATAGCCACTACTGGGCTTCCGCTACCGTATTCTGCTATAAAGGCCGTGGGAATACCTGCAACTCCTTTTTTAATTGTAAATCCGGCGTCTGCTAAGGTTTTTTGCAAGAGGGCAGAACTTTTTTGTTCTTGGTAGCCCATCTCGGCTAAATTCCAAATTTGTTGCGAAATATCACTGTACATTTCACTTTTGGCATCCAAGGATTTTAAAACGTCTTTTTTTGTTTTTTGGGCGCTCAAGGTAAGTGCAGAGGCACAAAGACTTATGAGCAATAAAGGGAATTTTCGCATTTTAGAATGTTTTATTGAATTAGCCCTTAAATTTACTAAAAACGGTATATTCTTTTCCGAAAGAAGTCTGTTTGTTTAATTTTACAGCTTACTTTTATATTTATGAACATACCTAGGTCCAATAATCCCAGAATTGTTATCATTGGTGGGGGTTTCGGCGGAATTTCATTGGCTCAAAAATTAAGAAAGCAAGAAGTACAGGTGGTACTTTTGGATAAAAACAATTATCATACGTTTCAACCATTGCTATATCAGGTATCTACAGGCGGATTGGAACCTGACTCCATTGCATATCCATTGCGCAAGGTGCTGATAGGGTACAAAAATTTCTTTTTTAGACTTGCCGAAGTAACTGAAATTATGCCCGAAAAGAAGCAGCTCCAAACTTCCATTGGAGAGCTTTCTTACGATTATTTGGTGATAGCCACGGGGTCAGAGACCAATTTCTTTGGTAATACCGAATTGGAAAAACATGCCATGGCCATGAAGTCCATTCCCCAATCCCTTAATCTTAGAAGTCTTATTTTGGAGAATTTTGAGCAGGCATTGTTGACAGATGAATATCATGAACGGGATGCCCTGATGAACTTTGTAATTGTTGGGGGCGGACCTACTGGAGTGGAATTGGCGGGGGCTTTGGCCGAAATTAAAAAAGGTATATTACCTAAAGACTATCCCGATCTGGATACGCGAAGGGCACAAATAAATATTGTACAGGGTAGGGACAGACTTTTGGATGCCATGAGCGAACAAGCGTCTGAAAAAGCTGAAAAATTTTTAGAGGATTTAGGTGTGCAGGTCTGGAAAAATGTAAGGGTAACAGGTTATGATGGCAAAACGGTACGAACCCAGACCGATTTGACTTTTGAGACTGCTACACTTATTTGGGCGGCCGGTGTTAAGGGGGCCACCATTAAAGGATTGGATGCCAAAGAGCTAATTGCAGGGGGCAATAGGCTGTCCGTAAACGAATTCAACCAAGTAATTGGTTTTCCAGAGATTTTTGCCATTGGCGATATTGCCTGTATGCAAAGTAAAGATGCGCCCAGAGGTCACCCCATGATGGCACAGCCGGCCATGCAACAGGGACGTAAATTAGGGGACAACTTAATAAGGTTGGTTAATGGAAAACCCCTTGAACCTTTTATTTATAAGGATAAAGGCAGTATGGCCACAGTTGGAAGAAATAAAGCCGTTTGCGATTTAAAAAATATACGTTTTCAAGGTGTGTTTGCTTGGTTTGTATGGATGTTCATTCATCTTTTCTTTTTGATAGGCTTTAGAAATAGGGTAGTGGTATTTGTGAATTGGGTCTACAATTATATCCGATTTGATCGCGAGGCGCGTCTGATTATCAGACCTTTTAAAAGGAATTACGATCAGTTTAGGGATTGATTCGGCGATATCCTTCGTTAAATTTTTCATAAGCATAGACCATGGAATATCATTTTATCTTTTCTTTATAGAAAAGGTATAGGCTTATGGAGCTACGTTACACATGCATACTTTTTTTCCTATACGCTACGGCATTTTCTCAAAATACTGGATTGGGAGGGGAACCTAGACCAAATGAAGGCCTACAACTGGAATCTTTTGGGTATCCTATTTTCTTTGGAGGAGAACAGCACAGTTCCTTTCATTTGAAATATCCCATTACAAATACCATAAGGGCAGAGCTCAATACTTTTTATGATACCTATATTTTATCCGACCGTATCAGAACCAATATTCAGTTAAAAAAATACTTGGACGATAATTGGTATTTATTTTCAGGTATTGAGCATGATATCGGAACCCATAAATATCCAGATTTGAAAATTATGAAACCTACGCAGCCAAGGATCGGTATTATTTCTGGTTTTGGGTATGAAGTCAATAAAAACTTTACCATGGAGGCCCAGAGTAATTTCCAAATAAATAACGCTCCCATAGGAGCCTATGGGGAACCCTTAATACCCATGCCCCAAGTATATACGCTTAAGGGGAAAATCAAATTTTGATTATTTTCTTGGATGGAATTTATTCAGAACTTCTGCCAGATGGGTTCTGTCAACGTGCATATAGACCTCTGTTGTGGTAATGCTCTCATGTCCCAGCATTTGTTGGATAGCCCTAAGATCGGCACCATTTTCCAATAAATGGGTTGCAAAGGAATGGCGGAACGTATGCGGACTAATATTTTTCTTCAGGCCTATTTTGTCACCAAGGTTTTTAACAATGGTAAACACCATGGCCCTTGTTAATTGCCTACCCCTTCTGTTTAGAAAAAGAGTGTCCTCAAAGCCTTTTTGAATGTTCTGGTGTACTCGTATTTCCTTTCTGTAGATGTTTATGTACTTTTTATTTACCTCACTGATAGGAACAAACCTTTGTTTGTCTCCCTTCCCGGTTACTTTAATGAAATCTTCATCAAAAAAGAGGTCGGATAGCTTTAAACCAATAAGTTCTGATACACGCAGTCCACAACCATATAAGGTTTCCAACATAGCCCTATTGCGTTCACCTTCCGGTTTGCTTAAGTCTATATTTTCGATTAGTTTGTTTATGTCTTCCTCGGAAAGCGTATCGGGTAGTTTGCGCCCAATTTTTGGAGCTTCGATTAAGTCCAATGGATTATCGGCTCTGTAATCCTCAAAAACCAGATAATTAAAAAAACTTTTTAGCCCTGATATTATTCTAGCTTGTGAACGGGGGTTTACGACTTTCGCAACCTCATATATAAATTGTTGAACTATTTCTTTGGAAATATTTACGGGAGAGTCTTCTATTTGATGGTTGGAAAGGTAGTTTATCAATTTTTCAACATCCCATTTGTAATTGTTTATGGAATTTTTGGCCAACCCACGTTCTAATTTTAAATAATGTTCATAGTCCCTTAAGGCATGTTCCCATTTCATATTTAAAGATACATTTTATCCTATTATCCTAGGGTTTGTTTTCTATGGAGATTATTTGATTTTTTTTGAATTAATAGGGAATATGAAAGATTCTTATCTTTGAAAAATCAATCTTAAACATTATAAAAATGAAAAAAGTAGTACTGATGGTGTCCTTAGTGATTATGGGATGTTATTCAATAATAGCTCAGGACGATATGCGCTTTGGAGCTAAAGCAGGATTTAACGTGTCGTCTTTGGGTGGAGATGCTAATTTAAGTTATGACGCAAAAGCAGGTTTTCATGTTGGGGGAGTTTTGGAAATACCCTTCAGTGAAGAACTTATTATTCAGCCAGAGGCTTTAATTTCATATCAAGGTAGTGGAGGGTTTTTTCAGGATGATTTGAATTTTTGGTATTTGAACGTTCCGGTAATGGCCAAGTATAATGTCTGGGATGAACTTTATGTTGAGGCCGGGCCTTATATAGGCTTATTGTTGTCAAATAATGTAGACCGTAATATTTCCGGTACAGGTGCAAGTTTCGATGCTACCAATGGGGTTGACCTAGGTTTGGGTATTGGAGCGGGATATAGATTGGATGAAAATTTTTATTTTCAGGCAAGATACTCTGCTGGTTTTATAAACGTAATTGAAGATGTGAATTCCAAAAACAGGGTATTCTCCGTTTCGGCCATCTACTTTCTATAAGAACTTAATAGATCTTAAAGGGCGAAAGAAACTCTTTCGCCTTTTTTGTTTTAAAAAAGGGAAATAGGTTAATTTATTCATAGGTGGACTACCATATAACCTTAAGTATCCTATTTTTTACAACCAATAATCAATAGGTTACAACTTAAAATTAGCCAGTTGTTAAAATCACATTATGTTTACTGTGTAATAAACAACAACCATGAAAAGTTTAGTGACATTTTTATTTATTGTTGGAATAGGGTTCTATGGTACTTCTCAATATGTAGACCGTACAAATTTCAGGGCCGGATTGGTCGGAGGTATTGTAGTAGGCGACTATTCCGAGGCTTATAGTTTAAATTTAGGTTTGGATATCTATCACCATTGGGGTATTTCCAAGGAAATAGATTTGGGTCTTACTACGGGCTTTATGAATGCCTTTGGAGAAAAACAGACCATTTCTTCCGGGAGTGTTTCGGTAGAAACGGAATTTGATAATATACAGTTTATCCCTGTAGGGGCCTCGGTACGAATCTATCCTACTTCAGGGTTTAAATTTGGAGGGGATGTAGGCTATGCAATCGGCATAAATGAAGGCAATAAAGGTGGATTGTATTATAGGCCGTCCATAGGTATCGATTTAAGCGGAGGTTCTTCAGAATTGAATATTTCCTATATGGCCGTTAATGATGACATAACTTTTGGTAGTGTTCTATTGGGATATTTGTTTCTGTTCTAGAAAGATTCCAAATAATAATGTTAAGGTGGTATCCATGGATACCACTTTTTTTGTGCAAATAATTAGTACTTTTAGTTCATGAAAATCATCATAATCAACGGGCCCAATCTAAACCTTTTGGGAAAAAGGGAACCGGAAGTATACGGTCACAAAACCTTTGGGGACTACTTTTCAGAACTTCAATTTCGATTTAAAGATGTGGAACTGGAATATTTTCAATCCAATATCGAAGGTGAACTAATTACCAAACTACAGGAGGTGGGTTTTGAGTACGATGGTATCGTATTAAATGCAGCCGCCTATACCCATACCTCGGTCGGATTGGGAGACGCCGTGAAGGCGATAAACACCCCAGTTGTTGAAGTTCATATTTCCAATACATTTGGCCGAGAGGATTATCGGCATGTGTCCTACATTTCTCCTGGTGCAAAAGGGGTAATCCTTGGTTTTGGATTACAGAGTTACGACTTGGCTATCCGCAGTTTTTTATAAAAGGAAATTATTCGGATAGATCCAAGAGCCCCTTGTTTTTCGTAGATAAATAAAATTTTATGCTATGAACAAACCCATTTCAATTTTATTCCTTGTTTTAATATTGTTTTTTTCGTCCTGTAGTAATTCTGATGATATAAATCTAAAACCAATTACGGACGATAGTATTGAGGTCATAAACGCCTTTCCCAACCTAACCTTTTCCCGACCCTTGGACTTGCAAAGTCCCAGTGACGGTACTAACCGGATTTTTGTAGTAGAGCAGGGTGGGGCCATTAAGGTTTTTGAAAACAATAGTGACGTCTCAGAATCCAGTACTTTCCTGGATATTAGTGGAAACGTTGCAAGTTCCGATGAACTAGGATTATTGGGTCTGGCATTTCACCCAGATTTTGATGAAAATGGTTATTTTTTTGTTTGTTATACTCCAACGAATGACCTTAGTGTAATCTCCCGTTTTAAAACAATGGATGGCGAGAGTAATGTTGCCGACCCAAATAGTGAATTGGTTTTATTGCGTGTTCCACAGCCGTACACGAATCATAATGGAGGACAATTGGCCTTTGGTCCGGACGGCTACCTATATATTGCTATGGGCGATGGTGGATCAGGTGGTGATCCTGACGGCAATGCCCAAAATCTTGAGAACTTATTAGGAGCTATATTGCGAGTGGATGTAAATAATACCGAAACTGGTTTGAATTATGCCATTCCAAATGACAACCCCTTTGTGGAAATGGATAATGCCAGACCGGAAATCTATGCCTATGGACTAAGAAATCCCTGGAGGTTTTCTTTTGATTCCCAAAACGGGAATTTGTGGACCGGTGATGTAGGTCAAGGCGAAAAGGAAGAAGTTAATATCATAGCATCGGGTGGTAATTATGGTTGGAACATCCTGGAAGGTACTTCATGTTATAATGCCCAAGATTGTGATGACAATGGGACCATAGCTCCGGTTTTTGAGTATGGTCATGGCAATAATGATAAATCGGTTACTGGGGGATATGTTTACAGGGGTAGCTTAATCCCGGAACTCAACGGTTATTATATTTTTGGGGATTTTATCTCCGGTAGGATATGGGCCTTGGATAATGTGTCTGGTACTGCGGTCACTAGCAAATTGTTGTTCGAAACAGGTTTGAATATATCCTCTTTTGGAACCGATCAGGACAACGAAATCTACATCTGCAGTTTTGATGGTAAAATCTACAAATTGGTAATGCAGGAAGGAAATCTACCTTAAGTATTTTTCTTCTATGTAAAAGGTGGCAAAGGGAAGAAGGGACGCTACTCCAAAAATGGCCAAACGCTTAAAACCCCATTTTTTCTGGTAGCACACTATGATAGCCAAGAGAATAAAAGCGATGAATAAAAACCCGTGGGCATAGCCCACCCATTTGTTGGGTTCCGGAATTTCCGCCCAATATTTTAGCGGCATGGTAACCCCAAATAATGCTAAATAGGATATCCCTTCTAAAATTGCGGTTACTCTAAAGGCTTTTAGCATGTATCGTTATAAAGTAAGGGCAAAGCAGGTTATTGACTGCTTTGCCCAGTTGATTTATTAAATCTTTTATAGGTGAATTACTTCGTCGTAAGCATCTGCAACGGCTTCCATTACTGCCTCGCTCATCGTTGGATGCGGGTGTACCGCTTTAAGCACTTCATGACCTGTAGTTTCAAGCTTTCTTGCTACAACGGCCTCTGCAATCATATCGGTAACCCCGGCACCAATCATGTGGCAACCTAACCATTCACCGTATTTAGCATCAAAAATTACTTTCACAAAACCATCTGAAGCACCGGATGCCTTTGCTTTTCCACTAGCGGAAAAAGGAAATTTACCAACTTTAATGTCCAAACCTTTTTCTTTTGCTTGTTTCTCTGTGAGGCCGACTGAAGCAATCTCTGGGGAACAATAAGTACATCCTGGAATATTTCCGTAATCCAATGGCTCAACATGCATGCCGGCTATTTTTTCCACGCAAAGAATACCTTCAGCAGATGCCACATGGGCCAATGCTTGACCAGGAGTCACGTCCCCAATAGCATAGTATCCAGGAATATTTGTTTGATAGTAATCGTTCACCAAAATCTTGTCCCTATCGGTAGCAATACCAACATCCTCAAGACCTATATTTTCAATATTGGTCTTTATACCAACGGCGGATAAAACAATATCAGCTTCCAAGACCTGTTCTCCTTTAGCAGTTTTTACAGTGGCCTTTACACCCTCACCGGAAGTATCTACTGAGGTTACTTCTGCGGACGTCATAATTTTAACTCCCGCCTTTTTAAAGCTGCGCTCCAATTGCTTGGATACATCCTCATCTTCTACGGGAACGATGTTGGGCAAATATTCCACTACGGTTACCTCAGTACCCATAGAATTATAGAAATAGGCAAATTCAATACCTATGGCACCACTGCCTACTACAATCATTTTTTTAGGTTGCTCCGGAAGTGTCATGGCTTCCCTGTAACCAATTATTTTTTTACCGTCCTGGGGTAGACTTGGTAATTCCCTGCTTCGGGCACCGGTCGCAATAATAATATGCTCTCCACTATACTCCGTTTCCTTGCCGTCTTCCCCTTTTACAGAAATTTTCTTTCCGGATTTTAAGGTTCCGTAGCCCTTTATGACCTCAATCTTGTTTTTTTTCATCAAGAATTGAACACCTTTGCTCATGCCGTCGGCCACATTTCTACTTCTTTCAACAACGGCACTAAAATCCTTGTCCACACCTTCGGCCATTAAACCATAATCCCCTGCATGTTGTAAATACTCGAATACCTGGGCGGACTTTAACAATGCTTTGGTTGGGATACATCCCCAATTAAGGCAGACACCACCTAAACTCTCCTTTTCAATTATAGCGGTTTTAAAACCTAACTGAGAAGCTCTAATAGCAGTAACATAACCTCCAGGTCCACTACCCAAAACAATAACATCGAAAGTGCTCATATTTAATTCTTTTTGTGGTTGAAATTCGAGGGGCAAAAATACAAAACCAAATCGGAAATTTATCCGAGGCAGATAAGTTTTATAAAATTAGGAGCTATTGTGAGAATAATAGTGTGTAAGTAATATCGAATCCAATATAATTAAGGAAATGATTTGCTGTTCCAAACTACTTATCTTCTACAAAATCCAAAGCTACTCCGTTGATGCAATGCCTTAAACCGGTAGGTGCAGGACCATCCTCAAAAACGTGACCTAAATGCCCACCACAGGTAGCACAATGTTCTTCTGTTCTTTTGTAGCCAATTTTGTAATCCACGTCGTAGCCAACATTTCCTTCAATTTCCTGATAGAAACTTGGCCATCCTGTCCCTGAATCAAATTTGGTCTCACTTTTAAAAAGTGGGGTTCCACATGCCGCACAGACGTAGGTTCCTTTTTTCTTATTGTCCAAAAGTTCACTGGTAAAAGGATTTTCGGTAGCGGCTTTTCTAAGGACATAGAATTCGGCATCGGTCAGTTCCGCTTTCCATTCCGCCTCTGTTTTTTGAACTTCGAATTCCTTGGGATTATCATTATTTTGGCCGGAAGCCATTTCTTTTTCTTGGGAAACACCTTTACAACTGACAAAAAGTGTCAAAACTATTATTAGAACAGAAATTTTCATGAGTGTTTTTTTGATGTGTCGTTAAATGTTTGGAAACCTTTCAAATTTAACTTAGATACGTAGAACTTTTAGTTAAGGTTTTCTAAATGGATTTAAATAAAAAACCCCGATTAATCGGGGTTTGTACATTTTTATCAATGTAAAATTACTTTAAGATCACTTTTTGTACATCATTCTCCGTAACCCCAAGTCTGTTCATTACCGAATTTATGTTTGTTACATCCAATTTGCCGGTTTGTGCTTCCTCTGCAGGTAATATGGCAATTCTGAATACTTGGTCGTCTGTGTCCGCAGGAAGTAGGGTGCCCATATCAAAATCTGCCTCCAAGAAAATGCTTACATCAAAAAAGGTATAATCAAAATTGTATTGAAGAAGTCCTTGGTCTATGATTCTAGTTTGAGGCATCAACCTCCAAATATCTACAGGATCGCCATTACCATCTTCTGTCTGGTCCCATAAGAGATATACCAAAACGACATCGGTTTCAAAAACTTCAATGGTTTGGGGAAATTCATAAAATATGGAATAATCATTTCCTGCATCAAATGTTCCCTGAATATCAACGACTTTACCCAATATGTTAACACCGTCCTCACCATCGATACCATCCCGTCCATCCAAACCGTCAAAACCTGGAGGTCCCTGTGGGCCTTCACAGGATATAAAAAAGATGGCCATAACAAAACTTATTAAAAGAATAGATATTTTTTTCATGATATAAAGATTTTATGGTTTATCACAATTAATTTTAATCAAGTTATTCAAAAAGCGTTCCAATTTTAGTATTTTAGGAAATATATCCTAAAAATCTGAAATTGATTTTGGGCGGTTGTTCCCTTAAAGTTGTTTAGATTTACGGTTACCAAAAACTAAATATGTCTAAAGTTATTCCTCATTCATTATTCACGGATTTTGATATCGATCTTTTTAAAGGTGGCAAACATTATCGTTTATATGATAAATTGGGTTCCCATATCATTGAAGTGGACGGAAAAAAAGGGACCTATTTTGCGGTATGGGCACCATCGGCTAAATCCGTATCGGTTGTCGGCGATTTTAATGGTTGGAATTCTAATGACCACAAGTTAAATGTAAGATGGGACGCCAGTGGAATTTGGGAAGGCTTTATTCCACAAATAGGCAAGGGCGAAAAATATAAGTATAAAATACAATCCCATAATAATGATATTTGGACGGAAAAGGCCGATCCCTTTGCACGCTTGTGCGAGCATCCTCCCAAAACGGCTTCTGTTGTATGGTCTGCCGACTATGAGTGGAAGGATACCGATTGGATGGATTACAGAAAGGATAAGAATGGTTTGGATAGGCCTTATTCAGTTTATGAGGTTCATATAGGCTCATGGAAAAGAAACCCTGGAAACAACGTTCTAACTTACAAGGAATTGGCAGATGAACTGGTCTCCTATGTGAAAGAAATGGGATACACCCATGTAGAGTTTATGCCTATTATGGAATACCCCTATGATCCTTCTTGGGGATATCAATTAACAGGCTATTTTGCACCAACATCCCGTTTTGGAACACCAGAGGAATTTAAATTATTGGTGGATACATTTCATCAGAACGACATTGGGGTCATTTTGGATTGGGTGCCATCCCATTTTCCAGAGGATGCCCACGGTCTCGGTTTTTTTGATGGGTCACATTTATACGAACATCCTGATAGGAGAAAAGGATATCATCCAGATTGGAAAAGCTTGATATTCAATTACGGTAGAAACGAAGTAAGGGCTTTTTTAATCAGTAATGCACTTTTTTGGCTGGAACAGTTCCATGCAGATGGATTAAGGGTAGACGCTGTCGCTTCTATGTTGTACTTGGATTACTCTAGGGAAGATGGCGAATGGGAGCCTAATATGTACGGTAATAACGAGAACCTGGAGGCCATGTCCTTTATAAGGGAACTGAACCAAGAGGTCAACGCTAGTTTTAATGGAGCGGTACAGACCATTGCCGAAGAGTCCACTGCATTTTCCGGTGTCTCCAGACCCGTTGAATACGGAGGTTTGGGGTTTGGCATGAAATGGATGATGGGATGGATGCACGATACCTTGGAATATTTTAAGAAAGAGCCTATTTACAGAAAACACCATCAAAACGATTTGACATTTAGTATGACCTATGCGTTTACCGAGAATTTCATGTTGCCGTTTTCCCATGATGAGGTAGTATATGGCAAGCAATCCTTGGTGTACCGGATGCCGGGTGACGAATGGCAACGGTTTGCGAACCTGAGGTTGTTATTTGGTTATATGTTTACCCACCCAGGCACCAAATTAATGTTCATGGGAGGGGAATTTGGCCAAACCTCTGAATGGAATTTTCAAAATAGTTTGGATTGGCATCTCCTGCAATATGAGGTACATACAGGAGTGCAGCAATTTGTAAAGGATTTGAATGCATTGTACAAGAATTCTCCCGCCCTGTATGAAAAGCAATTTAGCCCGGAAGGTTTCCAATGGATTGACTATGGCGACCATGAAAATTCTGTACTTACCTACATAAGAAAAGGTCATGATACCAAGAACGACGTTATAGTTGCTTGTAACTTCACTCCGGTGGTTAGGGAGAACTACAGAATAGGGATACCAAAAAAAGGGAAATTAAAGGAAGTTTTAAATAGTGATGATGTTAGATATGGTGGAACGGGTAGAACAAATCCAAATATAAAGAGTTCTACCAAACCTTGGCACGGGCATAAAAAATCCATCGAGATAACCATTCCACCTTTAGGGGTGGTCATTATCAAGTAGCAAAAAATTGGCACTTGCCATATAAGTTTATTTTAGGATAATGTTTTATAATTATCCTTTATTGTTCTTCTTTTGCGGATATCAATAACCAAAATGATATGATTACAAATACGGAGCTGGAATATAAAGGAAATTTGTATCCCAATCACATTGTCGAATTCAAACAAGACAACGATAAACTATATTTTACTTCGGAAAACGGTGTAATTCTACAGGTTACCATTCTACGAGGAAGTGTAATTCGTTTTAGGTATGCCACTAACTATGTCTTTGAACCGGATTTTTCTTATGCCATTGACGAGGAGGCATCCTTGGGGTATAGTATACTGGACGTAACCGAGAACGAAACTGAATATCTCATTAAAACGGCCAGATTACAACTTTTGGTAGATAAAATGACCCTGCGCACCCAGATTTCCGATCTGGAAGGCAATATTATCAACGAGGACGAGGCGGGCTTCCATTGGGAGGAAAATTATGAGTATGGTGGTAATACGGTTAAAATGAGTAAAATGACTCAGACTGGTGAGAGTTTCTATGGTATGGGAGACAAATCCACACATAGCAATTTAAAGGGTAAAAGGGTCGAGAATTGGGTAACGGATTCCTATGCCTATGGTAAGGACCAAGATCCACTTTATAAGGCGATTCCTTTTTTTATAGGACTAAATAAAGGAAAAGCCTATGGCATTTTCTTTGACAATAGTTTTAAGACCCATTTCGATTTTGCCCATGAGCGCAGGAACGTTACAAGTTTCTGGGCGGATGGTGGAGAAATGAACTATTACTTTTTCTATGGTCCGGATATGTCTACAGTTGTGTCGGCTTATTCCAATTTAACGGGTACCCCGGAACTTCCACCTCTTTGGGCATTGGGCTTTCATCAATCCAAATGGAGCTATTATCCAGAGAGTAATGTTAAAGAAATTACAGCGCTATTCAGGGAAAATAAAATACCATGTGATGCCATTTATCTGGATATTGATTATATGGATGGTTTCCGCTGTTTTACTTGGGATAAAAACCATTTTCCTAATCCAAAAAAAATGATCTCCGAATTAGAGGAGGATGGCTTCAAGACGGTGGTAATGATCGACCCGGGTATCAAAATTGATAGGGATTACTGGATTTATAAGGAGGCTTTGGAGAACGACTACTTTTGTAAACGTGGGGATGGTCCATTGATGCACGGGAAAGTTTGGCCGGGAGAATGTAATTTTCCTGATTTTACAAATCCCGAGGTACGCGAATGGTGGGCGGAGCTATACAAGGAATTTATGTCGGACATCGGTGTACATGCTGTTTGGAACGACATGAACGAGCCTGCCGTTATGGAGGTGCCTAGCAAAACAGCTCCTCTGGATACGAGACACAATTACGACGGACATCCCTGTACCCACAGAAAGGCCCACAACGTCTATGGCATGCAAATGGTTCGTGCGACTTATGAAGGTGTTAAGAAGTATGTATATCCTAAAAGACCTTTTGTAATTACTCGAGCTGCATTTGCAGGGACCCAAAGATATTCTTCCACATGGACGGGGGATAATGTTGCCACTTGGGAGCATCTATGGATTGCCAACGTTCAAGTGCAACGAATGTGTAT
Organism: Maribacter cobaltidurans; assembly: GCF_002269385.1. Taxonomy (NCBI): domain Bacteria; kingdom Pseudomonadati; phylum Bacteroidota; class Flavobacteriia; order Flavobacteriales; family Flavobacteriaceae; genus Maribacter; species Maribacter cobaltidurans. Next base: position 3,370,059 of record NZ_CP022957.1, read on the forward strand.
GAGTGGTTATTCCTTCGTGGGGTCGGATATAGGGGGGTTTGCAGAGCAACCCAACGGCGAACTTTTTGCAAGATGGATTCAACTGGGTGTGTTCCATCCGTTCTGTAGGGTTCATTCCAGTGGCGACCATGGAGATCAAGAACCTTGGTCATTTGGGTCGGATATTACGGATATCGTTAGAAAATTCGTGGAAATACGCTATCAGTTATTGCCCTACCTATATACCATGTTCTATAAGTACAGCAAGGATCATGTTCCTATGTTGAAGCCACTTGTCTATTATGATCAGGAGGATACCCAAACGCATTTTAGAACGGACGAGTTTATTTTTGGAAATCAAATATTGGTGTGTCCCATACAAGAACCAAATGCCCAAGGTAGGAGAATGTATTTCCCAAAAGGGAAGTGGTATGATTTTTGGACTCAGGAAACTCTGAATGGAGGTAAGGAACGTTGGGTAACCGCTGAGTTGGATAAAATACCCATTTATGTAAAAGCAGGTTCGGTCATACCAAAATATCCCGTACAACAGTATGTAGGGCAAATGGTGATAAAGGAACTCATATTGGATACCTATTTTAAGTTGGGTATTGAGACATCGGAGGTATATGAGGATGCACAGGATGGTTTCGACTATAAAAAGGGCAGGTATTCGCTTCGAAATTTTAAATTGACAGGAAAGGAGAAATCCTTGACCATACAGCAATTCAAGGATGGTAGCTTTGTAACTAGTTATGAAAAACTAAAATTCAACTTTTATGGATTACCGTTTAAGATTGGAAAGGTTCATGTGGATAATGAGGAAGTAGATTTGAAGTCAATGGATTCAATCAAGGAGAATTCAATGTTGATAGACAAAAACTTTACGCTTTTGCACATAACCTCAAAATAAAAATTTTGTAATTTTCGATGATAGAGTAAAACACTAGAACCATGAAAAGAATAGTATTAATATTGACCCTTTTTTTAGCGGTTTCAGCTTGTAAGGTGAACCCGTTTACCGGGCAAAAAACATTGAATTTTTATCCAAATAGTCAAATTTTTCCAATGGCCTTTGCCCAATACGATCAATTTTTGGGAGAAAATAAGGTTGTTGAAGGAACATCCGAAGCCCATATGATAACTAGGGTAGGGCAAAGAATCTCATCGGCTGCAGAACGTTGGTTGGCTGCTAATGGATATCCTGGCTATTTAAATGACTACAAGTGGGAGTACAATTTGGTAAAGGACGAAACAGTGAACGCTTGGTGTATGCCAGGTGGAAAAATTGTATTCTATACGGGTATTCTTCCCATTTGTCAAGGCGAAACAGGTGTAGCTGTAGTAATGGGACACGAGGTTGCCCATGCCTTGGCCGATCATGGTGCACAAAGGATGAGCGCAGGAACTTTGCAACAAATTGGCGCCGTAGCTGGAAATATAGCCATTCAAGACCCAGAAAAAAGAAATATGTTTAACCAAGCTTATGGTGTTGGTTCCCAGTTAGGGGTTATGTTACCTTTTAGCCGAAGCCATGAGACGGAAGCAGATCGTATTGGGCTACAGATAATGGCCATTGCTGGATATGACCCTTACGAAGCGGCTGAACTTTGGAAAAGAATGAAGGCCCAAAGTGGAGGGCAGGCACCACCAGAATTTATGAGTACACACCCGTCCAATGACACTAGGATAAACAACTTAACGGCTTGGGCACCTGAAGCAGCGGCCGAAGCTGCCAAATTTGGGGTGACAAGTTTTAAATAGATCATCACAATTTATTGTATATTGAGGCCGTTCCAACGAACGGCTTTTATTTTTTTGGATGGCAAGAATATTGGTTTTAAAGGGAAGTAAAAAGCTATTGAACGCTTGGGCGTTCTATGATTGGGCCAATTCGGTTTATAGCTTGGTAATCTCGTCCGCGGTTTTCCCCATATTTTATGGGGCACTTTTCAGGGTGGCGGAAATTGAAAAAGTGACTGTTTTTGGGGGAGAAATTGCAAGGGCCCCACTTATTAGTTATACAACATCCCTTGCTTTCGTATTTATTGCCATTATCACTCCATTAATTTCAGGAATAGCTGATTATCTAGGGAACAAAAAAATCTTCATGCAGTTCTTTTGCTATCTTGGAGGATTGTCCTGTATCGGTTTAAACTGGTTTTCACTTGAAAATATATATTTCGGGCTACTATGTTATTTTTTTGGTCTTGTGGGTTTCTGGGTAAGTTTTGCCATCAACAACTCATATCTGCCAGATGTGGCATATCCGGAGCAACAAGATGCCGTAAGCGCAAAAGGTTTCTCTTTAGGGTATATTGGTAGTGTATTGCTGTTATTGGTGAATTTGGCCATGGTAATGAAACCTGAGCTATTTGGTATTACTACGGATGTTAATGGGGTAGCTGAAATAAAGGCGATGAAATATTCATTCGTGTCCGTTGGAATATGGTGGATAGTTTTTGCTCAATATAGTTTTTACTATCTCCCTAAGGGAAACAAAAGGGAAGGTGTACGAACAAATGTTATTTTGAACGGATTTAATGAACTAAAAATGGTTTGGCACCAGTTAGGAAACCAAACCCGGTTAAAAAGGTATTTAGGCGCATTCTTCGTTTATAGTATGGCGGTACAGACGGTAATGCTCATTGCTACTTATTTTGGCGAGGAAGAAATAGGATGGGGCTCGGATTCAGAACGAACTACAGGTTTAATCATTAGTATCCTAGTCATTCAAATCGTAGCCATTTTTGGGGCTTCGGTTACAGCTTGGGCCTCCAAAAATTTCGGGAATATCAAAACACTCATAGTGATAAATGCATTATGGGTGGTCATTTGTATCTATGCCTATTTTTTGATTACGCCGACCGATTTTTATATCGCTGCCGGATGTGTAGGATTGGTCATGGGTGGTATCCAAGCCTTATCGCGTTCCACGTATTCCAAATTCATACCCGAAACCAAGGATACCACTTCGTTTTTCAGTTTCTATGATGTTGCCGAAAAAATAGGAATAATCATTGGAACATTTCTGTATGGATTCATTGCCCAGTTCACCGGAAGCATGAGAAGTGCCATAATTTTTTTGGGAATCTTCTTTCTAGTGGGAATGTTGCTGCTGACTAGGGTAAGGCCATTAAAAAAGCCCCTTTAATAAGGGGCCTTCCAGTAGTTGATTGTTCGTTTTTCTGATTTTAATATTTTGAAATGTCACCGGAACCGGAGCTTTTGGTGTCCACTTTTTCCGGATTGCCCTTGTAGGAAATATCCCCAGAACCGGATACTCTTGCTTTTAGCATTTTGTTGGCCGTAACTTTAATGTCTGCTGAACCGGAAACGGTGGCATCTACATTGTCTGCTTCCAAATCGAACGCCTTTATATCTCCGCTACCCGATATGGTAGCATCAAAATCTTTCGTGCTGCCGCTCAATGTAATATCCCCGGATCCAGACATACTTGCACTAACGGAGTCGCTGTCCACATCCAAGGTAATGTCCCCGGAACCGGACATGGCCGTATCCAATTTATCCGTTTTTATTGTGGTCTTGCCCACAATATCCCCTGAACCGGACAGTGCTATGGCATCTACACTTTCAACGGGAACGGTTATAGTAATACCATTGTTCCAAGAGGATGGTTTTAGGTTAACACCTCTTTCTGTCTTGATTTCCAATTTTCCATTTCTCACCTCCGTAATTATGTATTCCAACAAGTTGGATTCTCCTGTTAACGTTAATTTTCCTTCGTTTCCATCTACAAGAATAACATCGAACCAACCGGATACCCCTATGGCATCATAGTCCTCTGTTGTTCTGTTGATAGTTACTTCATCTCCATTTCCTTTTATTCTTTTACCCCATTGAGCGGAGCATGAAACTGTCATGGCCAAAACGATGGCTAGTGTTGTGATTTTTTTCATTTTTTAATTGATTTTAAGCTGAACACTGTTCAGGTTTTGATTGATATTAATTTTTAGTAAAACTTATACCTCCGTAATCACTGTTCAAGGTAACCATATTTCCGCTGCCTTGGCTTCCATAATACCCTTCGTAGTGTTTTGATGAAGATTTTTCAGTACTTATGTTGACTACAAAATCATCCTTGCCACTTACTCCAGCGTAGCTTGTAGTAATATTGAAGTCGAAATGATAATTGGGACTATATCCAATTTTGACACCAGTATAATCTGTTCTGATATCAACGTCTCCGGCATCCTCGGCCAGTTCATCTATCCTTATTGATCCGTAGTCCGATGAAATATCTACATTGCCATGAACGCTTCCCATTTTTATGGTAATATAGTCGCCATTTCCATTTATATTTTTAACACTTCCAATTTCCATTTTTCCATAATCACTGCTATAATCCAAATTATCCATCTGGTCTATTCTGGCATTGGTATAGTCTGCAATTACTTTAAGGTCACCTGCTTTTTCCACAGTGAAACCGGAATAATCTGCCCTAATTTCACCACTGTTCATAAATTCTATGGTAGAGTTTGAGGTGTAGTCAAAGTTCAACTGGTTGTTTCTGCCCATCAGTTCCCCAATTTCTAGCCTTCCATAGTCGCAACTTATTTTGGCATGTCCGTCAATACGGTCCAAAATGATGGATCCATAGTCGTTATCCAGGTTTACACTGTTTTTAACGGGAAGTTTGATAGTATAGTTGATTTGCATGTTGACATTGTTGTTCTTGCCCCAATTCCATCCCCAACCACTTTTGTGGTCGTTAAATTCCGTTTCTGCGGATACAATAGAGCTGCTTGCATCAAAATTTACTGAAATTTCATCCAGTTTTTGCTGTACTTTTTCCTCGTTGTTGCCATTGGTCTTAATATGGACCTCGATCATTATCCTATTTTCGTTCCATGAAGTAATGTTCAAATTACCATAGCTGTTGTCCACTTTCAAAAGGGCATCAGAATTTACATTAAACTCCTTTTTAATGGTTTTTTCCTTGGTATACTTGCCATTTAGTTTGCCCCCATTGTCCGCTAAAATAATCATAGGGCAAAATAAAAATAATAGTATGCTGTATTTAAATAGTAAAGTTTTCATCATCGTATTTTTTTAAATTCTTTATGGTTTCGATTTGATTCAAGACATCGTTCAATAAGTCGATCCTTGTTTGAAAATTGGTAATCATGGCACTAAGGATTAGTTTACTATTGCCACCTTCCAACAATTCGTTTTCTAAAATTTTATAATCTCGCTCCAGTTTTTTAAGCTGGTCCATGGTGTCGGAAATGATTTTTTTTGTTTCGGGGCTTTCTTCTGCCTCCAATTCTTTCACTTGCTGCTCGATTAAACTGGCAAAGTAAAATTGGGTATTTGCTACTTCAGGTGAAATGTCTGCCACTTGTTCTTCCAAACTTGGGTTTAAGTCCAATTGCCCGTACACCAATGCGACCAAGAGCGCCAAAGATGCGGCAATGGACAAAGGTTTCCACCAATTAAAATGCGTTTTGCTTAAAGAAACAGTTTTGTCGCTGTTACTATTAAGTTTTGCAAAAAACCTTTCTTGGTGACCTGTTACCGGTTCCTCTGTATCAAATTGGCCCTGAAGGTTTTTGAACAGATCTTCTAAATTTTCTTTTTCCATCAGTTTTCAATTAATAATTGTTTTCTAAGACTTTCTTTCGCCCTGGAAATAGTAGTTCTACAATTGGCATAGCTTATATCCATAATAGAACTAATTTCTTCATAATCATACCCTTCGATCAAATGTAAGGTCAAAGAAATTCTGTAATTATCTTTTAAGCGTTTCATGGTTTCCATTACTTTTTGAGCCTTTTGTTCAGCAAACACATGATCCGAAGCAATTCCGTCATTATCTTCGACCTTGTACATTAAATCATCCAGTGCAACTTCATTTTTTTTACGTTGCTTTTTGTAATGGTAAATACTTTTGTTTACTACAATTCTTTTTAGCCATGCGCCAAAAGTAACCTCACCTCTAAAAGTATCCAGTTTCGTAAACGCGTTCAAAAACGATTCCTGCATAACGTCTTCGGCTTCCGCACTATGTTTTACAATTCGCAAAGCTGTATTGTACATCGCTTTGTAGTACCGATTGTAAACTTCCATTTGTGCACTTTGCTTACCTTCCTTGCACGATTGTAATAAATCATCAATATGTACCTTACTTTGGCTCAAAAAGTGATTGGTTTGTATAAAGATGAGTCAATTTACCGATTGTTACAGTTTGGAGAAAAAGATTTTATAAATTGAGTGAAATTATAGGTAAAGAAGGGCCAAAAAATATAACCAAAATGACCGAGAGGGAAAAAATGTTACAGGGAAAGGATTATGACTCGCGAGATCCTGAGTTGTTAAAACAATACTTCTTTGCCAGAGAGCTTCTCAAAAAGTACAACAACCTTGATGCCCACCTTTTAGAGGCAAAACAGGAAATTCTATTTGAGCTTTTTCAATACGTAGGGAAAGGTGTTTGGATTGAAGCTCCATTTTTTTGTGATTACGGTAATAATTTATCCATTGGGGATGGCACTTTTGTAAATATGAACTGTGCTTTTTTGGATAACAATAAGATTAGTATTGGAAAAAATGTGCTCATAGGACCCTACGTTCAAATTTATACCGCTTCCCACCCTTTAAAGGCATCTGAAAGGATTGTTGAACGTAATGATGGTGCATCCTATTTAACATCAAGCAAGCCGGTAAAAATTGGGAATAAAGCATGGATAGGAGGGAATTCCGTCATTTGTCCCGGAGTAACTATTGGTGATAATGTAACCATTGGTGCAGGTAGCGTAGTGACAAAGAATATCCCCGATAACACCCTTGCCTTTGGTAACCCCTGCAAAATCATACGGGAATTATAACGTTTAGGAATAAAGATTTGAATGCTTTTAAGGCCATTTTCATGTACAGTTTACTTCTTGCCACATATGGCACAGGAATTGAATAAAGTAAAGTGTAGAAAGACTAAAAAGCGATAAAAACCCTGTAAGCAAGGTCTTTCAAGGGTTTTTAAATTTTTAACGAAAAAAAATTACTGTCCATTTAATGACAGAATGACTGATATATGAGTATGGGAGATTCTAAATTTTCAAATTTTGACAATATGTCTTTACAGGGCATCGATCAGGATTCCGAGTTAATTCCGTTGCTTACCGCCGAGGATGAAGAGCAAATGAATAGTGAGCAGTTGCCGGAAACCCTGCCTATTTTACCCCTTAGGAATACCGTCCTGTTTCCTGGAGTGGTAATACCTATTACAGCGGGAAGGGATAAATCCATCCAATTGATAAAGGATGCCAATAATGGCAGTAAAGTTATTGGTGTGGTATCCCAAAAGGATGAGGAAACGGAAAATCCGGATATTAAGGATATCAACACACTAGGAACTGTGGCTAGAATTCTACGGGTTTTGCAAATGCCAGACGGCAATACCACGGTCATAATCCAGGGTAAAAAGCGCTTTGAAATAGCAGAGGTACTTACCAAAAAGCCATATATAACTGCTACCGTACGCGAAACGGAAGAAATTAGGCCAGATAGGAGCAATAAGGAATTTATTGCGATTATAGAATCGATTAAGGATTTGGCCTTGAGAATTATCAAGGATAATCCCAACATACCCAGTGAAGCTTCATTTGCGATTAAAAATATTCAGAGCGATTCGTTTTTGATAAATTTCGTGTCCTCAAACCTTAATTTAGGAGTAAAGGAAAAGCAAGACCTTCTCGAGATAGGAAGTTTGCAGGATAGGGCGTTGGCCACCCTTAAATATATGAATATAGAACTCCAAAAATTGGAGTTGAAGAACGATATACAATCCAAGGTACGTAGTGATCTGGACCAACAGCAGCGTGAATATTTTCTTCACCAGCAAATGAAGACCATACAAGAGGAACTTGGTGGTGTTTCCTATGATGAGGAATTGGAGGAAATGCGTATGCGTGGAAAGAAGAAAAAATGGAGTAAAAAGGTCAAGGAGCATTTTGAAAAGGAACTTGCCAAGATGCAACGTATGAATCCGCAGGTGGCAGAATATTCCATTCAAAGAAATTATCTGGACCTTCTGTTGGATTTACCATGGAACAAGTATTCCAAGGATAAGTTCGATTTAAAACGTGCTGAGCGAATTCTGGATAGAGATCACTACGGATTAGAGGATGTAAAGAGAAGGATTATAGAATATTTGGCAGTTCTAAAACTTCGAAATGATATGAAGTCACCTATTCTTTGTCTCTATGGTCCCCCGGGTGTAGGTAAAACCTCTTTGGGTAAATCCATTGCGGAAGCCTTGGGTAGACAATATGTGCGTATGTCCTTGGGAGGTCTACGTGACGAGGCCGAAATTCGCGGGCATAGGAAAACGTATATAGGGGCTATGCCGGGTAGGATTGTTCAAAACCTTAAAAAGGCCGGGACTTCCAATCCAGTCTTTATTTTGGATGAAATTGACAAGCTGTCCAATAGCCATCAAGGCGACCCCTCCTCGGCAATGCTGGAGGTTTTGGATCCGGAACAAAACAACGATTTCTATGATAATTTCTTGGAAATGGGGTATGACCTATCCAAAGTGATGTTTGTGGCGACTGCTAATAACTTGGGAAATATCCAGCCTGCCTTAAGGGACAGAATGGAAATTATCAACGTAAGCGGATATACCATAGAGGAAAAGGTGGAAATAGCAAAAAGGCATTTGTTGCCCAAGCAGTTGGAGGAACACGGATTGGACTCGAGCCACTTGAAAATAGGAAAACCCCAGTTAGAGAAAATTGTTGAAGGATACACTAGGGAATCTGGTGTGCGATCTTTGGAGAAACAAATTGCTAAAATGGTCCGCTACGCTGCAAAGTCAATCGCCACGGATGAAGAATATGATGTTAAGGTCACCAATGCGGATATTGAGAAGGTTTTGGGCTCGCCAAAAATGGAGCGTACCAAATATGAGAACAACGAAGTGGCCGGTGTAGTTACAGGATTGGCTTGGACCAGTGTTGGGGGTGACATTTTATTCATAGAATCTATTTTGTCAAAAGGTAAAGGCAATTTGAGTATTACTGGGAACTTGGGCAAAGTAATGAAAGAGTCTGCCACGATTGCTATGGAGTATATCAAATCCAATGCAGATAGATTTGGGATTGACCCCTCTGTATTTGAGAAATATAACGTTCATATTCATGTGCCGGAAGGTGCAACTCCAAAGGACGGGCCAAGTGCCGGAATTACGATGTTGACATCCTTGGTATCCTTATTCACCCAAAAGCGAATAAAGAAAAGTTTGGCCATGACCGGTGAAATTACCTTGAGAGGCAAGGTGTTACCGGTAGGTGGAATCAAAGAAAAAATACTTGCGGCCAAAAGGGCGCGCATTAAGGAGATTATTCTTTGTGCAGAAAATGAGCGGGACATCAAAGAAATTAAGGAATCCTATCTAAAAGGTTTAACGTTTCATTACGTTACCGAAATGTCGGAGGTTATAGATATAGCATTAACGAACCAAAATGTGAAAGGGGCAAAGAAATTATAAAAGGTTTTCAGTTATCTTTATAACATGAATAAAATCACTATTGCCATTGATGGTTTTTCTTCCACGGGAAAAAGTACCTTGGCAAAGCAATTGGCCGAAAAGCTTGGATATGTCTATGTGGATACAGGGGCCATGTATAGGGCGGTAACTCTATATGCCATGCAAAATGGGTTTATAGTTAATGGCGATATAAATAAAGTTGGCCTCACAAAGCATTTGGACAAAATCCAATTAAAATTTGTTTTCAATCCGAAACTAGGTTTTGCCGAAATGTTTTTGAACGATGAAAACGTAGAAAGACAAATAAGAACCTTGGAGGTTTCCAAAAATGTAAGTCAAATTGCCGAAATCAAGGAGGTGAGGACGCAATTAGTTTCCTTACAACAGGATATGGGAAAGAGCAAGGGTGTGGTAATGGATGGTAGGGATATTGGAACCGTGGTATTTCCTGATGCCGAACTTAAAATATTCATGACCGCAAGCCCGGAAAAAAGAGCGGTAAGACGTTATAAGGAATTACTTGACAAAGGGGAGGACGTTGTCTATGACGATATCCTCGAAAATGTCCAAAAAAGGGACTATATAGACTCCCATCGAAAAAATTCCCCTCTAAAGAAGGCCGAAGGCGCCATAGAGTTTGATAATAGTGATATGGGATTGGTCCAACAATTTGAGCGGATTTATGAACATGCCCTTCGGGTCATTGAAAAACATCAATAAAAAAACCCGTCACTGAAAATGACGGGTTTTTTCATAAAATTTAATTCTTACAAATTTGGAATGACCAATACTTGTTCTGGATGAATTACATCGGGATTGCTAAGTATGTTCGTATTGGCAGAAAAAATTTGTTTGTATTTCATAGGATCTCCATAATAATGTTTGGCAATTTTACTTAAAGACTCGCCACTTTTCACAATATGTCTATGGTAGACAGATTCGTCTTCTACAGTAATATTAGCCTTTATATCGGATGGGTGCTCCCCTCCAATTTCTTTTATTTTGTCCCAAATAATGTTTTTCTCATATTGAGTTTTTGCCATTCCTTTAACTTTAAGAATGTCCCCTTCAACAGAAACATTTCCATCTTTAATTCCAAGTTGTTCCCCAAGGTCTAGAACTGGCTGATATTTCGCTTTAACGCTCATAATTTACTCGATTTAATGGTTAATATATTGAGCGTGTAAGGTACTAATATTTGACTAAAACCTATTGAAAAAATTAAAATAGAATAATGTGTGGTCCAATAGCAATACAACTTCTTGTGTATTAATTAATTTAGTATTATTTTTGCACTCCTTTTTTCGGCAAGTATATCAAGAGGAAACAGGGTGCTAAAAACGAATAAATAATAACTTTCATAATCATTGCTTAATTCTTGATTGGATTATGAGATACAAATTTTAAATCAGCAAATGGCTGAAGAAAAAACAACTGCGGAAGTAGAAGAAACTACGGAAGCTACTACACAAGAGACTGCACAGGAAACCCCTAAGCAGGACCCACAAGAGTTTTTAGAAAATTTTAATTGGGAAAAATACGAGCAAGGAATCGAAAGAGTAGATGATTCCAAGCTTAAGGAATTCGAAGAATTAGTTGCCGAAAATTTCGTGGATACTGCCGATGAGGAAGTAGTTGAAGGAACGGTAGTTTATTTGACCGATAGAGAGGCAATCATTGATATTAACGCTAAGTCTGAAGGTGTAATTTCCTTGAATGAATTTCGTTACAATCCAGATTTAAAGGTTGGTGACAAGGTAGAGGTATTGATCGATATCCGTGAGGATAAAAGTGGTCAGTTGGTATTGTCCCATAGAAAGGCGCGTACTATTATGGCCTGGGACAGGGTTAACGCTGCCCATGACAACGAGGAAATTGTATCCGGTTATGTTAAGTGCAGAACCAAAGGAGGTATGATTGTTGACGTATTTGGAATTGAGGCATTCTTGCCAGGTTCTCAAATAGACGTTAAACCTATTAGGGACTACGATCAATATGTAAACAAAACAATGGAATTCAAGGTGGTTAAGATCAACCATGAGTTCAAGAACGTTGTTGTTTCGCATAAAGCTCTGATCGAAGCAGATATCGAAGAGCAGAAAAAAGAGATTATCAGCCAGTTGGAAAAAGGACAAGTATTGGAAGGTGTTGTTAAAAACATCACTTCATACGGTGTCTTTATCGATCTTGGTGGTGTTGATGGTCTTGTACATATCACCGATCTTTCTTGGAGCAGAATCAACCACCCGAACGAGGTTGTTGAACTTGATCAGAAATTGAACGTTGTAATTCTAGATTTTGATGAAAACAAATCCAGAATTCAATTAGGTCTTAAGCAATTGGAAAAACATCCTTGGGAAGCGCTAAGCGATGAAATTAAAGTAGGCGACAAGGTTAAAGGTAAAGTAGTTGTTATTGCAGACTACGGTGCATTTATTGAAGTTGTTGAAGGTGTTGAAGGTCTTATCCACGTTTCCGAAATGTCATGGTCTACACACTTGCGTTCCGCTCAGGATTTCGTAAAAGTAGGGGATGAGGTTGAGGCAGTCGTGTTGACCTTGGATAGGGAAGATCGTAAGATGTCCCTTGGTATCAAGCAATTGACACCAGACCCATGGACTGATATTACTTCTAAATATCCTGTAGGTTCAAGACATAAAGGTATCGTACGTAACTTCACAAACTTTGGTGTTTTTGTAGAGTTGGAAGAAGGTATAGATGGTTTGATCTACATCTCTGATCTTTCTTGGACCAAGAAAATTAAGCATCCATCTGAGTTCACCAATGTAGGTGATACTTTAGAGGTTGAGGTGTTGGAGTTGGACGTTGAAGGACGTAAGCTTAGCTTAGGACACAAACAGACTACTGAAAACCCCTGGGATAAATATGAGGATGAGTTTGCAGTAGGTACTGTACATAAAGCTACTATTACTGATGTGGTGGATAAAGGTGCAACCATAGACTTTAACGAGGATATAACTGCATTCATTCCACAGCGTCACTTGGAGAAGGAAGATGGCAAAAAACTAGGAAAAGGCGATGAAGCGGAATTCAAGATTATTGAGTTCAATAAAGACTTCAAGCGTGTTGTAGCTAGCCACACCGCTATCTTTAGGGAAGAGGAACAACGCAATGTAAAAGCGGCAGCTAAAAGACAGGCTGCAGCTGCTGACGAGGCAAAACCAACTTTGGGTGATGCTAACGATGCTTTACAGGCGTTGAAAGATAAAATGGAAGCTGATTCTAAGAAGAAGTAATCCATTTACATCGTAAATATTTTATAAAGCCCGGTAATTTACCGGGCTTTTCTGTTTCTAAAATCTTGCAAAGATAATTAGGTAGAATTCCCTATTTTTGTGAAGCTTAAAGCATGTATGACGAACTATGAGTCAAAAAGTCTTACTCTCTTCTAAGGAAATTAATATCATCCTTCATCGTTTGGCTTGTCAACTGCTTGAAAATCATGTGGATTTTAAGGATACCGTACTTATTGGGATACAGCCAAGAGGAATATTCGTAGCTCAAAGGCTTACCAAAATTTTATTGGAGGAGTACAAGGTCAAGCACATAGACTTAGGGTTTTTGGATATAACTTTTTACAGGGACGATTTTAGAAGAGGCGAGAAGACCTTGGAAGCGACCAAGACCAAGATCAATTTTTTGGTCGAGGACAAAAAAGTGGTACTGATAGACGATGTTCTGTATACTGGCAGAAGCATTAATGCGGCATTGACGGCTTTACAGTCCTTTGGTAGACCAAAGGAGGTTGAGTTGTTGACCTTGATCGATAGGCGCTTTAGTAGACATTTGCCCATACAGCCCAATTATAGGGGAAGACAGGTGGATGCCATAAATAATGAAAAGGTAAAGGTGATGTGGGAGGAGAACGAAGGTGAGGATATAATTTATTTGATAAACAGGTAATAGAAAATGAGCGAACTGAGTGTAAATCACTTGCTAGGGATTAAATATTTGAACGAGTCGGATATTCAGCTCATTTTTGAAACAGCAGATCATTTTAAAGAGGTCATCAATAGGTCCATAAAAAAGGTGCCTTCACTCAGGGACATTACTATTGCCAATATATTTTTTGAAAATAGTACACGCACCAAGTTGTCCTTTGAACTCGCAGAAAAAAGACTTTCTGCGGATGTACTGAACTTTTCGGCAAGCCAATCATCTGTTAAAAAGGGGGAAACTCTTATTGATACTGTGAACAACATCTTATCCATGAAAGTGGATATGGTGGTCATGAGACATCCCAATCCAGGTGCCGGAATTTTTCTTTCCAAACATGTAAATGCATCCATAATCAATGCCGGTGATGGAGCCCATGAACACCCTACACAAGCTCTGCTGGATTCTTTTTCCATTCGGGAAAGATTAGGAGATGTCACTGGAAAAAACGTGGTCATCGTTGGCGATATATTGCATTCAAGGGTAGCCCTATCCAATATTTTTGCTTTAAAATTACAGGGGGCAAATGTTAAAGTGTGTGGTCCAAAGACTCTGATACCCAAATACATAGATTCATTGGGGGTTGGTGTGGAGATGAATTTAAGAAAGGCTTTGGAATGGTGTGATGTGGCCAACATGCTTCGCATTCAGAATGAACGGTTGGATATCAGTTATTTCCCAACGACAAGGGAGTACACCCAACAATTTGGTGTAAATAAAAAATTATTGGATAGTTTGGACAAGGAAATCGTAATAATGCATCCAGGACCTATAAATAGGGGGGTGGAAATTACCAGTGATGTGGCAGATTCCAAACAATCCATCATTCTTAACCAGGTAGAAAATGGTGTTGCCATTCGTATGGCGGTAATTTATTTGTTAGCTTCAAAAATTAAAAAATAAGATGTATGATTTTTGATAAGGACGGAACTACGACCATAATTGATCAGGAAAAGAAATCGCTGTCCATCTTTTTAAAAAATTTGGATGAACGTTATCAAGAGGTTAAAAATGATAACCTCATCATAAACTTATTCACATTTGACAAGTTAACTTCAGGCGATGTACTTGAGTTTTTGGACATTTCAAACCTCCATAGGAAATCAGGGAAATCTTTTGTTATAGTTACGGATAAGGTGACTTATGATGAGGTTCCCGATGAAATAATTGTGGCTCCAACACTTCAGGAAGCCAAGGATATCATTGAAATGGAGGAAATCGAAAGAGACCTTGACCTGTGAAATTGACCATTCTTGGTTGTTATGCGGCCACTCCAAGGACCTTGACCAATCCTACTTCACAGGTTTTGGAAGTTAAAAACCATATGTTTTTGATAGATTGTGGCGAGGGTACCCAAGTTCAGCTTCGTAAGCACAAAATCAAGTTTTCCAGGATCAACCACATATTTATTTCCCATCTTCACGGAGATCACTTCTTTGGGCTTCCGGGATTGGTTTCAACATTTCGTTTACTGGGAAGAGAAAAGGAACTCAACATTTATGGCCCAAAAGGAATAAAAGAGGCCATAACCATGTTGCTAAAACTTGGAGATTCATGGACGAATTACCCACTCCGATTCCATGAATTAAGTTCAGGGGAAAGTGAACTTGTTTATGAAGATGATAAAATTACGGTACACACGATACCCTTGGATCATAGGATATATACCAATGGATTTTTATTCAAGGAAAAGTTGGGTGAAAGAAAGTTGAACATAGAGGCGGTTAGGTATTATGAAATTGACAAGGCGTATTATAATAATATTAAAAGGGGAAGGGATATCGTCACGGAAATAGGTGAAATAATTCCCAATAAGGCGTTGACTTTTGATCCACCAAAACCCACTTCATATGCCTTTTGCAGTGATACCGCCTATAAACCTGAAATTGTACCAATTATCAAACAAGTGGATTGTTTATACCATGAGGCTACCTTTTTGGAATCCGAAACTCATTTGGCGAAAAAGACCAAACACTCCACCGCAATACAGGCTGCAATAATTGCAAAGGAAGCCTCGGTAAATAAATTGATTTTGGGACATTATTCTACCCGATATCCTTCTATCCAATTATTTAAGGAAGAGGCTAGCCAAGTTTTTGATCAGGTGGAATTGGCAGATGATGGCAAATCTTTCGAGTTTATTTAAAACAAGCACGCAACCAAAGGTTAATAGCAATATCTTCTTATAAATATTGACATGAAGAATACCATTTTATTGACTTTTATATTTCTATTGTTCACATCGATTTCTTGTGAAAAAGAAGATGGAATAACCTCGGAGTTAAGAGGTAATGCTATCATCGGTACTTGGAACCATATAGATGAAATACCTAGTGGCGGTATACGGGAGGATTATCGGTATTTCGATGTGGAGACTTTGCATACCTTCGAGTTGGACGGAACCTACACCTATAAAGTGAATTACTATGGTTTTAAGGATGAGAACCCAAATGAACTAATGGGGCAATCCGAGAATAAAGGAACTTTTGAAGTTAACAACGATAGTGTTTTCATGAGGGTTTTTGAAAATACTTCTTGGGAAAAAGGATTTAAGCCGAAGCCTGAGACCATCCCATTAAATGGAGAGGCCTATGGGAATCGGTTTACTATAAAGAACGAAACATTGACTTTGTATTATATTTCATATCCTGCCGATGCACCAGTACAGACCCAAATGAGTTTTAAAAGGGTTGAATAGGTTAAAATTAATTGTTTAATAAGACCCCAAAGGTGATTAAAGCTTTTGGGGTCTTGTTATTTTTATTGATCTTTGAGTATCTTGTTTTTTTAGATTAGAATATGCAGAAAGACCTAGGTAATTACAGGAAATCTTACGAGAAAAGTGCCTTAATGGAGGACAGTATCTCCGATAATCCCATGCAGCTATTTAAAACGTGGTTCCATGAAGTAGAAGAATCGGATGGTGTGGATGAACCTAATGCGATGACCGTGTCTACAATAGGTTTGGACGGATTTCCCAAAAACAGGGTAGTGTTGCTGAAAAAATTTACTCACGAAGGTTTTATTTTTTATACAAATTATACCAGTGAGAAAGGAAAGGCCATTGCAAGCAACCCTAACATGTGTATATCCTTTTTTTGGCCCAACATGGAGAGGCAGGTCATCATTAAGGGCAAGGCGGAAAAGCTTGCCAACAATCTTTCCGACGGTTATTTTGAATCTCGCCCTAAAGGCAGTCAGTTAGGGGCATTGGTTTCCAATCAAAGTAATGTTATTTCTTCAAGAACGGTATTGGAAAAAGAGCTTTCACAATTAGAGAAAAAATATGAAAACAAAGAAGTGCCACGGCCGGATTATTGGGGCGGGTATTTGGTAAAGCCATTATCCATAGAGTTTTGGCAAGGTAGGCCAAATAGGTTACATGATAGAATCAGGTATACTTTGCAAGAGGATTGGAATTGGAAAATGGAGCGATTGGCCCCTTAATTATTAAAAAAGAATGAAAAATCTATTGTTCATGCGTCATGGCAAATCATCTTGGGATCTTGACGTTAGCGACCAAGACAGGCCGTTGGCCCAAAGGGGTATAACAGATGCACACTTGGTAGGAAGGAGGCTTTTTAAAGGGAACATTAAACCTGACTTTGTCTTTTCAAGTCCTGCAAATAGGGCGTTGCATACCGCCATGATTTGCTTGAGGAATTTAAAATATCCCATGGACCGATTTCAAGTTTCGACAGATTTATATGATTTTTCGGGAGATCAAGTATTGGATTTCATAAAGAAAACAGATGATGTCTTGGATACTATTTTGATTTTTGGACACAATAATGCCTTTACCCATTTGGTAAATTCTCTAGGAGATTCCTATATTGACAATGTTCCAACAAGTGGCTTTGTCCACATACAATTTAATGAAGAATCTTGGTCCGATATTTCCCAAGGCCGAACAATAGAAACCGTTTTCCCAAAGCATTTAAAATAATGGTAAAATTTAATAATCAGTACGTTAATAGAGAAATTAGTTGGTTATGGTTCAATGAACGCGTACTACAGGAAAGTGCGGATAAGAATGTGCCACTTATTGAGCGATTACGTTTCTTGGGAATCTTTTCTAACAACCTTGATGAATTTTTCAAGGTTAGATATGCAACCGTGAAAAGAATAGTGGAAGCGGGCAAAACGGGAAAAAGTGTTTTGGGAGGTGAAAAAGCGAAGGACCTTCTAGAGGAGATTACGGAAATCGTAATAAAGCAACAGGCCAAGAGTTTGGTTATTTTAAAGAGTATTGAAGAAGAGCTCGAAAGGGAAAACATCTTTATTATACGGGAAACCGCCTTAAATAAAACCCAAAAGGAATTTGTAAAGCAGTATTTTTTGCAAAATGTGAGTCCACAGCTCATGACCATCATCCTTAATGATTTGACTCGTTTTCCTACCCTAAAGGATACGGCTGCATATTTGGCTATTAAAATGATAATCAAAAGCGATAAAACCAATAAGGAGAAACGTTTTGCACTTATTGAAATTCCCAAAGGAATAGATCGCTTTGTCGTGCTACCAAAGGAGGGTGATAAAAATTACATCATAATTCTGGATGATCTAATTCGATATTGTTTGGTTAATATTTTCACCATGTTCGAATACGAATCCATTTCTGCACATATGATTAAGATTACAAGGGATGCAGAGCTGGATATGGACAATGACCTTAGCAAGAGTTTCATCGAGAAAATTTCCTCAAGTGTAGAGCACAGAAAAATAAGCGATCCGGTACGTTTTGTATATGATAAAAGTATAGCCAAGGATACGCTCGCATTTCTAAAGGAAAAAATGCAAATAGAGGATACGGATAGTGTAATCCCAGGTGGGAGATATCACAATAAAAGGGATTACATGGGCTTCCCGAGTTTGGATAGAAACGATTTGTTGTATGATAAAATCAAACCCCTACCAGTAAAGGGATTGAGCATTGAGGGTAGTATATTGGAAAGCATAAGCCAAAAGGATTATTTGCAGTATACACCCTACCACACATTCACCTATATTCTGAAGTTTTTAAGGGAGGCTGCATTAGACCCCAAGGTAAAGACTATTAAGATAACGGTATATCGCTTGGCAAACAATTCCCAAGTAGCTGCATCATTGATAAATGCGGTGAAAAATGGAAAGCAGGTTACGGTTCAGATAGAACTACAGGCACGTTTTGATGAACAGGCCAATATTGAATATGCGGAACAATTGCAGGCCGAGGGAGTTAAATTGATATTTGGTGTACCTGGACTTAAGGTACATAGTAAAATATGCTTAATAGAACGTGAAGAAGATGAAGGCCTTAAACGATATGGGTTTATAAGCACGGGTAACTTTAATGAGTCCACGGCCCGCATTTACACAGATTATACATTATTTACTTCCCATCCACCGATCCTTAAGGAATTAAACAAGGTATTTGATTTTTTTGAAACAACTTATAAAATAAACAAATACAAACATTTGATTGTGTCTCCCCATTATACCAAGAAGGTATTCCATAAGTTGATCGATCAGGAAATTGCCAATGCCATTGTGGGAAAGGAAGCTTTCATCAAAATAAAAATGAACAGTTTCACTTCCTATGAAATGGTTGATAAATTGTACGAAGCAAGTAGGGCGGGAGTCAAAATTCAATTAATTGTTCGTGGAATTTGCTGTTTGGTACCGGGAGTCAAGGGTATGAGCGAGAACATTGAGGCCATTAGTGTGGTTGATAAATTCTTGGAGCATACCAGGCTTTTTGTGTTTGCCAATGCCGGTAATCCAAAAGTGTATATTTCCTCTGCGGACTGGATGACCAGAAATCTGGATTATCGAGTGGAAGTGGGCTGCCCAATCTATGATGATGATATCAAACAGGAATTAATGGACACATTTGAAATCTGCTGGAGGGATAACCTAAAGGCCAGGGTTTTTTCGGAGAAGCAGGACAATGCCTATAGGAAGGCAAAATCACCCAAGCATCGCTCACAGTTTGAGACCTATGATTACTATGTGAATAAGATAAAGGGCGATAAATAGGAGGTCTCTTTTTACCCGTGTACCTTTTCGGATTTACTGAGGTTTTTCATAATCTCTGCTTCGTAATCAAGTAGGGCCTGCCATTTTTGGTCTACTTCTTTTCTATCACCGTATTTTCGGGCGAATTTTAGAAACATTGTGTAATGTCCGGCTTCACTGATCATCAGTTTGTGATAGAAGTCTGCAAGTTTTTTATCAGGAAGTTCCTCGGACAGAAGCCTAAAACGCTCACAACTACGAGCCTCTATCAGAGCTGCATATAAAAGCCGATGTACCAACTGTGTGGTTCGGCTTCCGCCTTTTGGAAAAAATTTTAAAAGTTCCAATACATACTCATCCTTTCTGTCCCTCCCCAATTTTTGCCCTCTTTCCAAAATGAGATCGTGAACCATCTTAAAGTGCCCCATTTCTTCCCTGGAAAGTGCTACCATTTCTTCAACAAGTTCTGTGTATTCCGGGAAGGATACAATTAAGGATATGGCGGTACTTGCAGCCTTTTGCTCACAGTAGGCATGGTCCGTTAAGATTTCATCGATATTCTTTTCAACAATATTTACCCATCTGGGGTCTGTGGGCAATTTTAAACCTAACATCATTTTTAACGCTTATTAACCTTGTTTAGGTTGTAAAAATAAGGCTTTGTGGGTTTTAATAATTATTTTTGGGGAAAGAGAAATTAGAATATACACAAAATGCAAGTAAGCGAACGTATTAAGGATGCGCTTGAAGCCCAGGCGGATCAAGGTTCCTTGAAATGGTTAAATGAAAAAATTAAAAAACTGGAAGAAGATAAATCCGTGAGGGATTTATTTATGTCGTACAGTTTACTGGCGTCGAAATTTGATAAGGGCTCCAAACTTCAGATTCAAAACTCAGATAGTGAAGCCCTAATTTTTTTGACTTCGCACAATGCAAATCTCTTGGAGGTCGCTAGGATATACCTTTTAATCAAAGTCCTGGAAATAGATAGGGATTTTTATGGACCAAAAGTGGCCAATATTATTCAAGTTGCGGATATAACCGAGCTTGAAACTTTTCTGAAATTTTTAGATTTATTGCCTTATCCGGAAATGTTCAGATTCACTGCAGTGGAGGCCCTACGTACAAATATCTCCGTAATTTTTGATGCTATCACTTTGAACAATCCTTATCCCGCTAAGTACTTTAATGACCAACAATGGAACCAAATGTATTTAAAGGCCGCTTTTATGGAGCGTGATCTTTCCAAAATACCGTCGGTAGATGAAAGGGCCAATGCAGATCTCGCCAGAATTATTTCCGATTATGCCCATGAACGATGGGCGGCCTCGCGAAAGATTGACCCCATGTTTTGGCGTCCAGTCTCCGGGTTCTTGAATCCTGTTTTACTTAGGGATATGGAACATTTGATAGACAGTGAGGATGCATTGGAAAATAAGGCTGGGGCATTATGTTGTTATCATTCTGGCAAAGAAGAGGCTATGCAGATTTTAAATCGCAAATCGGACTTGAAACAACAAATAGAAGAAGGTAAATTAACTTGGAAAAATTTAAAGAATTAAATAAATATGGAAGATAATTTGATGATAATCGATCCACATGTACATATGTCGTCCAGAACAACGGATGATTATGAAGCAATGCAACAGGCAGGTGTCGTAGCAATAATAGAGCCTTCTTTTTGGTTGGGTCAACCTAGGACGCAAGTGGGGTCGTTTCAAGACTATTTTAGCAGCTTGGTGGGCTGGGAACCTTTTCGGGCAAGCCAGTTTGGTATAAAGCACTACTGTACTATCGGTTTAAATTCCAAAGAGGCCAATAATGAGGCCTTGGCGGAACAAGTAGTTGAACTGTTGCCACTTTATCTGCATAAGGAGAATGTAGTTGCCATAGGCGAAATTGGATATGACGACCAAACTCCCGCAGAGGACAAATATTTTAGGATGCAATTGGAATTGGCCAAAGAATTGGATATGACTGTCCAGGTACATACCCCTCATAGGGATAAAAAAGCTGGGACTATCAAAAGTATGGAGGTATGCTTGGAGCACGGATTAGATCCGGCAAATGTAATTATTGACCATAATAATGAGGAAACCGTAAAGGAGGTCTTGGATAGGGGGTTTATAGCAGCGTTCACTATATATCCTAAAACTAAAATGGGCAATGAAAGAATGGTAGAAGTAGTTCGCAAGTTTGGTAGCGATAATATTATTGTTGATAGCTCGGCAGACTGGGGTGTAAGTGATCCGTTGGCAGTACCAAAGACTGCTTCCTTGATGTTAAAAAGAGGAATTTCCCGGGAAGATGTCGTGAAAACCTGTTATCAAAATGCCTTGGATGCGTTCAGCAAAAACGGAAGAATGAAAGAGGAACATTGGTTGGCACCAAAAGGAATAGATCAATCACAACTTTTTAATGATAATAGCGTTTTAAGAGGGCAAACACCTCGGATAGATTCCGAACAAATCTCTTAGGATGTTGAAAAAAATCATAGGTTTTGCCAGATTGGCAAGACCTGCCAACTTACCCACTGCCGCCGCGGATATATTTGCTGGTATCAGTTTGGCACTTTTTTCTTTGAATGTAAAAATTCCTGAATTTTTTTCAGCAAATGGTGGAAGTATATGGTCTTTAGTATTTGCTTCGGTATTCCTTTATGCGGGAGGGGTTGTGTTTAATGATGTTTTTGATGCAAGGTTAGATGCCGTAGAACGCCCAGAGAGACCCATACCTAGTGGACTTGTTCCACAGGTTCAAGCCATTGTATGGGGTACATTGTTATTTGTTCTAGGGCTCTATATGGCATTTACCGTAAATACATTGAGCGCAATCATCGCTCTTATTTTGATTATTGCAATTATTACCTACGACGCTTTGGCAAAAAAACATTTCTTTTTTGGGCCTTTGGTAATGGGTATCTGTCGAGGACTTAACCTTTTATTGGGTATGTCCATTATTGGTAGACTAGATTTATGGTGGATTTCATTGGCACCTCTAATCTATATTTTTGCCATTACCTTGATCAGTAGGGGAGAAGTACATGGTAACAATAGAAGCCATATCACAATTGCAGGTTTGTTGTATGCCATTGTAGTAACCTTTATCGGAATAAGCATTGGCTTAATAACGAACAACTTATTGATGTCAATACCTTTTTTGATTTTATTTGCCTTTTTGGTTTTTAAACCGCTAGTGGAAGCTTATAAAAACAACTCGCCGCAGAATATAAAAAAGGCGGTGATGGCCGGTGTATTATCTTTAGTGGTCATGGATGCCTGCTGGGTGGCTGGTTTTGCCAACTGGTACGTTGCACTACTAGTTTTATTACTTTTGCCTTTATCATTACTTCTTTCTAGAATTTTTGCCGTTACTTAAGAATATGGAATTAAAGCCTATCAAACAGTCTTTCTCGGTTCAATATGATTATCAACTCCATTTTACAAAGGATTTGTTTCATAAGGAGAATCCCCTGTTTTTAAATATTATAAAAAATTACAAGGACCACGAACCAGTAAAATTATTCTTTGTGGTCGACAAAGGTGTGGCCGAAAGTCACCCCCTGTTGTTGAAAAAAATCAGCTCATATTGCGCGGGTCATCCGAGGCATTTGAACTTTACCCAAAGTTTGGTCATCGATGGTGGTGAACAATCGAAGAATCATTCGGAGTATATAGATTTGGTTTTAAGGGGAATAAATGAAAATGCGATTTGCCGTCATTCCTTCGTTGTGGTCGTCGGTGGAGGTGCAGTAATAGATATGGTAGGTTATGCGGCGGCCATAGCACATAGAGGAGTCAAATTGATTAGGATACCTACAACGGTACTTTCTCAGAACGATTCTGCTGTAGGCGTAAAAAATAGCGTAAACATCTTTAAAAAGAAAAACTTTTTGGGAACTTTTGCCCCTCCCTATGCCATTATAAATGATAGCGACTTCCTTGCCACTTTAGAACAAAGGGACTGGATTGCAGGAATCGCCGAGGCAATTAAGGTAGCTTTGATTAAGGACAGGGAGTTTTTCCAATATATTGCCGATAATGTTTTAGCATTAAAGGAAAGGAAATTGGAACCTATGCAATATGTCATTTACAAATGTGCGGAGATGCACATGCAGCATATTTCCCAAGGAGGAGACCCATTTGAATCCGGTTCTTCCAGACCTTTGGATTTTGGTCATTGGGCTGCCCACAAACTGGAGTTTATGACCAATTATGAATTAAGACACGGCGAGGCCGTTGCCAAGGGAATCGCTTTGGACGTAACGTATGCCCAGTTGATTGGCCTAATTACCCCTGATGAATTGAATACAATTTTGGAAGTTATGAAGGCTATAGGCTTTGATTTATCGCTCCCATTGGCATCCGAAGTTGAAGTGGAACAATTATTGGCCGGAATTGAGGAGTTTAGGGAGCATTTGGGAGGACAACTCACCATTACCCTAATTTCAGGATTGGGCGAAAAGTATGATGTTCATGAAATTGACATGTCCAAAATGAAACAAGCCATTGAGCATCTGAATCATCAAATGGCCGTAAAGTAGAAAATTTATGCTTCTTGAAAATAAATACCATCTTACCTATTGTACCAACATACATCCTGGACAGGATTGGGAAAGTACCCTTAATAGTCTAAAGGAATACGTTCCCGGCATCAAAAGTGCTGTGTCCCCGGACCAACCTTTTGGTCTTGGATTGCGACTTTCCAACAAGGCTAGCGAAGAATTGGCCAAAGGTAATCGAATGAACGAATTCAAAAAATGGTTACAGGATCAAGATGTTTATATTTTCACGATGAACGGTTTCCCTTATGGGAACTTTCACAATGAAAGGGTAAAGGATGATGTTCACACCCCGGATTGGACCACCAAGGAACGTTTGGCCTATACACAAAGATTGTTTCATCAATTGGCAGAATTGATTCCAGAGGGCATCAATGGAGGAATATCGACCTCTCCAATCAGTTATAAGCATTGGTTTAAATCCGAGGTTGAAAAACAGGCCGCCTTCAAAAAAGGGGCTAAGCAGATGCTCTTAGTTGCCAAACAATTGTTTGAATTGGAGAAATCCACCGGTAAATATCTGCATTTGGATATTGAACCGGAGCCGGACGGTTTTTTGGAAAATACCGATGAGGTGCTTTCTTTCTATAAAGATTATTTGTTTCCCGCAGGACGGGACATATTGGCCAAGGACTTGAATTTGGATCCAGATGAACTGGAGAATCTGGTTAGGCGATATATCACTATATGCTACGATATTTGCCATTTTTCACTGGCTTATGAGGAACCCACTGAAACGTTCAAAAAGTTCAAACAGGCCGGCATTCAAATTGGAAAAATACAAGTGAGTGCTGCGTTGAAAATTCTTTTTGAACAAGGTGACAATCAAGAGGTATGGGACTTATTGGAAAAGTTCAATGAACCTACATACCTGCATCAGGTAACGGAAAAGTCTGGAGATGGGGTTAAAACCTACAATGATTTGCCGGTAGTTTTGGAGAAAAAAAATAGCGCAAAGGAACTAAGGGCACATTTCCATGTACCTATTTTTTTAGAACAATTTGAAGCCTTATATTCTACCCAGGATCAAATTCTTAAGACATTGGAGTATTTGAGAACGGACCCTATATCTGAACATTTAGAGATAGAAACCTATACTTGGGATGTACTTCCGGAAGCGTTAAAGGAAAACTTATCCAGCTCAATTATAAGGGAAATAAACTGGCTAAAATCCCATTTGTAATATGCAGAAAACCGTCGTAATTAATGTCGTAGGTCTAACAAAACGGTTAATAGGAGAGCACACCCCCTTTATAAAGTCTTTTTTGGGCCGTGGGAAATCCACATTTATTAAACCTATGCTTCCTGCGGTTACTTGTTCCGTCCAATCTACGTATGTTACGGGAAAATGGCCTTCGGATCATGGAATAGTAGGAAACGGATGGTATTTTAAGGACGAGCTGGAAGTAAAGTTTTGGCGACAATCCAATAGATTGGTTCAACAACCTAAAATTTGGGATGCGTTAAAGGCGTTGGATTCCAAATTTACCTGCGCCAATCATTTTTGGTGGTATAATATGTATTCCAATGTGGATTACAGTATAACGCCGAGGCCCAATTATTTGGCGGATGGAAGAAAGATACCGGATATATATTCTTATCCGGCAAACCTCAGGGATGAACTACAAAAAGATTTGGGCACATTTCCATTATTTGAGTTTTGGGGGCCAAAGACAACGATTAATTCCTCAAAATGGATTGCCAATGGGGCTATCAAAACAGATGAAAAATATGACCCTACGCTTACGCTGATATACCTTCCACATCTGGACTATAATCTTCAGCGCCATGGATTGGACTTCAGGAAAATTTCCAAAGATTTAAATGAAATAGATGAGGTTGTAAGGCAATTAGTAGAGCATTATGAAACGAAGGATACCCATGTTATCCTACTATCCGAATACGGCATCACCAATGTTAAAACCCCCATTCATTTAAACCGTATTTTAAGAAGGGAAGGATATATAAACGTTAGGATAGAAAGAGGCTTGGAACTTCTGGATGCAGGAGCTAGTGAGGCCTTCGCCGTGGCAGATCATCAAGTGGCACATGTTTACGTAAAGGATGGGTGCAATCTCGATAAAGTAAAGAAATTGATTGAAAAGGTACCCGGGGTCGAAAGGGTACTTTCAGGAGATGAATTGGAAAAAGAACATATTTCCCATGAAAGGTGTGGTGATTTGGTCGTGGTCGCGGATTCGGATTCTTGGTTTACCTACTATTTTTGGTTGGATGATGCCGTTGCGCCGGATTATGCCAGAATGGTTGACATTCATAAAAAACCCGGCTATGACCCCGTTGAAATGATGACGGACCCCAAGGATAGGCTTGTAATGGCCAAAGTGGGCTGGAAGCTGTTAAAAAAGAAACTGGGATTTAGGACCGTTTTGGATATTATTCCTTTAGATGCTACCTTAATAAAGGGGTCTCACGGTAGAAAAACGGAAGACAGTGACGACTTTCCTATTTTTATTACCAATAATCACACTAAAATGGTGGATGCAGAGGCAGTAGAGGCTGTTGAGGTCCATGATTTGATTAAAAACCATGTTTTAAAATAATTTCCATGAATTTGTTCTTTAAGACTTTTGGATATTTGTTCGCCGTACTCTTTGCCCTTGGCGCCGCAGTGCAATATAACGATCCGGATGCTTTATTTTGGATAATAATCTACGTAATAGCGGCCATTGTTTCCCTGTTGTTTTCCTTGAATAAAATGAAATCTGTAATAACTCTGCTTCTCGGAACGGCCTGCTTTATAGGTTTTATGTATTTATATCCAAATGATTTTCAGGGTTTTGATTTGGACGATGGCGATATAAAGACCGTAGAATTGGGAAGGGAAGCTTTTGGACTATTGATAATTGCCTTGGTAATGTTCTTCTATACGGTTCGCTTGAGAAGACAACTAAAGGTCTAAATCAAATTCTTTCCTCAGTAAATCAATAGCGGGGTTCTTTTCCCGTAGCTTTTCATATTTCTCCTCTGGGGTAAAAGCGAATTTTTTGGCGCTTGATTCATTCACCTTGATATTCAGCTGAATGAAATGATTGTTGAGCTTGCTCCTAAGATATCCCATTAGCTCAAAACTTTCCCGTTCTATTTCTTTTTTCATTGTGCTATTGGGTAGCTCAATGTGAATGCTGAAATCTTTTCCAAGTTTTGGGGTATCCGTATTGAGATTTGAGGCAAGGATTTTTTGTCCTTTTTTATCTACTTGCTCCACAAAATCGGCCCAATGTTTTTGTAAATCTGTTTCTAAAAAATCATCTTTGGGCAAATCATCCTCGTCGATGATTACCTCAATTTTGTTTAGTTCATGTTCCTTCTTTGCTTTTAAACTTGAAAGGGAAAGCCCTGAAACCCGTTTTTTTATCGGGGATATGTCAATTTTATTAGGTTCCGGTTCTTGAACGGTGGATATTGGTTCTAATGGGGTTTCACTATGCTCATCTGATGTGTTTGGCAAAGGAATACTACTACTTTCAGATACAGGGGATTGCTCTTCGTCATCTTTTTGATCACTGTCCTTATAATCCTCATTTGTTTTTGTGGAATCCTTTTCACCTTGCTTGTAGCCTGATTGTGAAATTGGTCCACCTTCCTTTGGTTTTCTAGGAATACTTTGATAGAAAGAAGCAGGAGCTATAAAATCAATGGTTTGATTTTGAAGTGCTAGGGATTCAGGATTTTTTTTTTCTCCATCAAAATCGATAGAGGCCAGTTTCATTAAGGTAAGTTCCACTAAAAGACGTTGGTTCTTACTGGTTTTATATTTTAAGTCACAATCGTTGGCTAACTCCAAAGCACGCAATAGAAAACCACTAGATGTTTTTTTGGATTGCTCCCGATACTTTTCCTGAGCACTTTCCCCAACTTCCAACAGGGAGATGGTATCTTGGTGCTGGCATACCATTAAATCCCTGAAATGGGATGCGAGACCCGCAATAAAATGATGTCCATCAAAACCAAGCGCAAGTGTCTTGTTTAGAAGTATAAGCAATTGTGGAATGTCATGTTCCAATATTAGGTCTGTCGCCTCAAAATAGGTATCGTAATCCAATACATTGAGGTTTTCGGTAACCGCCTTTCTGGTAAGTTCTTTTCCGGAAAAACTTACGACCCTATCAAATATCGATAATGCATCGCGCATGGCCC
The DNA here is from genome assembly GCF_002269385.1 of Maribacter cobaltidurans. Classification (NCBI taxonomy): domain Bacteria; kingdom Pseudomonadati; phylum Bacteroidota; class Flavobacteriia; order Flavobacteriales; family Flavobacteriaceae; genus Maribacter; species Maribacter cobaltidurans. The sequence goes on from NZ_CP022957.1 coordinate 3,398,219, forward strand.
CATCTGCCTTCTGTGCAATGATATGCAGGGCGTCATCTTCTGCGTTAACACCTTGGTTTTCTGCAATATACTTTAAGTAATCAGCGGCATCCTTTACCGTAATTCTTTTAAAATCAAATATTTGACACCTAGAAAGTATGGTTGGGATAATCTTGTGCTTCTCCGTTGTGGCCAAAATAAATATGGCATGTTTTGGAGGTTCTTCCAGTGTCTTTAAAAATGCATTAAAAGCAGACTGGGAAAGCATGTGCACCTCGTCAATGATATAAACCTTGTATTTTCCAACTTGTGGTGGAATACGGACTTGATCGATCAGGTTTCTAATATCATCTACGGAATTGTTGGACGCCGCATCCAATTCAAATATATTGAATGCAAAGTCCTCGCCCTCCTGTTCGCCTCCATCAGAATTTATCTGTTTGGCCAAAATACGGGCGCAAGTTGTCTTGCCCACACCTCTGGGGCCACAGAATAAAAGGGCCTGTGCCAAATGATTGTTTTCGATGGCATTTTGGAGCGTATTGGTAATGGCCTGTTGCCCAACAACATCCCTAAATGTTTGAGGTCTATATTTACGTGCCGATACAATAAAAGGTTCCAAAATCGATACAGATTTGACTTGTTACAAATATAAAAATAGCGGTGCATTTGAAAGGACATTTAAAACGGAGATCATCCTTAGTTATCAACAATTGGAGTACATTTGCGGCAAGCAGGCCACCTTATCGCTGCCAATATGTATTGGGAGAGGAAAGTCCGGACACCATAGTGCGGTATAGCGGGTAACGCCCGTCCGCTGAGAAGCGAGGACAAGTGCAACAGAAAGCAAGTACAGTTAGGCTGTAGTGAAATCAGGTAAACTCTATACGGTGAAACGTCATGTAAATCGGTGATCGAGGGCTGCACGCCCGAGCCGAAGGGTAGGCGGTTGGAGCCATTGGGTAACCAGTGGCCTAGATAAATGATAAGGGTTCGTTATACGAAAACAGAATCCGGCTTATGGCCTGCTTTTTTAAAATGTTCTTTCCACCAAGTTTTTTGGTTCCAGGTTTTCATCTATCAATATTTCAAAATCTATCACCCCTAGAACTAACTCCTCTGTGGTAATGACCTCGACCCTCCAGAGACCTGGCCAAATATTGTTCTTATAGGTATAGCCTCTAAACCCATCATTCCGGCCACCCGTAATTTCATATGAGATATCCTCTACCAGTTCCCATTCCGAGGTCTCTTCGTTATACCATTTCCAACGATGAATTATGGATTTTACCAAATCTGTAGGTGCAAATACGGAAGAGTAGATATAAACGTTTTCATCAGGCTTAAAAACAAACTTGTCCCGGTATTCCCTCCAAAAAATATTTGAGTCGTTTTTTTCATAAGTCACCGTATAATTGTCTCCATTTTTTTCAACGTAGTGGGCGACAATCCCATCATCCAGGGCTAAAGGAACAGGGGGTATCAATCTAAAAATGTAGAATATATTGATTATGGTGTAAATAGAAAGGATTATAGAGATAAGTTTGCCTAGATGTATTTCCTTTCTGGTGCTGGGACTTACACTATAGATAACCATGATCAAGGTTAATGTGCACCCTAGACTTATAAGTCCGGATATAAAAAAAATGGTCGTACCCATTTCTGAAATTAAAACGGGAATCATAAAGGTGAAGAAAGTAAAACTGATAAAAAAGTAGACACTAAACTGTAGGTATTTATTGGATATCCGCTGTTTTAGAAATTCGTTGGCAATCAATAAAAAAATGAGAATTATAAAAAAGGAAACGGTTTTTGAAAGTGATACGCTTCGCGAAAAATAAATAACATAGGCACTGGACAATGCCCCAAAAAAAAATTGAATGGCCAAGGGAAAGTATTCTTCGAACCTTTCCAGAAAGGTTCTCTTCCATCTTCCATCATCTGCTAAATTGTAGAGATAAAGGGTGATGCTTAGGTTGGTCATATGCAAACAAAGCATTACCAGATCATACGTTCTGTCAATACGGCCCAGAGTAAGCATGTCAAATATAAAACCGCCTATGAAGAAGAGTATTGGGGCATATTTTTCATGCCTTCTGATAAATCTTCGTAAAGCACTATTCCTAAAACGGACTAAGGTTCTTTTCATGGGCAAAATTGAAGCTTAAATATAGACCAATTATAATTTGCCTTTTTGCTCTTGACCTATGAATTTTACCTATAAAATATGTAGGATTCCCAAAGGTTCACTTAAAAAAGCTGAAGACACTACTCCCATATTTTCTGGAATTTTCATAAAAGGGCAGATGTTCCAAATGGGTCTGTTTGGAGTGTTCAATGACAAGAAGACCATCCTCTAAGAGTAAATTGTTTTCAAATATCAATGAAGGAATTTGTTCAAAATCCTCCAAATCCATGCTGTAAAAGGGATCTGAGAAAATAATATCGAATTTTTCCGTACTCCTTCCCAAAAAGGTAAAAACATCGCTATTAAGCGTTCGTATGTTCAAATCCAGTTCCTCTGCTGTTTTGTCAATGTATTTAATACAACCTTGGTGTACATCAACTGATAGAATATCCTGAACTCCACGGGAGGCAAATTCATAACTTATATTGCCTGTTCCGGCAAAAAGGTCCAAAACTTTTAGGTCGGGAAAATAATAACGATTGTGCAGAATATTGAAAAGTCCTTCCTTGGCCATGTCTTTTGTTGGCCTTACAGGGAGGTTCTTGGGCGCCATTAGTCGCCTTCCTTTGTGTTTTCCTGAAATGATGCGCATTAGAGTGTGCTTATTACGGTAAAATCAATCGATGATGATTCTGGTTCTCCCAAATCCAAGTGATTGGGCGAAGTAGGTATAAAAATGGATACATTCTTAATATAGGTATAACACAATTGAAAGATATCATCATCCTCTTCAATATGCCCAAAAAACTTTACTACTGCCGACTCCGTATTCAAATCTAACTGTTCCATGACAAAGAGAAGGTAGTAGGCAAAATCTTCTTTGGTTTCAAACATAAAACTGTTGTATAATAAAAGTTTTTTCTGTTTTAAAACGAGGACATCCATTTGCTTTATACCCACTTGTACAAAACAAATAGGATTCTTCTGGTTGCTATAGTGATCCAATAATGATTGTATAAGTACGGTACCGTTATGCACATAGGTAAATTCACCAAACAATTCATAGATGTAATTATTGATGTTCATATAGGGAACATATACATTCATCATTTCATGGTTCTCCAGTTCATCGAATGCAATGGCATCCGTTGCTAAGAGTTTTATGTTGAATTTTAGGTAGTTTTCTAGTTCTTTCTCCTCAAAAAGTGGTTTGGGAACCAAAGAGAAGAGGTTGTTTTTATGAATAACCACGACCTCGTCAAAGAGCATGGTATCCAATCCATGTTTTGTTAAAAGTAGTTTTACCTGCTTAAGTAATTCCTGTGGATTGAGTTCTTCCGGAAAGACTTTGTTTCCAGATAATAAAACTTTATGCGAAACAGTATCCGCAATACAAAAAGAAAGTCCATTCAAGCTAACCTGAATGGACAATTTCTTAAAATTCTTATCGGATATATCTAAATCTTTATTGATCGTTCTTTTTGTCATAGATTGGAGGCCAGTTACCACTGGTACTAACTTCGGTTAGAGAACCTACTTTAATTTCAGATCCATTCACCTCTTCCACGCTCATTTGTGCATTTTCACGTGTCAATAAATCTTTTGGTTGGTCATACAAAATAACGTCCTTCGCAACCTTGGCTTCGAATACGGGAGCCCTGTAACCGCTTTTTTCTATTATATCAGCTTTCATGGTGAATTTTTCGCCATTTGGTGCTGTAGGTACTGTTGCCAAATCCTTATATCTGGTATCGCTCTTAAACAAGGAATCCTTTACGGAAACGAAATCAAGTGTATCCACGATTACCGTGTCTTGTTGTAAGTCAATTTGGTATGTTTTATCATATCTCATGAAAGAAGAGTCCCTTTGTTGGGTAATTACATAATTCCCTGTATCTATGAACTTGATCAAGCTTGGGAAATCATTGGCATATTTTCCGTTTGCGCTCTTATATGCCTCCTGTGAATTTCTGATATCCTTTAGTTTTGCAATTACTTTACCAAATCGCTCTACTTTCGCTTCGTTAAACTTAATGGGTCCGGTTACGGAATTGTATATCATGTAACCTAAACCGATACATGCAATCCAAAGTACAATCTGTATTATGGTCTTCATTTCTTAAGTGTTAATTTAATTTAGTGGTTGTCACAAATCTACAATTTTTTTTTAATCGCAAAAGTTTTTCCCCTAAAAATCCTGTTATATTTGGGGTTCCATGAAGTTACAGACACCGGCTACTTTCTTTAAAGAGTTGGAAACCAAGTTTCCACATATACCAACCCTAAAACAACAGGTTGCACTGGAGAAAATATCGGCCTTTGTTCTGTCAAAAAATAAGGATGAGGTTTTCGTTCTCAAAGGTTTTGCGGGTACGGGAAAAACTACATTGGTGGGTACACTGGTAAATAGTTTATGGAAAACCGGAATGAAATCCGTTTTAATGGCACCTACCGGTAGGGCCGCAAAGGTAATGTCCAACTACTCCGGAACACAGGCATTTACTATTCATCGAAAAATCTACTTTCCAAAGAAGCAAAGTGGTGGAGGTGTTCAATTTGTTATGGCCCCAAATAAACATAGGGATACTATTTTTATAGTGGACGAGGCTTCCATGATACCGGACACCCCTGCAGATTCGAAATTGTTCGAGAATGGATCACTTTTGGATGATTTGTTGATGTTTGTATATTCAGGCCATAATTGCAAATTGCTCCTAATAGGTGACACTGCTCAATTACCCCCAGTGCACTTGGATTTAAGTCCTGCCCTGGATGAGGACAAGCTCTCGTTGAATTATAACAAGGAGGTGATTCGTTTGGAGTTGGATGAAGTGGTTAGACAAGCAGAAGACTCCGGTATTTTGGTGAATGCGACAATGCTCCGAGAACAATTGCATGGAGATTATTTTGATAGTTTCAAGTTTGATGTTGGGCCATATTCAGATATTGTTCGCCTAATAGATGGTCATGATATTCAAGAGGCGATAGATGAGTCCTATTCCCAAAACGGAAAGGAAGAGACTGCAATCATCGTTAGGTCCAATAAAAGGGCCAATTTATATAACCTTAATATTAGGGAACGTATCCTATTTTTAGAACATGAATTGGCGCCCGGTGATTTTATGATGGTCGTTAAAAATAATTATTTCTGGCTTAAACCAAATTCAGAAGCAGGATTTATTGCCAATGGTGATATTATAGAAATCTTGGAAATCTTTGCATTTAAAGAGTTATACGGTTTCAAATTTGCAGAAGTAAAAGTTCAAATGGTAGATTACCCAAACATGAAGCCTTTTGAGACCGTTCTTTTGTTGGATACCATAAAGGCGGAATCCCCATCACTCTCCTATGAAGACGGTAATCGGTTGTATCAAGAGGTAATGAAAGACTATGCAAATGAAAAATCGAAATACAAGAAATTCCTAGGGGTTAAAAACAATAAATATTTCAATGGCCTCCAAGTAAAGTTTTCTTATGCCATTACCTGCCATAAATCCCAAGGGGGCCAATGGAATACGGTATTTGTGGAACAGCCTTATCTGCCCAATGGTCCAGATAAGGAGTATTTAAGATGGCTCTACACGGCAGTTACCAGGGCCAAGGAAAAACTTTACCTTATTGGCTTCAAAAGTGATTTTTTTCTTGAATAGGAAACCTTTACTTTAGTGAAGGAATTAAGGTAGTTTTAAATTTAATTTCCATCGGAAAGCTAAAAATCATGATTTATGACATCCGATAGCATTATAAGTATTTTCCTTGGAGTGGGGTTGGCAGCATCGGTAGGATTTAGGGTCTTCTTGCCCTTGTTTGCTTTAAGTCTGGCCTCATATTTTAATGTATGGGAGTTGAATGAAAACTGGGAATGGATAGGCAGTTTGGCCGCACTGATTACTTTGGGGGTAGCTACTGTAGTAGAGATATTCGCTTATTTTATACCTTGGGTAGACAATTTACTGGACAGCTTTGCCGTACCCCTTGCTGCCATTGCGGGCACAGCGGTCATGGTGTCTACGGTGGCAGACTTGAATCCCGTTGTAACCTGGTCTTTGGCCATTATTGCAGGAGGAGGTACGGCCACGGCAATTAAAGGTGCGGGAGCAACGGGGCGACTTGCCTCGACCACATCAACTGGAGGATTGGCAAATCCCATTTTGGCTACTGTGGAAACAGGTACGGCCACGGTAGTGAGCATAGCATCTATTTTTGCACCTATTTTGGCGGCCGTTTTGGTCATTATCATATTGATTATCATCTTTCGTATTTACAGGGGTCTCAGACCTAAGACAAAAACATAATATAGTTTACGTGAAAATAATAGCAATGATACCCGCCCGCTATGCGGCTTCCCGATTTCCCGCCAAATTGATGCAAGATCTTTCCGGTAAGCCCGTGATTGTACGTACTTATGAAGCTGCAGTAAGAACAGGTCTTTTTGATGAGGTTTATGTGGTTACGGATAGCGAGGTCATCTATCAAACCATAGAGGATGAAGGGGGCAAGGTTCTTATGAGTAAAAAAGAGCATGATTGTGGAAGCGACAGAATTGCCGAAGCCGTGGCTGATATGGAGGTGGACATTATAGTTAACGTTCAAGGTGATGAACCATTTACAGATAGGGAAAGTTTGGCAGGAGTAATAGAAGTTTTTAAGAGCGATACCGAAAAGGAAATAGACTTAGCTTCTTTAATGGTAAGAATAGGGGATGAGGAAGAAATAAAAAACCCCAATACGGTCAAAGTTATTGTAGATAACAGAAACTTTGCACTTTATTTTTCTAGATCGCCCATTCCTTACCCAAGGGCTAAAGACGATTATACTATATATTATAAGCATAAGGGTATTTATGCCTTTAGAAAGCGAGCTTTAATGGACTTTCAGCATTTGCCCATGTTGCAATTGGAGGCAACGGAAAAAATTGAAGCTATTAGATATTTGGAATACGGCAAGAAAATAAAAATGGTAGAAACTATCGTGACAGGAATAGAAATAGATACACCTGAGGACTTGGAGAGAGCAAAGGCAGCATGGAAATGAATTTAGACAATATAAAAGTAATAGGGTTTGATGCCGATGATACCCTTTGGGTAAACGAAACTTACTTTAGGGACGCCGAAGAGAAGTTTGCCGAGATGTTAGAACAGTACGAGACCAAAAATAAAATAGACCAAGAGCTCTTTAAAATGGAAATCAAAAATTTGGAGCTATATGGGTATGGTATCAAAGGATTTATGCTCTCCATGATAGAGGCAGCCTTGGAATTGTCCAACAACGGGGTATCCCAAAATACACTTTCAGAAATTTTAGATGTCGGTAAGAAGATGATATCGCATCCGGTAGAACTTTTGGACGGGGTAGTGGATGTACTTGAAAAATTACAGGGTAAATATCGGCTGATTGTATTGACCAAAGGTGATCTTTTGGATCAGGAAAGAAAGTTGGAAAGATCTAACCTTTCTAAATATTTTCATCATGTAGAGGTGCTCAGTGACAAAAAGGAAAAAAACTATCAGGATTTGTTGGACCATCTGGAAATAAATGTTAAGCACTTTTTAATGATAGGCAATTCCCTTAAATCAGACGTACTCCCTTTGGTAAATATTGGGGCAAAGGCCGTCCATGTGCCTTTTCATACAACCTGGCAACATGAGGAGGTAGAGGAACCAATAGAGAAAAAAGGATATATGACCGTTTCAAAACTGACGGACGTGCTGGAGTATCTTTAACAAAAACGAATGGAGACTAAAAAAGAAATAGCATTGAAGAATATCCCAACAAAAGCTTCGGAAAAGTATAGAAACTTCCCCATGGTGCCCCGGGTAGTTTTTGGTAATGGTAGTTTTGACCAGTTGGGTGATATACTATTGGCCAAGAGGAAACATTCAGAGGCTCCAGTCATTTTTTTGGTCGATGATGTTTTTGAAGGCTCACAGCTATCTTCAAGAATACCACAAATATTTTCAGATCAAATCATCTATGTCTCAGCGAATGAAGAACCCAAGACACAACAAGTAGATACACTTGTGGGAATGATAAGGGAAAATTTTTCGGAACTTCCTTCCGGCATTGTTGGTATTGGGGGCGGAACATTATTGGATTTGGCAAAGGCCGTTGCCATACTGCTAAATAACAAGGGTAGCGCCGCAGACTATCAGGGCTGGGACCTTGTTCAGAGGAAATCCATCTATCACGTAGGAATCCCTACCATAAGTGGCACAGGGGCCGAAGTTTCCAGGACAACGGTGCTGTTAGGTCCAGAAAAAAAATTGGGTATCAACTCGGATTACACCACCTTCGATCAAGTGCTTCTTGATCCGGAGTTGACCAATGGCGTTCCCAAGGAACAATGGTTTTATACCGGTATGGATTGTTTTATCCATTGCATAGAATCTCTCAAGGGCACGTACCTCAATGCGTTCAGTCAGAGCTATGGGGAGAAGGCATTAGATCTTTGTAAGGAGGTTTTTTTGGGCAATCTATCCGAGGAAGAATCCCGAAATAAGTTGATGATGGCCTCTTGGCATGGGGGTATGAGTATTGCTTATTCGCAGGTAGGGGTGGCACATGCCATGAGCTATGGATTGGGATATCAATTGGGAATAAAACATGGTTTGGGCAATTGTTTGGTGTTTCAATATTTAGAAGAATTTTATCCAGATGGTGTTCAACTTTTCAAGCAAATGATGGAAAAACATCAAATAGAGTTACCTAAAGGAATTTGCAGGAATCTGGATGAACATGAAATGGACGCTATGATTTCCATAGCTATGGGCATGGAGCCTCTTTGGGAAAATGCTTTGGGTCAAAACTGGAGAAATTTGATAACACCGGCTAAATTGAAATCAATTTACCGGAAGATTTAAGCTTTTTGAGTAGGTTGATCTCGCCAATTTCAAAAACCCATACATTCTAAATGCAAAAACTTTCCCATTTTATTTACTTCAAACTTTTAGGATGGACAATGGAAGGGGAATTTCCTTCCCACCTGAACAAGTTTGTGCTTATCGTAGTACCGCACACAAGTTGGTGGGACTTCCTTCTTGGACTTTTGGTTAGAAAGGTATTGAATGAAGAAATCAATTATATTGGAAAAAAAAGTCTTTTTGACTCACCGTTTGGTTGGTTTTTTCGTTGGACCGGTGGAGCACCTATAGACCGAAGCAAAAGCAATGATACGGTCAGTGCCATTGTAAATATATTTAGCCAAAGAGAAAAATTTAGGTTGGCCTTATCTCCGGAAGGTACCCGCAAAAAGGTGGAGAAATGGAAAACGGGCTTTTATCATATCGCCAAACAGGCCAACGTTCCCATTGTCATGGTCGCCTTTGATTATGGGAAGAAAGAGGTCAGGTTTTCGGAGCCTCAAATGCCTACGGAACATCGGGAAGTGGATATGGAACAATATACCGCTTATTTCAAAGGCGTGAAAGGTAAGGTTGATAGGGCGATTACATGACAAACAAGTTCAGTATTTGAGAGATGGATTATGAATGTTGTATTTAACCAAAAATAAACGGGTACAAGCGGCTTTAGCTATTTAGTTCTCTTCCATAGTATGATACACGTTCTGAACGTCATCATCTTCCTCGATTTTCTCGAGTAATTTTTCAACATCGGCTGCCTCTTCCTCACTCAAGGGTTTGGTGACCTGAGGTATGCGTTCAAAACCAGATGACAGAATTTCGATTCCTCTATTTTCCAATTCCTTTTGGATAGCACCAAAACTTTCAAAAGGAGCATAGATCAGTATACCATCATCATCTACGAATACTTCCTCAGCCCCAAAATCTATCATTTCCAGTTCCAGCTCTTCAGGGTCGATACCCTCAGCCGGAATCCTAAAATTACAGGTATGGTCGAACATAAATTCAACAGATCCGGAGGTTCCCAAACTTCCATCGCATTTATTGAAATAGCTTCTAATGTTGGCTACGGTTCTCGTATTGTTATCCGTGGCCGTTTCTATTAATATGGCTATTCCATGTGGGCCGTAGCCTTCAAAAAGCACTTCCTTATAATCCCCAAGACTTTTATCGCTTGCTCTTTTAATGGCTCGCTCAATATTGTCCTTGGGCATGTTCACTGCCTTGGCATTTTGTATAACAGCTCTTAATCTTGAATTCGAATCCGGATCTGGACCTCCTTCCTTTACGGCCATTACAATATCCTTCCCTATTCGGGTGAATGCCTTGGACATTGCTGCCCATCTCTTCATTTTACGTGCTTTTCTAAACTCAAAAGCTCTTCCCATAATTTTATTTTTTTGATGCAGGCAAATTTAGCAAAATTCCCAAACGATAATATCGAAACTGATTTATGAATCCTTAAGCTTAATCACTTTCTATAATGTCCTCGATACTTCTTGCGAGCACAAAGTCTTTTTCAGTAACCCCATTGGCATCATGGGTACTTAGACGAATATTTACGGTTTTATAAACATTGCTCCAATCAGGGTGGTGTCCTTGGGCTTCACATTCGAAAGCAATTCTGGTCATGACCGAGAAAGCTTCCTTAAAATCCTTAAATTCAAAGGTAGTCTCAATTGCTCCATCCACATATTCCCAGCCATCCAATTGGCCCAAATAGTCTTCTATTTGTTTATCTGTAAATTTTTCCATTTTAAATTATTTTATAATGTGATGATCTATAATTTCTTGATATGTAAATCGCAAGTTCTTTGGCAATAGGTTGGATTTTGGTAGTACAGCCAAATACCTATCCTCATTGGTCGTATATACCCTTTTGATAAGAGGGTTGAATTTTCCCACTCGTTCCAAAACCTCTTTCACAAAGTCCTCATGATGCACTAAATCGGTACTGCCAAGATGAAATATACCAGTTTTGTTCCTATTGATAAGATAATGAATTTGCTGCGTTAGCTTGTCATCATCGGTCACATTTAAGATTAAGTTAGGAAAAACCTCTATAGGTTCGTTATTTAAAATCAGGTTTTTCATATCCCGAATACGTGGAGAACTATTTCCAAAGACCATGGGTACCCTTAAAATACCCATTTTATCTTTTGGCAAGCGCATCAACATGTTTTCAATCTTTATTTTTAACCTACCATAGATGCTCTCAGATAGCGTTTTGTCAGTTTCGTATGATGGATATTTACTGTAAGCATCAAAAACATTTGCAGAGGAAAGGAAATAAATTTTACAGTTTTTTTCATCTACATATTCCGCTAAATGTTGATGTGTTATGATTTGGGCCGCAAAATTCCCCCGGAGTGCAGAAATGATGACCTGGGGTTTAACAGCATCCAATATTTCAAAAATGTCATCTTCTTCCATATTGAAATGAAAAAACTGCTTATTGCCTTCAAATGACCTTCTGGAATTAAAGTATGTACCGTAGGTATCAAAATAGTTGCAGAGTTCCTTGTAAATGGCATTGCCCAGGAACCCGCTTCCTCCTAATATTAAGACCTTCTTCTTTTCCAAACTAGAAAATTGATAAATCGGATAATGTGGTTAAACGTTCCAAAACGGCCATTCCCCTCGTGGAATTACCTTTTTTGTTTAATCCCGGCGACCAAACGGCAACGCAGAAGTTTTTTGGCAAAAGGGCAACGATTCCACCGCCTACACCACTTTTTCCTGGTAAACCGACCCTAAAGGCAAATTCACCCGCTTCATCATAAAAACCACAGGTTAGCATTAACGCATTTATCCTTTTTACCTGATTTACGGTTAAAAATTCCTGTTGTTGTCTACATTTGCCGCGATTGATAAATAGGTAGAATGTATTGCACAACTGTGAGCAGGACATGGATAAGGAGCACTGATAAAAATAAAAATCTAATACTTCCAGAACATCATTTTTAAGGTTGCCATAGGATTTCAGAAGATTGGCGGCTGCATAATTTTTGAATCCCGTAGCTTTTTCGGATTTTGCCACATTTTCATCGTAAGAGATGGTAGGGTCGCCACTAATTTGGCGAACAAATGCCAAAAAATCCTTTTTCGGTTCTTTTAGTTCGCTTACCAGAATATCGGCAATGACAATCGCCCCGGCATTGATTAAAGGGTTTCTAGGTATTCCATTTTCTTGTTCCAACAGGGAAAGATGGTTGAACGGATCTCCTGATGGTTCTACGTCCACTCGGTCCCAAACCTTTTCACCTATGCAGCTCATGGCCATGGCCAGTGTTAGCACCTTGGAAATACTTTGAACTGAAAAAGATTCCTCAAAATCCCCTATATGATATGATTTCTTTTCTATATCCAATAAGCAAATCCCAAATTTATTCCCACTGATGGATGCTAATTCGGGAATATAGGTAGCTACCTTTCCAGTATCGGACAAATGCTTTGTCTCCTCGTATATGGTATTTAATATTTTTTGAAAATCTGGCATTTAACCCTTGTAAAAAGGTAGTTTCATAACGGTGGCCGGAACTGAATTTTTTCTAATCTGGATATGTATTTTACTGCCAGTTTCTGAAAAAATAGCGGGTACATAACCCAGGCCAATTCCTTTACCAAGAGACGGTGACATGGTTCCGGAGGTAACGACACCTATTTTTTTGCCCTGACCGTCCACGATATCATAATCATGTCTAGGGATACCCCGTTCATCCAATTCAAAACCAATTAATTTTTTTTCGGGACCTTTTTGCTTTTCTTTTTCAAGGGCCTCACAATTAACAAAGTCCTTGGTGAATTTTGTAATCCAGCCCAGCCCAGCTTCGATAGGGGAGGTTCCATCATTGATATCGTTCCCATATAGACAATAGCCCATTTCCAATCGCAAGGTATCCCTTGCGGCCAAACCAATGGGCTTTATTCCAAAATCTGCACCGGCCTCAAACACCTTGTCCCACACTTGCTGTACCTCGCTATTTTTGCAGTATATCTCAAATCCACCGGAACCCGTGTATCCGGTTGCCGAGATAATAACATATTCAATGCCTGCGAAATCGGCTACCTCAAAATGATAGAATTTTATAGCTGATAAGTCAATTGACGTCAACGACTGCATTGCTTCAACAGCTTTTGGTCCTTGTATGGCCAATAATGAATAATCTTCGGATAAATTGCGCATATCGGCATTAAAGTCGGTATTGTATTTTGAAATATGCTCCCAATCTTTTTCAATGTTCGAGGCATTGACCACTAATAAATACTGCTCTTCCTTTATCTTATAAACAATCAAATCATCTACAATTCCGCCGGTTTCATTTGGCAAACAACTATACTGAGCCCTGCCAATGGTCAATTTGGAAGCGTCGTTGGAGGTCACTTTTTGAATCAAATCCAAGGCGTTAGGCCCACTGATTAGAAACTCTCCCATGTGAGAAACATCAAAAACACCAACACCATTCCTTACGGTTTCATGTTCAACATTGACTCCTTCGTAGGAAACGGGCATATTATAACCGGCAAAAGGGACCATTTTGGCTCCCAATTTTTCGTGTGTCTTTGTGAGGGCGGTATTTTTCATGAATTTGCTTTATATAACGCAAATTTAAAGGAATTAAATAGGATTACATGGGATGGCAGTGCTATGTTTTACTTAAATTTTATCTTAACTTGACCTTCTTAATTTTTTAATATAAAGGAACGTTTATGAAATTATCGATGCTCTGGATTGCCATGCTTTCCCTTTTAACACTTACTTCCCAAAACCTTCCTCAGGATTATTTATCATCGGAATTCCATAAAGAAAGAAGGGAAAAAGTTCGCCAAATGATGTCGCCCAATAGTGTTTTGGTATTCTTTGCGAATGCGGAGAGAAACCGGGCAAACGATGTGGACTACGTTTACCATCAGGATCCTAATTTTTACTATCTCACCGGTTATAAGGAACCTAATGCGGTTCTTCTAATTTTTTCCGAACCCCAAAAGGATAAGGACGGTAAAGATTTCGATGAATTGATCTATGTTCAGGAGCGCAATGCCAAGGAGGAGCAATGGACCGGAAAACGATTAGGTGTTGAGGGGGTAAAGGAACAACTTGGTTTTGAAAATGTTTTCAATGGTGGGGATTTCAAGGATCTTCCTATAAATCTTGGTTCTTTTGACAAAGTGTCCTTCTTTGATTTTGAGAATGACTACAGGGACAAAAGTGGGGATGCCGATTTGTTCGATTTAATAAAGACCTTCAAAATAAAGGCCAATTACCCATCCGATTATAATCCTATAAAGCAAAATCTATATGCGATGATTCAATCGGCAACTCCGGAAAATACGGCGAACGTAGCAAAGACGGTAAGTAGATATCTTGATTATTATGAAAATCTTAAAAATGATGAATTTCTGAACGATTTTGTAAATGCTTCGGACAATCTTAAAAGAATCGAAGTTCAGGAAAAAGTAAATCTGGTCCTAGCTTCAAACAATCTGGATTCCAAGATGATTTCCGAGATTATGGCGACCATACGGGAGACCAAAACACCTGAGGAAATGAAATTATTGAAAAAGGCCATCGAAATTTCCGCTGTTGGACAAATAGAAGTAATGAAGGCGATGCACCCCAACATGTCCGAAACGGAAATACAAGGTGTCCATGAATACGTTTATAAAAAATATGGAGCTGAATATGAGGGCTATCCCTCTATTGTTGGGGGAGGTAATAATGGGTGTATTCTACATTATATTGAGAACAACAAAATGGAAGTTGGCAACGATTTGGTATTGATGGATTTGGGAGCGGAATACCATGGATATACTGCCGATGTCACCCGAACTATTCCGGCAAATGGAAAATTTACACCAGAGCAAAAGGCCATATATGATGTTGTATATGATGCCCAGGAGGCAGGAATAAAAGCCAGTGTAGTAGGTGCCGAATTTCAGGCACCGGGAAGGGCTGCATTAAAGGTTGTGGAGGATGGACTGATTACCTTGGGCATTATTAAAGAAGCTAGTGAGGCAAGGACCTATTTTCCCCATGGCACTTCACATTACTTAGGCTTGGATGTGCATGACCAAGGAACCTATCGTCCCTTTCAACCCAATACGGTCATTACCGTGGAGCCTGGTATTTATATTCCCGAAGGAAGCGATTGTGACAAGAAATGGTGGGGTATCGCCGTTCGCATTGAGGATGACATCCTAATTACTGAAAAAGGACCGGTAAATCTTTCCGCCATGGCTCCAAGAACGACCCAGGCCATCGAGGCCATGATGAAACAACCTAGTCCGTTGGACGATTTCCAATTGCCTAAGCTAGACTAGCGATTCAATAAGAAGGAACTTAAATCCGAATAGGTTTTTATTTTGATGGATTTTTTATCCTTGTCCATTACCTTTTGAATTTGAGGTGGTAAGGGAAGTTTTTTACCTATAGTTTCTTCCACCACATCCAAAAACTTGACAGGATGTGCCGTTTCCAAGAATATGCCATAGGTATTTGGATGGTTTTGCTGATATTTTTTTAATCCCAAATACCCTACTGCACCATGCGGATCCGCACAATATCCACTTGAGTCATAGATATCCAAAAGTGCTTTTTTAGTTTCTGAATCGGTAAAGGAGTAGGAGGAGAGGTGGTCTTTTAAGGTTTCAAAATCGTCCTCAAACAAATGCCTTATTCTCACAAAATTACTGGGGTCTCCAACGTCCATAGCGTTTGAGATAGTTGCAGTAGAAGGTTTAGGTTTATAGGATTGAGTTTTCATAAACTCGGGAACCGTATCATTGACATTGGTCGCCGCTATAAAATGTTTTACGGGCATTCCTAGTTTTTGGGCGACCATACCGGCACATATATTCCCAAAGTTACCGGAGGGCACGGAAAATACAATTTCCTTGCCCCGATTTTTAGCTTGTTTATAAGCAAAAAGAAAGTAAAACAATTGCGGTAACCAACGGGCAACATTAATGGAGTTGGCCGAGGTCAATTTCATGTTCTTCAGGAGTTTTTCGTCCAGAAAAGCTGTTTTTACCATGGCCTGGCAATCATCAAAAGTACCTTCTACTTCCAATGCCGTAATATTTTGACCTAAGGTGGTCAATTGTCTTTCTTGGATATCACTTACTTTTCCGCTCGGATAGAGGATAACAACCTTTACACCATCAACCCCTAAGAATCCATTAGCCACGGCGCCTCCAGTATCTCCAGATGTTGCCACCAAAACGGTGACCTCTGTCTTGTTGTCTTGGGAAAAATAACCCAAGCATTGGGCCATGAACCGGGCACCAACATCCTTAAACGCCATGGTAGGACCGTGAAAAAGTTCCAAGGTTGCTACGTTATCTTCAATTTCAACCACTGGAAACTCAAAATCCAATGTATTATCAAGAATTTTGCGCAGCACTTCATTAGGTATTTCGTCGCTTACAAACTGATGGATGGCATTTAAGGCTATCTCGTGGTTTGAAAGTTCCTCAATTTTTTCAAAAAAGCTTTTTGGAAGTGGTTCAATACGTTCTGGGAAGTAAAGTCCCTTATCTGGTGCTATACCATTGATTACGGCTTCCTTAAAGGAAACATCCGGTGCTTTTTTATGTAGACTGTAAAATTTCAATGTACTATTTTTTAATTGTAATTAGGACTATATTAAACGAGCCTCACTCCTTCATGATTTATTTTGGAGACATGAATATCATGTTCCACACCAATATTCACATACACTTCTTTCATGGTCCTAGCTACGTTTTCCGCGTTGTCCCTTCCCCTACACAGGGCAAAAATGGAAGGTCCCGATCCAGAAATACCCGCGCCAAGAGCGCCTGCCTCCAGTGATGCCTTTTTGACCTTATCAAAGCCAGGAATAAGTATAGAGCGTATGGGTTCTACGATATGGTCTTCTAAGGAACGGCCTATCAGTTCGTAGTCATTTTGAAGCAATCCAGCTATCAATCCGCCAACATTTCCCCATTGTTTGATGGCTGTTTCCATAGACAATGTGGTTTTTAGAATTTTTCTGGAGTCCGAAGTCTTTACTTCAATTTGCGGATGGATTATGGTTGCGTATAATTCTTCCGGAGCCTTTATTGGTACAATGTCCAAGGGTGTATAGCTTCTTACCAGTGTAAAGTCGCCAAATAGGGCAGGGGCCACATTATCTGCATGGGCTACCTCGCTGGCCAGGCGTTCACCCTCCATGGCAAAAGTCACCAATTCGGTTTTTGTGAAAGGGTGTCCCAATAAATAGTCCATAGCCCAAACCGCTCCTGCAGAACTTGCTGCACTACTGCCAATACCGCTTCCCGGTTTTATTTTTTTATAGATTTCTATTTCAAACCCTCCGGGATAGTTTGATTTTTCCAGTAGGGCTAAGCCCGCGACACCGGCCGCATTTTTTTCGGTTTGAAGGGGTAGGTTCTGTCCATCAATTTTGGTAATAAAAACTCCCTTCTTAATGGTTTTTCGCACGACCATTTCGTCGCCAACGGAATCGAGGGCCAAACCTAGGACATCAAACCCGCAGGAAATATTGGCAATGGTCGCCGGACAGAACACTCTTACTTCTTCCATACTTAAAAATTACCGATTCTTATGATGTCCGCAAAAATACCAGAGGCGGTAACCTCAGAGCCCGCACCAGCACCTTTGATGATCAAGGGCAGACTTGGATATCTTTCGGTATAAAACAGAACAATATTGTCACTTCCCTCTAAATTGTAAAAATCATGGCCTTTGGGAATTTCCTGTAGTCCAACACTGGCCTGACCGTTTTCAAATTGGGCCACATACTTTAGTTTGCAGTTCTTGGCCTTGGCATTACCATATATTTTCTGAAAATCTGCTTCGTATTTTGCCAAGGATTCAAAGAACTCCTCGTTGTTTTTGGTAGCCAAACTTTCTTCGGGTAAAAAGGAATCGTTTTTGATATCATCAATTTCCAAAACATATCCGCTCTCCCTTGCCAAGATGAGTATTTTTCGCATAACGTCAATTCCACTTAAATCTATTTTAGGATCTGGCTCGGTATAACCCTCTTTTTGCGCCCGTTTTACGATTTCCTGAAATGTAGTGGTATCGTTGAAATTATTAAAGACAAAGTTTAAACTGCCAGATAGAACGGCCTGTATCTTAAGTATTTTGTCTCCGGAGGCAATCAGATTCTTCAATGTATCTATTATGGGAAGTCCTGCGCCCACATTGGTCTCAAACAAAAAAGGAGCATTGTATTCCCTTGCGAGGGACTTTAGATTCGAATAGTTTTCATAGTCAGATGAACATGCTATTTTATTACAGGTCACCACCGATATGCTATTGCCTAAAAACGAAGGATAGGTCTCCGCTATTTCGGCACTTGCGGTATTATCCACAAAAATGCTGTTGCGGTAGTTCAAGTCATTTACCTTTTGTATAAAAAGTTGCCTATCTGCTTTTTCACCTTTGGATAAAACTTCTTCCCATTTATCGAGCTGTATTCCTTTTTCATCAAAAAGCATTGTTCTTGAATTGGACATACCAATGACACGTACATTGAGCTTCAAGTTTTTCTTCAAATATTTTTCCTGTGCTTTTATTTGATTCAAAAATTTGGCACCCACGTTGCCAACGCCCATGACAAAAAGATTAAGCTGTTTGACGTTTTCCTCAAAAAATTCTTCGTGAAGGGCGTTCAGGGCTTTTTTTACATCTTTTTCGTTAATTACACAGGATATATTTCTCTCAGAGGCCCCTTGTGCTATAACCCTTATGTTTACATTGTTCTTTCCTAGAGTGCTGAACATCTTACCGCTGAGTCCTTGATGACTTTTCATATTATCACCTACCAGAGCCACAATCGCGAGTCCTTTTTCTGGGATTACCTGCTTTATTTTACCTCTCTCTATTTCATAGGCAAAGGCATCGTTTACGATTTCCACTGATTGTTCTACATCATCGGCTGATATGCCAACGCAAATAGAGTGTTCCGAGGATGCTTGGGTAATTAGGACGACACTGATATCCGCTTGCGATAATACTTCGAAAAATCTTTTTGAAATCCCGGGAATTCCAACCATTCCAGGTCCTTCCAAAGATAGAAGTGCCATATTTCCAATATGGCTTATACCACGAACCGTTTTTCCACTGTCGTTTTTGGATTTTGTAATTAGGGTACCTGCCTCATCAGGTTTAAAGGTATTTTTTATGATGATGGATATTCCTTTTGACAACACAGGCTGTATTGTTGGGGGGTATAATACCTTGGCTCCAAAATGTGAAAGTTCCATCGCCTCCTCATAGGAAATATGGGTAATTGCCTTTGCCTGTTTCACCAACTTGGGATTTGCCGTGTACATACCACTTACATCGGTCCATATTTCAAGAATATCCGCTTCCAATGCTGCGGCGTAAATAGCTGCAGTATAATCGGAACCTCCTCTGCCCAAAGTAGTAATTTCATCATTTTTTGATGTGGCTATGAATCCTGGGCAGACACTTATTGAGGCCGTATTGGTGGCAAAAAAATCTCTACAGTTGGAATCGGTAACGGCAAAGTCTACCACGTTTTTGCCTGCCAGTTTAAATGTTTTTATCAAGTCCCTGCTATCCTTATAAACAACGTCCAGTTCCTCTGATATCAAATATTCACTAATGATATATGAGGAAAGTAGTTCTCCAAAGCTTACTATTTTATCCGATAGTTTTGGTGTAATCTCACCTATAAAATAGGCGCCCTCCAGCAACGTTTCCAAAACGTTCAATTCTGATTTAACCTTGCTCAGTGCTTTGCTTTGTGAAGTAATGGGAATCAATTCCTTAACAGTATCCAAATGTCTGGATTCTATTTCTCTTAATACCTCCTTATACTCCGTTTTTTGTCTTGCAGCTAAATCCCCTGCTTGCAAAAGTTGATCGGTAATTCCACCAAAGGCAGATACTACAACAATAATTCTATCATCATAGGATGACAGAATGTTTTTGATTTTTATAATATTCTCGGGGCTAGCTACCGATGAGCCCCCAAATTTCAAGACTTTCATTCTAGAATAAGATGTAAATTGAATTTATAGGAATCGTGTTAAAAAACACAGTCACGGAGGTACATATTTTCTTACCCCATAGGGGTGAAGAATACTGTAAGTGCATTAAAACGTTCTTTTAATGAAGTGGATAAAAACATAGTGTCCTTACTAGTACAATTCATTTTTAAAATGATGAGGTTCAAAAGTAGTACATTTGACTAGCTATTCAAATGATTCCACAAATTTTTATGGAATCGTTACTTTTTAAATCAATTTATAGTAGTAAATGAAGGTTTTTACCGCACAACAGATTTATAATGCCGATAAGGCAACCATAGAAAGGCAACAAATATCTAGCGATGAACTTATGGAAAGGGCCGCAACCCAGATTTTTAATTGGATGCACTTGAGAATGCAAGGAGCACCGGTAAAGATTCATTTGTTTTGCGGAATAGGTAATAATGGGGGAGATGGTCTTGCTTTGGCTAGGCAATTGTGGGAACACGGTTATAACATTGCCGTTTATGTCGTTAAGTATAGTGAAAAACGCTCAAAGGATTTTCTAACCAATTTGGACCGGTTAAAAGATCGAAAGATCTGGCCGGTTTATTTGGATGCCGATAGTGAACTTCCAAGTATTGGCCCTGATGATATTATTGTAGATGCCATATTTGGAATAGGCCTGAACAGAACTCCCGATGATTGGGTATCGCAATTGATTCAGCATTTAAACAAGACCAAGGCCTTTATACTTTCGGTTGATATTCCATCCGGACTTTTTACGGATAGCGTTCCAAAAGATTCGGCTTCCGTGATACAGTCCAATTATGTGCTGAGTTTTCAAGTTCCAAAATTGGTTTTTTTTCTTCCCCAAACAGGAATTTATGTTGAACAATGGGAGGTTTTGGATATTGGATTGGATACGGCCTATTTAATGGAGACCGAAACGGAGTATGAACTGATAGCAAAGAATGAAGTGCTTCAATTTTATCGGCCTAGAACTAAATATTCTCACAAAGGAACCTATGGACATTCCCTGATCATTGGTGGAAGTTATGGAAAAATTGGTGCGGTGACCTTGGCGAGTAAATCCGCCTTAAAAGCCGGAAGTGGATTGGTAACGGCCTATGTCCCGGAGTGTGGTTATCAAATCGTACAGACTTCGGTTCCAGAAGTAATGGTTTTGACTAATGGAGAATCCTTAATAGAAGCTATTGACTTTGAAATAGAACCAACGGTCATTGGTATTGGGATCGGTATGGGTACGGAGGATAAAACGGTCAAGGCCCTGGAGAAATTTTTAAAAGTAAATAAAATGCCATTGGTTGTGGATGCGGATGCTCTTAACATATTGTCCAAGAACCAAAATTTGTTGCAATTTTTGCCTAAAGAATCCATTTTAACACCTCACCCAAAGGAGCTGGAAAGGCTTGTGGGAAAATGGAAGGATGACTTTGAAAAGCTAAAAAAGGTAAAGGAGTTTTCAGAAAAACAAAATGTGGTTATGGTAATCAAGGGAGCCCATACCATAACCTTTTTTAAGGGTAGGGGCTATATTAATACCACAGGTAATCCTGGCATGGCTACTGCGGGTAGCGGGGATACCCTTACCGGCATTATTACCGGTTTAGTGGCTCAGGGATACCCAAGCCTACATGCGGCCATTTTGGGGGTTTATATCCATGGTAAATCTGCAGATTTATCCATAGCAAATAAGGGGTATCAGGCTTTAACGGCCACTGATATCATAGAAAGTATGGGTAGCGCTTTTATCGATTTGTTTACTTCTCCGGAAAAGGAAGCACCGGTAGAAGTAGAGACAAATGAAAATTAAAGCACGTTATTTAGAAGATATCCTTCGTTTAATCCACTTTAGCGCATTATCATACTCTATGAAAAATTTCATAGGTTTTTTGTAAAAAAGCTTTTCGATTTTGAAATTGTGCATATCTATTTCCTTGACCGATACTATGGCGAATGCCTTTAGGTTCTCCAGCTCTTTTAAATAGTTATAAATGGTTGGGTCAATGGCATAAGAATTTTTCCTAAGACTTATAAAGCCAAAATTTTTGTTTCTAAAATGTATTTCAGAAATCCCTATTATTTGATACGCTCTCTCTAGGGTTAAAGTGGCACCTTCATCAAAAATGGATACCATATAATCATCAAAAACCTGAATTTTACCAACCTCGAGATTATACTCCCGTACTATGATTTTTTTGTTCACAGCTCCTACCTTCATTTTATGTATATTATAGTGTCTGCAACGAAAATAAATGGATCCTCCTGATGATGATAAATAATTAGATTAAAGGCGTAAATATCTCACGTAATACGTGAGGACTATTATTTTGTATTTTAATTCTTACGGTTGTTGACGTATTCAATTAAACATAAGGAAGGGCATCTCGAATGAGATGCCCTTCCTTAATTTTTGCAATTACTTAAATTTCTTATTCAGATTTTGGAGATTCCTCTGGTTTATCGATTTTAATGGTAAGCTCTTCTTTCTTCTCATCCAAATCCATGTTTATGGTATCTCCTTCCTTCAATTTGGAATTGACTATTTCCTCTGCCAAGGCGTCTTCAATATACTTCTGTATTGCCCTTTTTAAAGGTCTGGCACCATATTGTTTGTCAAAACCCTTTTCAGCAATGTAGTCCTTTGCAGCTTCGGAAAGCTTTAATTCATACCCTATTCCTTTGATTCGGTTATACAATTTGGATAGCTCGATATCTATAATTTGATGGATATGTTCCCTTTCCAATGGGTTAAACACAATGACATCGTCAATTCGGTTCAAGAATTCTGGGGCAAAGGCCTTTTTCAAGGCATTTTCTATAACCCCTTTTTGATGCGTGTCAGCTTGTTCCTTTTTAGCCGAAGTTCCAAAACCTACTCCTTGGCCAAAATCCTTCAATTGTCGGGCCCCAATATTCGAGGTCATAATGATTATGGTGTTTCTGAAGTCGATTTTGCGTCCAAGACTATCGGTTAGGTAGCCATCATCCAAAACTTGCAACAACATGTTGAATACATCTGGATGGGCCTTTTCCACTTCGTCCAAAAGAATCACCGAATATGGTTTTCTCCTAACCTTCTCAGTCAATTGACCGCCCTCTTCATATCCTACATAGCCTGGAGGCGCACCTACTAATCTTGATATGGCGAATTTCTCCATATACTCGCTCATATCTATCCGAATAAGTGCGTCCTCGGAATCAAAAAGCTCCTTGGCCATTACTTTTGCCAATTGGGTTTTACCCACACCTGTCTGTCCTAAAAATATAAATGAGCCTATAGGCTTGTTGGGGTCTTTTAAACCTGCCCTGTTCCTTTGAATAGCTTTGGATACCTTGGCCACCGCCTCATCTTGTCCAATAACATTGGCTTTAATAAGCTTGGGCAACCCTGCAAGTTTATTACTTTCGGTTTGGGCAATTCTATTTACGGGAATACCGCTCATCATGGAAACTACATCGGCAACATTGTCCTCAGTAACCGTTTCCTTATGAAGTTTGCTTTCGTCTTCCCACTTTTCCTGGGCAATGGACAAATCTTTTTCTAGTCTTTTTTCATCGTCCCTCAATTTGGCAGCCTCTTCATACTTTTGCTTTTTAACTACCGAATTTTTAAGTTCCCTAACATCTTCCAGTTTCTTTTCAAGTTCTAAAATTTGTTTTGGAACGTCCATATTTACTATGTGGACTCGGGAACCTGCCTCGTCCAAGGCGTCAATGGCCTTGTCCGGTAGAAATCTGTCCGTCATATACCTATTCGTTAACTTAACGCAGGCTTCAATAGCTTCATCCGTATAGCTAACATTGTGGTGATCTTCGTACTTGCCTTTAATATTGTGTAGAATCTCTATGGTTTCATCTACTGTTGTAGGCTCTACTATTACTTTTTGGAACCTTCTTTCCAAGGCTCCATCTTTCTCGATGTACTGTCTGTATTCATCTAGCGTAGTAGCACCTATACATTGTATTTCACCCCTGGCCAAAGCAGGTTTGAACATATTGGAGGCATCCAAACTACCGGTAGCACCTCCTGCCCCTACAATCGTATGTATCTCATCAATGAACAGGATTACGTCATCGTTTTTCTCCAATTCGTTCATTACGGCCTTCATACGTTCCTCAAACTGGCCACGATACTTCGTACCCGCTACCAAGGAAGCTAAATCTAAAGTGACTACCCTTTTATTGTAAAGTATACGGGATACTTTTTTGTTTATTATTCTTAGGGCCAACCCTTCGGCTATGGCACTTTTACCAACGCCGGGCTCTCCAATTAGAAGAGGGTTGTTTTTTTTCCTTCTACTAAGAATTTGTGAAACACGTTCTATTTCCTTCTCCCTTCCCACGACAGGGTCCAATCTGTTTTCCTCCGCCATAAGGGTAAGATCTCTTCCAAAATTGTCCAACACCGGAGTTTTGGATTTTTTGGAGCTTTTGTTTCCTGGGTTGGTTCCAAAAGTACTTTCCTTTCCTTCATTAGATTCATCCGAATCACTTGGGAACGATTCCGATGTTGGGGAATCCACTATATCGTCATCGCTGGTTATCATAAACTTGAATTGCTCTTTAACCCCATCATAATCTACTTTCAGCTTGTGAAGTAATTTGGTTGTAGGGTCGTTTTCATTGCGCAAAATACATAGCAGCAAATGAGCGGTATTTATTGATGAACTTTGGAATAGCTTGGCCTCTAAAAAGGTCGTTTTTAAGGCCCGTTCCGCTTGTCTTGTCAGATGAAGATTTTTCTTGTCTTTTTGTACGTTCCCAGCATTGGGATTGGAAGGACTAAGTATTTCCACCTTTCTCCGCAAATGATCCAAGTCTACGTCCAAGGCATCCAAAATACTTATTGCTTTTCCACTTCCATCCCTCAACAGCCCAAGCATTAAATGCTCGGTGCCGATAAAATCGTGTCCAAGCCTTAAAGCTTCCTCTTTACTGTAAGCAATTACATCTTTTACTCTAGGTGAAAAATTGTCGTCCATATATTGAGTTATCAACTATAAAATTACTAAATATCAATGAATCATAGGCAAATACCGTACCTATATTCGTTAAAGTTGTTCTAAATGACGAAAAAAGTTCGCTAAATCAAAATCCCAATACGTATAATTATTAACCGATGCGACTTGGTTTTATGTTAATAAAATATTGAATAAATACTTTTTAGGGTTCTTCAGACCCCTCGATTTTGCGTATATTGGCATGCTTTTTTACTAATAAAAAACATTTAAAAATTTACCATGGCTGAAGGAGAAAAATTGATTCCTATCAATATAGAAGAAGAAATGAAATCTGCCTACATTGATTATTCAATGTCGGTCATAGTGTCACGAGCACTGCCAGATGTGCGAGATGGTCTTAAACCTGTTCACAGAAGGGTACTTTTTGGAATGCATGAACTTGGTGTGAGGAGTACAAGTGCCCATAAAAAATCGGCACGTATCGTAGGTGAGGTCCTAGGTAAGTATCACCCTCATGGAGATACCTCCGTTTACGATACCATGGTCAGAATGGCACAGGAGTGGAGTTTGCGCTATATGTTGATCGATGGGCAGGGCAACTTTGGTTCAGTCGATGGTGATAGTCCGGCGGCCATGCGTTATACCGAGGCACGTATGCGTAAGATTGCCGATGAAATGTTAGCGGATATCGATAAGGATACCGTAGATCATCAGTTAAACTTTGACGATTCCTTGCAGGAGCCCACAGTATTGCCCACGCGGATTCCTAATCTTCTGGTAAACGGTGCTTCCGGTATTGCAGTGGGAATGGCTACCAACATGCCTCCCCATAATCTCGCTGAAGTAGTTGACGGCACTGTAGCTTATATCGACAACCACGACATTGAAGTGGATGAGTTGATGAACCATATAAAAGCGCCTGATTTTCCTACTGGTGGAATTATTTATGGATATGATGGCGTAAAGGAAGCCTTTCATACAGGTAGGGGTAGAATAGTCATGCGCGCCAAGGCAACTTTTGAAGAAGTTCAAGGGCGTGAATGTATTATTGTCACGGAAATACCATATCAAGTCAACAAGGCCGACATGATCAAGAAAACGGCCGACCTTATCAACGATAAAAAGATTGAAGGTATTTCAACCATTAGGGATGAGTCTGACCGTAAAGGGATGCGAATTGTTTATATATTAAAGAGGGATGCTATACCTAATATCGTCCTAAATACATTATATAAATATACGGCACTTCAAACCTCCTTTAGTGTTAACAATATAGCATTGGTAAAAGGTAGGCCTCAACTGCTTAATGTTAAGGATATGATACATCACTTCGTGGAGCATAGACACGAAGTAGTAGTAAGACGTACTGAGTTTGAACTTAAAAAGGCCGAGGATAGGGCCCATATTCTTGAAGGTCTCATAATCGCTTCGGATAATATTGACGAGGTTATTGCCATAATTCGGGCTTCCTCAAATGCGGATGAAGCTAGGGAAAACCTAATGGAGCGTTTCAAGCTGACCGAGATTCAGGCGAAGGCTATCGTGGAAATGAGGCTGCGTCAATTGACCGGTCTGGAACAGGATAAATTACGTTCCGAATATGAAGAAATTATAAAGACAATCGCCGACTTAAAGGATATTTTAGCCAAAAAGGAGCGAAGAATGCAGATTATTAAGGATGAACTTCTTGAGGTAAGGGAGAAATACGGTGATGAACGTCGTTCCGAAATAAATTTTGCAGGCGGAGACCTTAGCATGGAGGATATGATACCTAATGAGCAGGTGGTCATAACAATCTCTAGGGCAGGTTATATCAAAAGAACGCCCTTAACCGAATATAAAACCCAAAATAGAGGTGGTGTAGGACAAAAGGCTTCTTCTACAAGAAATGAAGACTTTTTGGAATATTTGTTTGTAGGTACCAACCACCAATACATGTTGTTCTTTACCCAAAAGGGTAAATGTTTCTGGATGAGGGTATTCGAAATTCCCGAGGGAAGCAGAACTTCAAAAGGTAGAGCTATCCAAAACCTTATCAATATTGAACAGGATGATATGGTAAAAGCATTTATCTGTACGCAGGATCTTAAAGATGAAGATTATGTGAACAGTCATTACGTGATCATGGCTACCAAAAAGGGGACTGTTAAGAAAACATCCTTGGAACAGTATTCCCGTCCAAGACAGAACGGCATCAACGCCATTACGATAAAGGATGGTGACGAGCTTTTAGAGGCTAAGTTGACAACAGGTACGAGCCAGATATTCTTAGGATTAAAATCTGGAAAGGCGATTCGGTTTGAAGAAAGTAAAACTAGGCCGATGGGAAGAAATGCTTCCGGTGTAAGAGGTATTACCTTGGCCAATGATGACGATGAGGTTATTGGAATGGTTTCCGTACATAATTTCGAGGATGAGCTTTTGGTCGTATCGGAAAATGGTTATGGAAAAAGATCAAGCATCGAGGATTATCGAATTACCAATCGTGGAGGTAAAGGTGTCAAGACTATTAGCATAACCGAAAAAACCGGTAATTTAGTAGCCATTAAAAATGTAACCGATTCTGATGATTTAATGATTATCAATAAATCTGGAATAGCTATTAGAATGAGCGTAGAGGATCTGCGCGTGATGGGAAGAGCTACTCAAGGAGTAAAACTAATAAATATTAAAGGTGACGATTCAATTGCCGCGGTAGCCAAGGTGATGAAGGAGGAAGATGATTTGGATGGAGCCGATATTAAGGATATTGAAGTTAACCCTGAATAAAATTGGCACGGGAATTGATTAATTTTGCACCGAAAGATAAATAACACTAATTAATAACAAATAGATTCGAAAAATGAAAACTAAGATTTCAATAATAGCGGCCCTGTCATTAACAATGGTAGGATTTGCCCAAAAAAACGAGATAAAGGATGCTGAGAAGGCATTAAAAGATGGGGACGCAGCAGCGGCGAAAACCTCAATTGAGTCCGCAATGGGCAGTATATCTGGAGCTGACGAAAAGTTACAAGCCCAATATTATTACACAAGAGGTAAGATTTATGCCGATTTGGCAAAAAAAGGAGATGACTCCGCATTTGAACCAGCAGCCAACTCCTTTCAAAAAGTTTTGGACATTGAAGAACAATCCGGTAAAAACAAGTACTCGGACGAAGCTACCCAATACATGGCAAGTGTTTCTGCCGACTTGGTGAATTCAGCCGTATCCGATAATGAGCAAAAAAAATTCGACTCTGCCGCGGACAAACTATATATGAGCTATAAATTAAGTCCTAAAGATACTACATACTTGTATTATGCAGCAAGTAGTGCAGTCAATGGAGGTCATTATGAAAAGGCCCTTAAATATTATAATGAACTGCAAGATATAGGATACGATGGTAGCGGTATTGTATACAAGGCTACGAACGTAGCGACCGGGGAGGAAGAAATTATGGACAAGGTACAACGAGATCTTATGATCAAATCAGGTACTTATAAAGATCCGGTTGATGAAAAAACACCTTCCAAAAAAGCTGAAATAGTTAAAAACACAGCATTGATATACACACAGTTAGGTCAGGATGATAAGGCTTTGGACGCCTACAAGGCGGCAAGGGCAAATGACCCTAATGATGTGAACCTTATCTTGAACGAAGCCAACCTATATTTCAAATTAGGGGATAAAGATAAATTCAAGGAGTTAATGGCCGAGGCCATTGCATTAGCTCCAGACAATCCAGACCTTCACTATAATGTTGGTGTTATTAACATGGAACAAGGTAATTTTGAAGAGGCTAGGGAATCTTACAAAAAGGCCATAGAAATTAATCCAGGATACACAAATGCTTATTTGAATCTTTCCACGACATACGTTAACGAAGGTAACGCCCTTATTGATGAAATGAATTCTTTGGGTAACTCCAGGGCCGATATTGCAAAATATGATGAGCTTAAGACCAAAAAGGATGATTTGTTCACGCGGGGTGCGAATATTTTGGAGGACGCTTTAAAAACTAATCCAGATAATCAAGGTATTCTTACTCAGTTAAAGAATATTTATGGTGCCATGGGCGACAATGAAAATTTCATGAGAATTAAAAAGATGTTAGGGGAGTAATACTCCTAAAACTATATCTTCTAAAAGGGTCCTAATTTTTAGGGCCCTTTTTATATAATTTTTTTTATGACCCGGAGCTGATGGGAATAAATTCTTAAGTCATTATTGAAAATCCCGGTATGGTCAATCCGGTCTATTCTAACCATCCCATTTACATGGATGATATAATTATTTTCCATGATAATGCCTACATGATTGATTGCTCCATTCGAATCATCAAAAAATGCAAGATCTCCGGGTTCGCTCTCCTCTACAAAACTTAAAGCTTCGCCCTGTTTAGCTTGCTGTTCAGAGGTTCGCAATAGATTATATCCGTTTATTTTATAGACCATTTGTGTAAACCCCGATGCATCTATTCCAAATGGAGATTTACCTCCCTTCAATTCCGGGGAATTAAGGTACAAAAGAGCAGTATTGATGAGGTTTTCCTTTGTCTGTTTACCTTTAGTCTTATTACCATCTACAGTTATTGGAAAACAATTCAATAGGGGAATGGCTGAGCCTAAAAGAATAGACGTAAGCATACCATTTGGCCTTTCGGCAAAACCAATCAAATCAGAGGCAAATACGGGGGTTTTTTCCTCTATTGCGTCAAACTCCTCCTTTGTAATAAATTGCAGTTGATTATTGGGAATCCATCCTTCGCATTTATCGGCTAGTACCCTTATTTTTGACCAGTATTTTCTGGACTCCAATATTTTGAAATGTTCACCGAAGAGTAACTGGGTGGTCATTTCCGAAGTTTCATCTGGCGAACGTCTTAAAGGGACCAAGCTTAAAGGGCAAATTCCGTATTGCATGTAAACTCAAAAGATGTTTAGACTTTCTCTAAAATCATGGAAGAAGCACCTCCGCCCCCATTGCATATGGCCGCTGCACCTATTTTTCCATTTTTTTGCTCCAAAACATTCAATAATGTCACTAGAATCCTTGCCCCGGAACAACCTAATGGATGGCCTAAAGAAACCGCCCCACCGTGAACATTTACCTTATCATCGGTTAGTCCCAAAATTTTCATATTGGCCAAACCAACAACTGAGAATGCTTCATTAAATTCAAAAAAATCTACATCCTCAATATTTAGACTTGCTTTATTCAATGCCTTTGGCAATGCTTTGGCCGGTGCCGTTGTAAACCATTTGGGCTCTTGGGCTGCATCTGCATAACTCTTAATTCTTGCCAGAGGTTTCAAGTTCAATTCCTTTGCTTTGTCCGCACTCATCAATACTAATGCCGCAGCCCCGTCATTAATGGTTGAAGCATTAGCTGCGGTAACCGTACCATCCTTGGAGAAGGCAGGTCTTAAATTCGGTATCTTGTCCAAAAACACATTTTTATACTCTTCATCTTCGGATACAACGACAGGTTCACCATGTTTCTGTGGTACGGAAATGGGGATAACTTCATTTTTGAACAGATTATTTTTCCAGGCATCCGCCGACCTTTTATAGGATTGAACGGCAAATCTGTCCTGATCCTCCCTTGAGAATTCGTATTTTGTAGCACAGGCATCTGCACAGACTCCCATAGCATTTTGGTCATAAGCATCCACAAGGCCGTCTTTCTGCATTCCATCTATCATAGAGGAAGGCCCGAATTTCACTGGAGATCTTAAGTATGAATAATGTGGAATCAAGCTCATATTTTCCATACCACCTGCCACAATAATCGAAGCGTCTCCTAAGGCTATTGCCTGTGCTGCTTGCATTACGGCCTTCATTCCAGACGAGCAAACTTTGTTGACCGTGGTACAGGGTACAGTATCCGGTATTCCTGCATAGAGAGCCGCTTGCCGTGCAGGGGCTTGTCCGGTTCCCGCCTGTACAACATTACCCATGAGAACTTCTTCCACCATTTCCGGTTTCAGGTTAATTTTTTGAAGAGCTCCTTTTATAGCCTCAGCACCTAGTTTAGGTGCTGGAATAGTGGATAATGCCCCCATAAAACTTCCTATAGGTGTTCGTACTGCAGAAACTATTACAACCTCTTTCATATGAAAAATCGACTTTTGTTCTGGCGAAATTACTAAATTCTAAATCAAACTGCCGGTAACACCATCAAATCCTTATCGTAAGTTTATATTTTCTATTTTTGATACAGGTATACTAAAATCAGGCTCTTGGATAACCTTTATAAAAAACAGTCCCTTATTTACAAATATGTTTTATATGTAGTGGCTATAGGATTCATTGTTTTCTTTTTTCCCAAAGGGGGGAAGTTCAAGTATGAATTCCAAAAGGGTAAACCTTGGCAGTTTGAGACCCTTTATGCTCCTTTTGACTTTTCCATCAAAAAGACAGATGCGGAAATAGCAGAGGAAAAGCAAAATATAAACGAAATCAGTGGTCAATATTTTAGGTATGATCAAAAGAAGGTAAATAATGTATATGAGGAATATGAGGATTCATTCAATAGGAGATTCGGTAATTCCGATTACACCAATTCACAAAGACGATTTTTAAAGAATATTGGGGAAACACTGCTCGACTCCATTTATAAAAATGGAATTCTTGATAGTAGTGCGGAGCAAATTAAGGGTAATTCCATATTCTTGGTACGAAATAATGAGGCAACGACTAAACAAGTTTCATCATTCTATAGGATTTCGGACATAAGCAATTTGGTCAAGAATAAATTGGAGGATGAAAACCTGCAGCAGTTAAGGAATGATTTTGAAAATATTTTTTTCAACCTAATCGTGCCCAATGTGAGTTATGATGCGAGCCTTACCCAAAAAAGTAGGGAGGATGCCCTTTCAAAAATAAGCTATACAAGGGGTACTGTTGATGAGGGTAAATTAATCATTGCCAAAGGGGAGGTTGTTGAAGGAGAAAACCTTAAGATATTGGAATCGCTTAAGGCCGAATATGAATCTGAACTATGGACCGCAAACAATTACTACATTATTCTCATAGGTTATACGGTTTTGGTAGCATTGGTGTTGCTGATGCTCTTACTTTTCCTAAAAAAATATAGGGCTACCATTTATAAAAACAATACGAAGGTAACCTTTATTGTTTTCAACATTTTACATATGGTTTTCATAACCACCATGGTGGTCAAATATGACGATTCATTGGTGTTTGTGGTACCCCTTTGTATACTTCCATTAATTTTAAAGACTTTCTTTGACGCTAGATTGGGTCTTTTTTCACATGTGCTTACCGTATTGATTTTGGGGTTTGTGGTCCCTAATAGTTTTGAGTATATATTTTTACAGATTATTACGGGAATCGTGACCATTTTAACGGTTTCGGAGCTTTACAAAAGAGCCAATCTTTTTATATCCATAGGACAGATTATATCCATTTATGTTGTGGGTTATTTAGCTTTCCATATAATTCATGAAGGCAACCTGAACAATATTTCCTGGTTTACTTTGGGTCTTTTCTTGCTCAATGGTATGATTACACTTTTTGTACAGCCTTTAATTTATATTTATGAAAAGATATTTGGTCTAGTTTCCGATGTCTCTTTATTGGAACTTTCGGATACCAACTCAAAATTGCTTAAGGAACTTTCCAATAAAGCTCCGGGAACATTCAATCACTCCTTACAAGTGGCGAACCTTGCGGAATCGGCCGCCAATGAAATAGGGGCGAATGCCATGTTGGTTAGGGTAGGGGCGTTGTATCATGATATTGGTAAGATGAATAATCCTACTTACTTTACCGAAAACCAGATTACCAATGTAAATCCCCATGATGAGATTACACCAAAGGAAAGTGCAAAAATCATTATTGATCATGTAATAAAGGGCATAGAACTGGCTCGAAAGAATAATTTACCGGATCGTATTATCGATTTTATACGGTCCCACCATGGAACAACCTTGGTTTTTTATTTTTATAAAAAGCAAAAGGAACTGGGGTTGGAATTCAACGAAGAAGAATTTAGATATCCTGGGCCCTTGCCCTTTTCGAAGGAGACGGCAATTTTGATGATGGCAGATTCCGTGGAAGCTGCTTCGAAGAGTCTTAAGGACCCAACCTTTACCATTATCGATGAATTTGTAGATAAGATCATCTCAGGACAAATGAAGGCAAATCAGTTCTTAAATGCCGATATCACTTTTAAGGAGATAGAAATCATAAAAAAAATCTTCAAACAGAAGTTGACGAACATCTACCATTTGAGGGTAGAATATCCAGAGTAGCCCCTTGTTTTTGTAGCTATTTATATGTTAAAATTTAGTTAGGCCCCGGCTTGCCAGATAATTTTTTCTATATATTTAAGTCATTCCCCAAAGTTTTAAACCCACTGAAAACAACATTATAAATATGTATAAAAAACCTTTTTCCTTGGTAAGTACCATAATTTTTTTGTCATTCCATATTTTGCTAATGTCACAGGATAGCGGACCTTTTCCGGATGATTTGGAAAGATTGTTCAATAAGGAAAACATTACCTTAATTCAGAATAATGATAAAGATTTCCTGAGAACCTGGCAGGAGCATATTGTGCTGCAAACGAATAGGAACGAATTGGATAGTGAGGAGCCTTTGTTTTTTAAGGCATTTATCCTTACGGGACCGGAAAGGGTAAGGGCTACATTAAGCAAGGTGTTGCGTATAGATCTATTGGATGACAAAGACCAGGTTCTGGCAACACAGTATCACCGTATTGAAGATGGTATGGCACAAGGAGCTATTTCTGTACCTAAAAAAATGAAAGAAGGGAATTATCTACTAAAGGCTTATACACAATGGATGAAAAACTACAGAAAGGATACCTACTACGAGAGGAGTTTTGATTACAATGGAAGAGGGCAGAAAAGAAACGAAAGTAGGCAAGAAAATGTGGAAATACATGTTGCGTTTTATCCTGAAGGTGGAAAACTTATTGCAGATTTGGAAAATCGATTACTGCTCAAAACTACCAACCAAGATGGTACCGTCTTACATGTTGAAGGTGCGATAGTCGATGAAACAGAATCCATAAGCATTCCGATAAAAACTTATTTTGATGGTATGTCTTCAGTGATATTTGTACCAAAGGCAGGAAAAAAGTATAATTTCAGGACTACCAATAATGAGTCTTTTGCCCTTCCTGAAATAAAAGAAAGTGGATTTGCAGTTAATGTTAGTTCCTTAAATCCAAAAAATTTAATGGTCAGGGTCCAGTCATCTCATGAGCTTTTGGGTTCAAACATTTTTCTGCGGGGTGTCATGGACAATGTGCCATACTTTGAGAAAGAATTGGAAGTCAAAACTTCGAGTATGACTTTAGATATACCCAAAGAAGGAATACCTCAAGGTGTACTTGAAATACAGTTGGTTGGCCAAGATAACGCACTTTTGGCCAAAAGACCTGTGGAAATTGGTTCAAATGAACTGAATATTTCCATTACACCAATGGAAAATAAAAATGCATTTACCTTAAGGATAACCGATTTGGAAGGAAAACCCGTTGAGGCGGACCTTAGTTTGGGAATTTCCCAAGCAGATAGTTTGGATAGTATCTTTTTGGAAAAACCTATTGATAGGGAGATTGGAAAAAATAGGCCTTTTAAACTTCAAAATAAGGACAGGGTAACGCTGTTTAGGAAAGATTTGGATATAATGACCTCTCAGGAAATTTTGCAACAAACCAAAGTGGAAGGTCTACCAAATACTATTAAATATCCATTTCAAAGGGGACTTAACCTTTATGGTTATGCTTATAACATGGATGATGAACTTCTAACCAATACCAATATCCAAATTTTTGGTGTTTCCAATGGCGGAGTATTTACCAAGGAAATCATGACAGACGCATCAGGAGTGTTGAGACTAGAGGACTTACAATTTGAAGGGGAAACCGAATTGGTATTCAGAACCAATGGTGACGATACCAAGTCAAGATTGGTACGATTTGAGCCCAAGGAAGATAATATTAACAATGCTGATAGGAGCGATGAAGAAAATAGAACTAAAGATAAAGCAGTCGATAAAGGAGACATTGTACAGTCCTCTGCATGGGAGCCAGTTGAGCCTGACCGTTTGATAGAATTGGATGAGGTTTCTGTTACAGATAAAAAACAAAGTGAAAGAAAAAAAACTGCACCTTCGGTTTATGGAGTTATACCTACAAAAGTCAAGTTTCAGGATTTGGAGACTCCACAAACTATTCCCCAGTTATTCTTAGGGATTCCAGGGGTACGCGTTCAAGGATTAGGAACCATTGAACCTACGGTTTTATTGCCAAGGGCTGCTGGGATGGGCCAAGTTTTATGGGTTCTTGATGGAATGCCGTTAGTACAGCCCACCAAACTTTCAGAAATTATTTCTATGGTAAATTATGTCGATGTGGATAGAATTGAAATATTATATGGAGCACAGGCCTCAATTTATGGTTCAAGAGCAGGCGGAGGAGCTATTATTATTTATACACGCTCCGGATCTTTTTTGGATTCATATAATAGAAAAGATGCCAATATTAAATTTCAAGGTTATCATGATTCGTTAAATTTTGAGAAATACCTTGAAGAATTGGAAAAAAAGTCAAGAAGACAACAAAATAACCTTAATACACTTTACTGGAACCCTAATTTGAAGGCCGATGATAATGGAGAGATTAAGGTAGAATTTAAGTCGCCCATTGAAAATGTTTCGTTCATAAAATTGGAGGCTACCGCCGTAACTGAAAAAGGTGAGATGGGTAGGTTAAAAGTTGTCTATTAAAATGTACTATTGGTTTTAGGTATTTATTTGAAACAGGGAAAGTTAAAGCGAATGTTACACTGTTTTTTAAAAAACCTTCTAAAATAGTTGCGTGCTTCTGAGGTAAAAATTACATTTGCATCCGCAATTTGAGCGAACGTTCATAGAAATAAATTATAGGAGAGGTGCCGGAGTGGTAACGGAGCAGATTGCTAATCTGTCGACGCGCAAGTGTCGCATGGGTTCGAGTCCCATTCTCTCCGCAATTTCTTTTAATTTAATAGAGTTTCGGGGTGTAGCGTAGCCCGGTTATCGCGCCTGCTTTGGGAGCAGGAGGTCGCAGGTTCGAATCCTGCCACCCCGACCTGAAAATCAGAGGTTTATGGATTAATTTTCATAGACCTCTTTTTATTTGCACTCAATTTGCACTTAAATACTGGTTTTGTATGGTCTTATGTGGATTAATTTGTAGTATAAAAAGATTTTTTGATCCTACTACTCCGTCCCTATGTAGCTGTAGCCTTCCCCTTCTTAGGACATCGCTAAATTCATAAAATTATCATTAATGTTGTCCGTTTCGGGGAAGAATTCTTCCCCGAAACGGTTCTTGTATTCCCTAGGCGGCATATCCCCGATGGATGAATGGGGATGCCTTGTATTGTAATCCTCCCTCCATTTTTGGGTCAGCGCCCTTACTTGGTGCAGGTCGTTGAACCAGTATGCATCGAGTACGTCCTCCCTGTAAAACCTGTTCAGGCGTTCCATATATCCATTCTGCATGGGCTTGCCCGGTTGGATGAACCTGAGTTCGACCCTTTTCTTTTTGCACCATGCCGCCAAGGTCTTGGAGATGAACTCGGGACCGTTGTCGCACCGTATCGTTTTGGGAAGGCCTATCTCCTCTTCCAGGTGCCCAAGGGTCTCCACGACCTTTCTTGCCGGGTAGTTCAGGCCAACGTCCATTGCCAGTGCCTCACGGTTGCAATCGTCCATGACGTTGAACACCCTTACCTTTCTTCCATCGGACAGTACATCGGCCATGAAGTCCATGCTCCATACCTCGTTGAGCTCGATCGGGGCCTCCAACGGGTTCTTTACCCTTGCCGGGAGTCTTTTCTTATGTTTTCTGCGCAACTTTAGACCCATGTTCCTGTAGACCCTAAGTACACGTTTCCTGTTCCATTTATGGCCTTCGCGACGAAGCCGTTTAAAATATACCTCGAAACCCCTGGTCGGCAGTTCTTCCGCCAACCTCGATAACGCATCGATGACTTCCGTATCGTCCTTTTTGGTACGGTAGTACCACATCGAACGGGCAAGCCCGATTACCCGGCAGGAACGCGATACGCAGACCGAATAGGCCTCCTGGAGATATTTTGCGCGGTGCTTCTTGTCGGAAGGCCCTAGAACTTTTTTGACAGTACATCCTTTAACATACGAACGTCCAGACTTACATCGGCGTACATCTGTTTGAGCTTGCGGTTCTCATCCTCGAGCTCTTTGAGCCGCTTCATATGGGCCACTTCCATGCCCCCGTACTTCTTCCTCCAATAGTAAAAGGTGCTCTTGTCAACACCCATCTCGCGGGAGATGTCCCCGACACTTCTTCCTTGTTCGTTCTCTTTTAATGCCTTGATGATCTGGCTCTCGGTAAACTTGCTTTTTTTCATATGACAGTTAAAATTTAAAGTTAGAAAATTCTAATTTTAAGCTGTCCTATTTTTAGGGAAGGCTACATTTTTAGGGAAGGCTACAACTCCACGGGCACATCGTTTAATACGGAGTTATTTTGTAGAGGCATCTTGGCAGGCGATACGAGCCGATCCGGTCATGCAAGCTTACTATCGTAAACACCAAGGTAGAAACGTAAAGAGTATCATTATCAAAGTAGCGAGAAAACTACTTAGTAGAACATTAGCTGTTATTAAAACAGAGACCCCTTATTGCATAGGAGTACTAGAATAAAAGACAAACCATAACAAAGCTCACAAAATAGTAGTGAAACTCGTACCACAAAACAACGTGGGTGATCCAAGGAATTGAAATCACATCTTTATAGCAAGTGGCCGAGTTTATTATAATTTATAATCATACAGATGCTGGTGAACCCTAATAAAAAAGGTGTATCACAAATAGGATGCGGAGCAAGTTATATTAAAAGAAAAAAGGTGGTTTAAAGCAAAAACAAAATATTATTTAACTTTAGAGAACTGGACTAGGGCTTTTCATAGGATACGTTGTTAGGCAACGTTTTTATTTCCGTAATGTTTTATTTCGTTCAGTTCATTTTCTTTTGCATCCTTTTCTTCTTCGATATCATAATCGTCTTGAATTCCGAGCCAGAATTTGGCAGAATTGCCAAAATATTTACTCAATCGTAAAGCTGTGTCGGCTGTTATTCGACGTTTTCCTTTTATGATTTCAGATATTCGAGTTTGCGGAATTTTCAAGTCCTTTGAAAGTCGGTATGCAGTAATTTCAAGTGGCTCAAGAAATTCAAAATTCAAAATTTCTCCTGGATGTACGTTTGCTAGCTTTTCCATTATTTTACTTTTTTAGTGATAGTCGATTATTTCCACCTCGCTTGCGTTTGCGCTTTGCCAAATGAATATAATGCGCCATTGTTTGTTAATCCGAATACTATAAAACTCTTTTAATTTTCCAGTCAGTTTTTCAAGTCGGTTTGAAGGCGGAATTCTCAAATCAGCAATATCTTGGGAATTATTCAACATTCTTAATTTTCGACGTCCAACGTTCTGTATTTCAATCGGCATTTTTTTTACTCGGATTCCGTTCCAAATTTGTTCGGTTTGTTTCGAGCCAAAAGAAATAATCATAGTTTTGTTTTACGTTACTAACGCCAAAGATAAGCAAATTTTTGAATGTTTTCAGAATTTTTTTTCAAATGTTGCCTAACGGCAGTCTGTCTCAAAACCACCTTTGATTTTGAATAAATTTACACAATTTGGGATATACGAGATATGGGCCTGAAAGCTGGGTGGATTTTCATAAATGCGGATATATGGGCCAAGACACCATCCTTCAGCCTTTTAACGGTTGGAAGGGGCGTTTTTAAGATGTTCGTTCGGTGATTTTCCCTGATTTCGGACTTCCAACCTAATTTGATAAGTCTTTTTAAATTATACGCCAATGCAATAAGCCCAAAGTCTGCACCGGCCGCAGGGATTCCCTTTTTGGTAATGATGTGGTCAAAGCCCCATTGCCTTTTTATGGTACCGAAGGGATGTTCGACAAGGGCCTGCCGTTTTTTGTAAACATCTGGTCGCTGCGCTACCCTACGAGCGTTACGTTCGATAAACGTTGTGAATTCGCTGCGCTGCAATATCTTTCCATTTTGCTTTGCCGATGTGCATCGGTTGCGCACCGGGCAATTTTTGCACGCTTTCGTTTTGTATTGCTTGAACCGGTAGTTTCGTGCCCTGTACCAGTTTCCGTTACTGGTAAGCTCATGGCCCTGTGGGCAGCGATAGCTCTCCCGTTGTGGGTCGTAGTTGAAATGTTCGGCATTATATGTCGGGTCCGGTGCCTGGCTGGCACGGCCGATACCGGGCACGGCCACCAGGGTGTCGACCCCAAGGTCGTCGGCCACCTTGAACTCGCTTCCGGTATGGTAGCCCTTGTCATACAGTGCGGTAAAGGAGTTGGTGCCCAAAATGGCCTTTGCCCTTCTGAGCATACCGCCCATGGCCTTTTTGTCGTTTTGGTTGGTGATCTTGTAATCGATCAAGAGCTTATGGTCGGCATCCACCGTTGTCTGTGCGGTATAACAGACCTCCGTTATGGTGCCCCTTACGATCTGGTGTCGGCTGTCCGGGTCACTGGTGGAGATCTGTGGGTTTTCCGTGGAGGTATCGTCACGCAGTTCCTTTTGGATGCGTACATACCTTTCCCGTAGCCGTTCCCTGTTCTTTGCCAGCTTACGGATATCCTCCTTTCGGTCGCCGTCCGCCTCGGCCAGTTCCCGTTGGTGTTCTTCGAGCTTTTTTTCGATGTATTCCAGGTGGCGTGCGACCTTCTTTAGGTTAAAGTTGTTCTTTTTGCTGTTCTGCGCCCTGAGTTTGGTGGAATCTCCGGCAATGAGGATTGCGCCGATCAGCTCGTGGTTCCTGGCTATGGACACCGTGGCTCGGAACACCCGTTTTATCGCCTTGGGATTGTCCTTTCTAAAACGGGCAATAGTATTATGGTCGGGTTTTAGGTTGCCGAGCAGCCACATCAGTTCGATGTTGCGGGCACACTCCAGCTCTAAATTTCTAGATGAACGTATCCGGTTCAAATACCCATAGATGTAAAGCTTCAAGAGATCGGCGGGGTCATAGGGCGGACGCCCTTGCGATGCCATGGGCCCAAACCCTAAGGCCTGTAGATCCAGACCGTCCACAAAACGGTCAATGGTGCGTGCCGAATTTTCCTCGGCGATCATATCGTCCAGACAAGTGGTGTAGAGGGTAAGCTGGGTACGGGATTGTTTCTGTTGATACTCCATACTTAAAGATAAGGAATATCGAACCTTGCGAGGTAAAGCTATCTTTAAGTATTGAGACAGTCTGACGGTCTTGTATATGGCTCGTAGCGTGCAAAATAGCTGTTTCTATTCGGTTGAGCACAAGCCAGATTTTTAAATTTTACTATTTATTTTTTTCTTGGAAATCGTCAAATTTAAAAATTTGGCGACTTTCCAAATATGCCTTAACTTCGATTAAGCAACTAATTAGCTATGAGCTATATACGTTGTGCCTGTTGCACAAGTTAAGAAAAAAACGGTCTTGATCATTGCCGTTCGGTAGATCGATCGTAACTTTAGGTATGCAGGGAAAAAAGGATTACCAGGAAAAACTGTTCGCACATTTCCAGTTGAGCGAGCGTATACCCGAGAACAATTTCTACAGGCGTTTGAAAGGGGCTTTGGACCTTGACTTTCTCTACCCTTTGACCAAGGGGTATTATGGCGAAAGCGGCCAGAAGAGCATCGACCCGGTGGTCTTCTTCAAACTGTGCCTTGTGGGCTATCTGGAGAACATTATCAGCGACCGCAAGCTGATCGACCATTGTTCGATGCGCTTGGACGTCCTTTACTTTATCGGCTACGATATCGACGAGGAGCTGCCATGGCATTCTACGATAAGCCGTACGCGCCAACTGTTCCCGGAAAGTGTGTTCGAGGAAGTCTTCACCAAGGTTTTGAGTATGTGCGCGGACAAGGGTATGGTCAGCGGGCATACCCAGGCGATCGACAGTGCGCCGGTAAAGGCGAACGCGAGCATGGATACCTTGGAACTGAAGGTACCGGAGGAAGAGCTGCAAGAACACCTGCGGAAGGTGCGGGTCCTTAGTTCGATGGATAAAGAAGTGCCCCACCGCAAGAGCAAGGGCGACAGGTCCGATAAAGGACAACGAAGTGTTACCGCCAACGCCAATGAGCTCTCCGCCATAAAGGGCCGCAACAAGAAGTGGGCGAAGGACCAGGACCAACGGCCGGGGGCCGGTAACAAGGGGGCCAAGTATACCAGTAACAAAACACATTACAGCCCCACGGACCCCGATGCGCGTATAAGCGTAAAACCGGGCAAGGCGAGAAAGCTGAACTACCTGGGCCAACTGAGCGTTGATACGGCCCACCACGTCATTACGGACATCAGGGCCTACCATGCGGACGGGAAGGACAACCAACACCTCCCGGACATCGTAAAGCGCGTAAAACGCAGGCTCTGGAAAGAAGGCCTGGTATGGGAGAACTGCGTAGCGGACACCGGTTACAGCAGTGGGGAGAACTACGCCTTTCTGGAAGCCCGGGGACTGAAGAGCTTCATCCCGCCCCATGGCACGTACAAGGGTGGTCCGGACGGGTTCACCTATAACAATACGGAAGATCATTATATCTGTCCACAGGGCAAGGTGATACCATTTACCAAAGTGTTTTTGGATTACCGCACCAAGACAAAGAAGAAGGAGTACCGCGCAAGAAAGCATGTCTGCCTTGGCTGTCCCTTACGGGCACGGTGCCTGGGCAAAAGCGCACAGGAAAAGAAGTTCACCGTTACCTATTACCGGGCCGAGTACGAAAGGAACATTGCCCGGGTCGAGGGCCCACAGGGCAGGTATATGAAGGGCAAACGGCAGAGCACGGTCGAGCCCGTTTTCGGCACCCTTACCCAGTTTATGGGGCTCAGGAAGATAAATACCATAGGATTGAAACAGGCCAACAAGGCGATGCACCTCTCGGCAATCGCGTACAACCTGAAAAAATACCTGAAATTCGACCAAAAACGTTCCATCCCGATAGCTATCGGGAGCGGGGCGGGGAAACTTGCTTTGTTATTTTTTATAAAAAACGGGTGCCAAGAACTTGAAAGAACACTTGTAGGGTTGCCCAAAAATCTAGATTGCCCGGTCGTCCTAAAAATAAAAAGCCCCTAAAAAGGGCTTAAAAGAGGTCTCTTTTTTGCTGTTCAAGGGCTTGCGCAACGGTTACCGTTGTTAGCTGCTGCCTTTTCTATGCTCATCAATTAGGTTCTATTTTTAAAGAAGTCATTGACAATGAACCTCCAACAGATTTGTCGTTAAACAATGTTACCTTTTCATTTTCTTCTTTCAATGCCAAGGTATAAAGTAAAGGCAAATAATGCTCAGGTGTTGGGATGGCTAAATCAAATGCTTTTCCTTGCGATTTAAAGTCGATAAGTTTTTGATGGTCTCCACTTAAAATATGGCTTTTCATTTTTTCGTTGGCTTCGATAGCCCAATCGAAAGCAAATTCTTCGTTTAGCTTGTTCCAGGACACCCTACGCAGGTTGTGCACCATATTACCGCTTCCAATAATTAAAACGCCTTTATGGCGAAGGCTATTTAGCTCTTGAGCCAATTCGTAATGATACCTTGCCGGTTTCGAATAATCAATGCTCATTTGTATGACCGGAATATCGGCATTTGGATATAAATGTTTGATTACGCTCCAAGCTCCATGGTCAAGCCCCCATTTATCGTCTAATCCAACTTCTGTTTTGGTAATAATACTTTTGGTTTCTTCCGCCAATTCTGGGCTTCCTTTTGCTGGGTATTGAACGTCAAACAATGCTTGTGGAAAACCACCAAAATCGTGAATGGTTGGTGGATTTTGCATTGCTGTTACAAATGTTCCTTTAGTTTCCCAATGTGCTGAAATACAAAGAATCGCATTTGGTCTTATAATTTCTTGACCTAATTTTCTGAATGCCGAAACAAATTCGTTTTCTTCAATGGCATTCATAGGGCTGCCGTGACCTAAGAAAAGCACAGGCATTTTACCTGTGTTACTCATTGTTGAGGTCATTTTGTTTAAATCTTTTAATGTCATACTGTAAGGTATTAAGGGCAATAAAGCTATTGATTTTAAAAATTGCTTTCTATTCATTTGCTGCAAAAATTAGATTAGGCCGTTTTTTTACCCAACCGATAATCAATTGAATATTTTCCTGCTCCCGTAAAAATTAGCCCCACAGCGCCAAACAAGAATAAAGCGTTCAGTTCAATAGCCCAAGCACACATTGCCCAGTTTGTTGCTATGCCGGCGGGTTGGTGCAATGCAAAATCTATAGTGAGAATTTTATTGACCTCATCGTAATTTTTTAAAGTATAAGTGCGCACTTTAGGCTTTTTTCGGTTGGCCACAGGGAGGTGTAACTTTACATAGCAACCTGGTTTGAATACAATAGCCGAATTAGATTGCGAAATTTCAAAATCTATGCGCAGCATATTTTTTGTTAGTTGAGTTTTCTTAATTACACGACATGTATGTCCTGGAATAACCTTCATCTTCTATATTTATATTACAATATCAATAATACCTCCTTTCATCTGCAATATTTCGCCATTGGTAGCTGAAGAAATTGGACTGGCTATTTAACAAACCGTATTGACCACTTCTTCAGACCTATTATAGCGTTGCAATAGTGGACTAGGATCAATTAATAATCTATTCGTATTCTAATAACCAATTGTGTTGAATAAAGAATAAAACCGGCAATAGATTCTATGTTTCTATTGCCGTAATTTTAAAATTTAATTCAATCCAGTTTTAACCGCCTGTGATAAAGAAGTAGTGGGACGGTTAATTAAACGGGCGAGTTCGCCACTTTCATCATGCAAATCGTTTTTAGAAGCGCTATAATCTAAACTCGCAAACGCTTTGGCCATCCCTTCAGGTAATCCAATTTCCTGTAGCTTTTGTGCATATTCTGCTTCTGGAAGGTTCACAAATTCGATGTTTTTACCCGTTTGTTTGCTCACTTCGGCAGCCAAATCCTGCATGGTGAAGGTTTGATCACCAGCCAATTCATACGTTTTGCCTGTATGGTCATCGTTTATGATGGTTTCGGCTATAGCTTCGGCATAGTCTTCACGTGTTGCTGATGAAATTTTTCCATCTCCCGCACTACCAATTATAGCACCTTGCTCTACTGCTTGCTTTAATCCCGCAGTATAATTTTCGGTGTACCATCCATTACGTAAAATCGTGTGCGGAATGCCCGAGTCTTGCAGCATTTTTTCGGTAGCAAGGTGTTCTGGAGCTAATATCATTGGCGACGTATCGGCGTGCAGCAAGCTGGTGTAGGCAATTTGCTTAACTTGAGCTTGTTTTGCCGCATTGATTACATTTTTATGTTGGGTTTCACGTTTACCTATCTCGCTTCCCGATATAAAAACCAAACGATCTATGTCCTCTAAAGCCTTTGGTAAAGCTTCTGGTTGTTCATAATCGAAAGCTTTGGCCTCTATACCTAAAGGTTTTGCCTTATCGGGATTTCGCACGAGTGCCACTAATTTGGCATCGGGATTCTTGTCTTTTAGCTTTTGTACTACTAATTGGC
This sequence comes from Maribacter cobaltidurans, assembly GCF_002269385.1. Classification (NCBI taxonomy): domain Bacteria; kingdom Pseudomonadati; phylum Bacteroidota; class Flavobacteriia; order Flavobacteriales; family Flavobacteriaceae; genus Maribacter; species Maribacter cobaltidurans. Next base: position 3,442,776 of record NZ_CP022957.1, read on the forward strand.
CCAGTTGGCCTGTAGCACCTGTTATTCCTATTTTCATGACTTATTGTTTTACAAATTGAACTTCTGCATTAATTTTTATCTCATTTCCAACCATTACACCTCCGGCTTCCAGGGCGGCATTCCAATTAAGGCCAAAGTCTTTTCGGTTCAGTTTACCATTTATGGAAAAACCTGCTTTCTCGTTTCCGTAAGGGTCTTTCATATAACCTCCAAACTCGGTATCTAGTGTGATTTCTTTTGTAGTACCTTTAATTGTAAGGTCACCTACTAATTGGTATTCATCATCATCTACTTTTTTAATGGATTTGCTCACAAATGTAATTTCCGGATATTTTTCAACTTCAAAGAAGTCGGGGCTTTTTAGATGCGTGTCTCGATCATCATTGTTCGTTGATATAGAACTTGCATCAATGTTTGCCGAAATGGTTGCTTTTGTAAAATCTTCGCCATCTATGGTTCCTTGAAAGGTTTTAAATTCTCCTTTTACGTTAGAAATCATCAGGTGTTTTACTTTAAATGTAATTTCGCTGTGTGTTGGGTCTATTGCCCATTTTGTTGTTTCCATTTTCTTATATTTTTAATGTTATTGGATAATTTTTAAACGTATTACTGCTTGGCAAACTGTAAGTGCACCACTATGTTTACATCTTTGCCAATACCTGCTGCGGTAGGATCATAATTAATATTGTAGTCAAATCTGTTAATGGTGGTTTTGGCTTTCAATCCTAATTTTTCGCCCTGGTCACTTTTGGCAGTTCCGCCATAGTACACATCAAAAATCACGGGTTTGGTTACATCTTTTATGGTTAGGTCGCCATATAATAAATACTGATCAGGTTTTCCAGTAGCTAAGATTTTCGTGCTTTTAAAAGTCATTTCTGGATATTTTTCAACTTCAAAAAAATCAGCACTTCTCAAGTGGTTGTCCCTGTCTTCTACATTGGTATTGATACTTGTTACTTTAACAGTAAAATCAACATTTGCCCCTTCTAAAGCTTCCCCATTTGTAGTAAGGTTTCCGGTATATTCCATAAATTTCCCATTCACGATACTAATTCCGGAATGTGAAATATTGAAATTTAAGGACGAATGGTAAGGGTCTACCTTCCAGTTTGCTTGTGCGAATACGTTTACATTCAAAAATGTAATTGCTAATAAAATCAGTACTTTTTTCATAATCATATAAAATTTAATTGTTAATAATATTTGTTTACAAAGATAGTAGCACTTACGATGAAGCAAATTACACTTTTCGGTAAGAGGAGTGTAGATTTAGGAAATTAACCTATTTTTCATCTCTTCACGGAACTTACCTGGCGATTGACCTGCCTTTTTTTTAAAGACGTTAGAAAAATAAGAATTCTCATTGTAGCCCAATTCATAAGCTATTTCAGATATGGTTTTTTCTGTAGAGATCAATAGGTTTTTAGCTTCAATTAATTTTCGGGTTTCGATTATTTCTGAAACACTCTGTGCTAAAATATTTTGGCAGATGATGTTCAAATTCCTTGACGACATAAAAAGTTTTTCCGCATAGAATTCCACACCAAATGGTCTTCGGTAATTTTCTTCAAGAATCGTCAGGAAGTTTCCGAAGGATATATGTTGCGTTTTTTGAATAGGCTCGTCTTGTGGTTCTAACTTTTTTCGTTCGGCTTCTATCATCGTGAACAGGACACCCAATAGTTGCCTTATTATGGAAAGGTCTGTTGTGTCTTGTTGTGTTTCGGCATAAATCATCTCACAAAGGGTAACCAGTCTCTGAAAACAATGTCCTTTTTCAAGTTCTAAATTTGCTTGAGTGTGATAAAACGAATAGAGTTGAAATGTGGTTTCTGGAATAAATTCGCTTTTAAAACGAATTGCCCAAATATCGCATTTGCCATTATGTAGCTTTGGAACTACTCTGTGTACTTTTCCTTTGGTTACGAAACTCACAAAAGGAGATTGGATTTTGGTAGTGTTAAAATCAATGAAATGCTCCAATTCACCTTCAATGCCAATTAATAACTCTTCAAACTCGTGATTGTGGGGTTCGTCAGGTTGTCCAGAAATCTTTTTTGCTTCTTCTTCGTCAACTCTGAATATGTGGAATAGTTTGTTCATCTGATAAGTTGTTCGTTTTTTTAGGTTGCAGCTAACGGTTTCGTATAACCGTCAGTTACGGGTTCATATGCTTTAATATTCGGTTTAGCACAGACGTTAGCAATTCCGAGTGGATTCGGACGTAGTCGAATCCGCCGTAATTGCGGTTATACATTGTTGTACTGCGTTTTTATTTTTGATATTCTTTACTTTCTAATAAAAAATCAACTAGAGTCATTGTTGAGTTAACTGCTAATCTAGCGTGATGTTTTTTAGTGTTAAATTTATTCGCGTGTCTATCTCCAGAGTTATTACTTAAACCAGCAAGTCCTCCTACAATTGAATCTAATCCAGAAAGAATTTGCAAAACTGTTTGTGGCATTGTTTTCGGGTCAATGGTCAGGTTTAGAATTTTCTTTACTTGTTTATAAAGGTTTTCTATTTTTCCGTCATTCTTAATTTCTTTTCCTTCGTGTTCTTCGATAATTTCAATCATAACTGCTTCGGCAAGACTTCTCGCATTCGTAATCGCTCCATTGAAATCTCCTTGTTCAATTTTTTCGTTACATTTTTTAATTTGTTCTTGAATAAAATCGTGATTAATTCCAGTCACGGTCTCTGGTTCTACTAATATTCCTTTTGAGTCGGCTATTTTGTAAAAAGCTCCAACTTTTTTCAATTCATAACCATCAAAATTTAAAAGTTCATTGAATGTTTTTATGGTTTCACATATGTTAATATCTGACTCCATAAAATCTCTTGGGTCAACAGAATCTTCTAATATCGATTTCAAAAATTTTGTTCCATTATATTCTCGAATTTTTTCTTCTGTATATCGCCATCTTGATGGAAAGCCTTCTCCATATTGGTCGTCCGCTCCATAATTAACAAAAAAATCAACTAATTGAGGTCCACTTTTATAAGGCACTAATCCTGTGTCTCCACATAATGCTCTACCTAAAAATCTAATTGTTTTTTCTGTTATTTTCATAGTTTGCTCAAATGCAGTACAACGTTTTAGCTAAGCGTAGTGCGGAGATAAGGAAACATTTTCGTTTCCGTCTGCGCACGAAGCTAAAGCTTATTGTTTAGTTTTATTTTTTCTTTTCCAAAGCTAAATCCATAAGATTTAGCGACATTATAAATATACATAGACCTTTCGTTTTAGCCCTAAAGTCCGCATTACGTTTAGGTTGTGTGCCTGTTGCACAAGTTAAGAAAAAAACGGTCTTGATCATTGCCGTTCGGTAGATCGATCGTAACTTTAGGTATGCAGGGAAAAAAGGATTACCAGGAAAAACTGTTCGCACATTTCCAGTTGAGCGAGCGTATACCCGAGAACAATTTCTACAGGCGTTTGAAAGGGGCTTTGGACCTTGACTTTCTCTACCCTTTGACCAAGGGGTATTATGGCGAAAGCGGCCAGAAGAGCATCGACCCGGTGGTCTTCTTCAAACTGTGCCTTGTGGGCTATCTGGAGAACATTATCAGCGACCGCAAGCTGATCGACCATTGTTCGATGCGCTTGGACATCCTTTACTTCATCGGCTACGATATCGACGAGGAGCTGCCATGGCATTCTACGATAAGCCGTACGCGCCAACTGTTCCCGGAAAGTGTGTTCGAGGAAGTCTTCACCAAGGTTTTGGGTATGTGCGCGGACAAGGGTATGGTCAGCGGGCATACCCAGGCGATCGACAGTGCGCCGGTAAAGGCGAACGCTTCTATGGATACCTTGGAACTGAAGGTACCGGAGGAAGAACTGCAAGAACACCTGCGGAAGGTGCGGGTCCTTAGTTCGATGGATAAAGAAGTGCCCCATCGCAAGAGCAAGGGCGACAGGTCGGATAATGGGCAGCGCAGTATAAGTGCAAGTGAAAAGGAGCTAAATGCAATTAAGGGCCGCAACAAGAAGTGGGCGAAGGACCAGGACCAACGGCCGGGGGCCGGTAACAAGGGGGCCAAGTATACCAGTAACAAAACACATTACAGCCCCACGGACCCCGATGCGCGTATAAGCGTAAAGCCGGGCAAGGCGAGAAAGCTGAACTACCTGGGCCAGTTGAGCGTTGATACGGCCCACCACGTCATTACGGACATCAGGGCCTACCATGCGGACGGGAAGGACAATCAACACCTCCCGGACATCGTAAAGCGCGTAAAACGCAGGCTCTGGAAAGAAGGCCTGGTATGGGAGAACTGCGTGGCCGACACGGGGTACAGCAGTGGGGAGAACTACGCCTTTCTGGAAGCCCGGGGACTGAAGAGCTTCATCCCGCCCCATGGCACGTACAAGGGTGGTCCGGACGGGTTCACCTATAACAATACGGAAGATCATTATATCTGTCCACAGGGCAAGGTGATACCATTTACCAAAGTGTTTTTGGATTACCGCACCAAGACAAAGAAGAAGGAGTACCGCGCAAGAAAGCATGTCTGCCTTGGCTGTCCCTTACGGGCACGGTGCCTGGGCAAAAGCGCACAGGAAAAGAAGTTCACCGTTACCTATTACCGGGCCGAGTACGAAAGGAACATTGCCCGGGTCGAGGGCCCACAGGGCAGGTATATGAAGGGCAAACGGCAGAGCACGGTCGAGCCCGTTTTCGGCACCCTGATAGAGTTTATGGGGCTCAGGAAGATAAATACCATAGGATTGAAACAGGCCAACAAGGCGATGCACCTCTCGGCAATCGCGTACAACCTGAAAAAATACCTGAAATTCGACCAAAAACGTTCCATCCCGATAGCTATCGGGAGCGGGGCGGGGAAACTTGCTTTGTTATTTTTTATAAAAAACAGGTGCCAAGAACTTGAAAGAAAACTTGTAGGGTTGCCCAAAAATCTAGATTGCCCATCGTCCTAAAAATAAAAAGCCCCTAAAAAGGGCTTAAAAGAGGTCTCTTTTTTGCTGTTCAAGGGCTTGCGCAACGGTTACCATTGTTGAACTAAACCTAAAGGTAGCTTCAGGAGTTATCTAAATCTCCATTCACTACCTTTAAGATGTATAAAACTAATATTTAGCAAATTATGAAAAAAAAGTAGTACCCTGATCGAACGAGCCTGTGAACGTGTTCCAGAATTCCAGGAATTGTATCTCAAACTAAAACGTTCTGTTGAACTATCGGGCAAAAGCCAAAGCACCCTGACCAACTATGCCCGCTGTCTTTCACACATAGCCCTGCATTTTAAGTGCAGTCCACTCGATCTGGATGAAGAACAGGTGCTGGATTATCTACATGTTTTAAAGTCCCGGCACAAGACCCCGTCGAGCAGCTTCTTCAAGCATACCGTTTATGGTCTGAGGTATGCCTACCGGATATCAAATCGTAAAGAGATGCAGGTAATGCTCCCCGCTATTGAGCGTCCCAAAAAACTCCCTGTAGTTTTAAGTTGTAGGGAAGTAAAGCAACTCTTAAAAGCCCCAAAACTACTGAAGCACCGTCTGGTATTGGCGCTGCTTTATGGCTGCGGACTGCGCTGTTTTGAACTGTGCAACCTACAGTTAAAAGATCTGGATTTTGATCGTATGATGCTTCACGTCCGCCAAGGCAAAGGCAGGAAAGATCGGTATGTACCCTTGTCGAGGATGCAGATCCGCGGACTTAAAACATATCTTGCGGCAGAAAATCCTTGCACCTGGTGCTTCACTGGGAACAATACCGAAGGGCGTCCAGTCCCGCTTTCTACCCAAGGGGTTCGCTGGATTGTACGGGAAGCCCGTAAACATAGTGGTATTCAAAAGGAAGTGACCACCCACAGCCTGCGCCACAGTTATGCTACCCACCTTCTGGAAATGGGCTTGGATATTATGAGTGTAAAGGACCTTTTGGGGCACGCAGATATACAGACCACACTGACCTACCTTCACGTGGCACAACTGGGCAGGCAAAAGCCTTTCAGTCCACTGGATCGGCTCTACAAAGAGTAATGGCATCCGCTGCTCACGAAGTGGCCCAGGTATTAAATCGCAACAGGGAGTCTTTAGCAGACTGTTGTGCCACCAGCTGGCAACTAAGGACCCTGCACGCCCTGCGCAAATGTCGTACGGCTGCCCTGGGCGGTCACATTGACCACTGCACGAATCCATCCTGTAATACCTTGCACCTGAGCTACAACAGTTGCCGCAACCGGCATTGCCCAAAGTGTCAGGGGCACAAAAGGGAACAATGGATCAGGGCACGGGAAGAAGAGCTCTTGAACGTTCCTTACTTCCACGTGGTATTTACCCTGCCTTCAGAACTCAACCGCCTGTGCCTGTACGAACCCAAACTGCTGTATGGCCTGCTGTTCAAAACTTCATGGGAAGTCATAGCGGGGTTTGCTTCCAATCCTAAGTTTTTAGGTGCCGGTCCCGGGATGATCGCCATCCTGCATACCTGGGGACAGAACCTGTCCCTGCATCCGCACTTGCATTGTATCGTGCCCGGTGGTGGGGCAACCAAAAGTGGTAAGTGGAAACCTGCCCGGAACAAGGGGAAATACCTGTTCCCGGTCAAGGCCATGAGCAAGGTATTCCGTGCCCGCTTTGTTGCAGGGTTACGTAAAAAAATTAAAACAGAACAACCAGAGGCCCTTTACCAAAGCCTGTTCAAAAAAGAGTGGGTCGTCTATTGCAAGCGTCCGTTTTTAGGGCCACCTCAGGTAGTGGAATACCTTGGTCGCTATACCCATAAAATTGCGATCAGCAACCACCGAATCAAAAACCTGGATGACAGCGGCGTGGTGTTTTCGGTAAAAGATTACCGCCACGGGGGAAACAAATCCCTGATGTACCTGAGCGATACTGAATTCATCAGGCGCTTTGCCCTGCACATACTCCCTAAGGGGTTTGTGCGCATCCGCCATTATGGGATATTAAGTGCTTACCATAAACGCAAAAGTCTTGACCACTTGGGTAAAACCCTGGGGAAGGTACAGCTCCAAGAAAAACCGCCCCTGCAACACCGAATCTGCCCATCTTGTAAAAAGGGAGAACTGGTGACCCTGCATACGTTTACCGCACGGGGACCACCGGCACACTGGATCACAAAACTTAAAAAATACACTAAAGCACAGTAAGAAAATAAACGCCCTTTGAACGGGATAGGGAAGCCTATGTCCGAAACCAAGCAAAAGCGGCCAAAATACCCCAAAAACAGGAGGTTCAATAGAATTTAAGAAGTGATGGACATACTCGGGAGAAAAACAAGACCTCCAAATCACTATACGGTTCAAGTGCAGACCTTAAATAACCCATCCTAAAACAGACCAATACCCATAGAAGGCTGACCGACAGAGAACCGGTTCAGTCAACACGACGTTCATGCTGGGTCGTACCGACCACACGAACGCTAGTTATTGTGCAACGTTTTTATTTATATTCGTCTATATTCTGTTCAACTATTATTTTAAGAGCAGAACTCGAAATATTCGCATAGTTTGATTCAATATCCTTTTTTACTCTTTTATACAATAAATCATCCTTTTGCATTTTCTTTAGTATTGGATATATGCCATTTTTTTTTCGAATAACAACACTCAATAGAATTCTGATTGCTAAACCCAATTTGATTTTTTTATAAGAGATGTCATCAGCATTCCAACGACTATTTCTCATTTTGCTACTTTTTTTGATGTCCTTTAATAGCAATTCGGTTTTAGTCGGTGTCTTTTCCTTTTTTTCGGTTTTTTTCTGTTCCAGATTTGCGAATGGATGGAAAGTCCTAAAACCTCTTCCTCCTTCATTTTCGTATTTTAGTTTAGTCATAATTCTTTAGTGACTTAACCAATTTTTTTAATGAATTGGTCTTTAGCTCGCAAGTAAATTCGTCCATCTGGTTTTTGGCAAACTTTTACATTTTCCGTTATGAATTTAGTTCCGATTGGATGTGATTCTCTTTCGCTTTTACTACATTCAATTACCAAGTTTGTTGGTAAGTTTTGTCCACTTAAAGGTCTTACTCTAATTCTACCTGTTTCCTTGTCCTTAAAGTTTTCACATTTTATGTTTTCATAATAGTTACCTACAATTAATTTCATTTTGTTCAGGTTTTTGTTGATTTGGTCAAATGTTGCACAACGGTCTCGGGTATGAAACGTAGGGTATTTCGGAGCTCTTGACTGTCCGCCCGAAACGAACTTAACAAACTGCCGAAAACTTACGGAAAGCACTGTCCGCCCTATGTTTTATACCTAATGTTAGCCACAGTTTTATTTTATTTCTAATCTCACTTATGTAACAATGGGTTTGGTCCAAGTTCGTGATAACTCGTGTTGTTTTCTGGTAATATACCCACAACATTTACTGGGATTTCTCCTCGATTCATAAATGCATGCGGGACTCCTGCTGGAATTTTCACAATGTATGGTCCATTTGCTATAAATCGTTTTCCATTTATAATATATTCCACCTTACCATCATAAACTACATGCAATTCTTCAATGTCGTGAGTGTGCAATGGTGGCCCGCCATTTGGCAATGCCTTCGCCATTATTACTGAAAGTGATTTAAAATCATAATCTTCACCCTGAGCTATGTAACCAAGTTCGCCAGGATGGTCATAATATTTCTTTAAATTCTTAGGCTGAATAATATAATCAGACATGTCAAATTCTACCTTTGGATTAATCACAAAACTTGAATCAGGAATTTCATTGAATCCAAAAGATTTAATAGTTGTGTTCAATGATTCGTGCTTTTCAGCACATCCGAGCACGCACATAAAAGTCAGAAAGATTATAATTTTGGACATATTGTAATGTTTGATGGGTGTCATAATTGTGGCTAACGGTTGTGTATATGGCTCGTAGCGTGCAAATTAGAAAATTATTTTCGGATTAAGCACAAGCCAGATTTTTAAATTTTACTATTTATCTTTTTTTATTGGAAATCGTCAAATTTAAAAATCTGGCGACTTACCAAATACGCCTTAAATTCGATTTAGCAACTTACTAGCTATGAGCTATATACGTCTTAAGTTTGATTCTCTATAAATTGATTGTATAAATCAGAAAGAACAAAAGAGAGAATTAAGGTTACTATACACGGTGAAGCTTTAGACTTCGACAACATTGATAATCCTCTCTCTTTTACTACTTAAATCACGTTCAGTTCTGTGAGACCTAGATCTCGTTTTCAAGTTGTTGTGAGCAGAAGTAGCCAGTTCTTTCATAAAACATTCGTTATGAATAAATATAAAGAAACTTTTGGAGTCGACATCAGTAAGGATGTCTTTGATGTACATGGTAGTAACATTGGTCACAGCCAGTATAAGAACGATGAAACGGGATTCAGGAAATACCTTAAGGAATTGCCCCAAGGTTCATTGGTGGTTATGGAAGCTACCGGTTATTATCATTATAGACTTGCACAGTTTCTTTACAAAAACGGAGTAATCGTTTCTGTTGTAAATCCATTGTCCATAAAGCGTTTCATACAAATGAAACTGGCCAAGGTAAAGACGGACAAAAGTGATGCAAAGGCTATTTGTGAATACGCTTTGTCCAATGATGTTCCACTCTACAATTCCTTGACGGATACCCAGAGTGAATGTTTACAGTTGTTCCGGTTATTGGACACCTATTTAAAACAACGTACCGCAACTAAGAACAAGATACATGGAGAAGCTGTTCTGGGTATTCCCTCAAAGTTTGTCCATCGTTCCTTGGTGCGTAACAAGAAGCAGCTTGATAAGGAGGTGATAGCCATCGAATCAAAAATCCTTTCCTTGGTAAAAGAAGACCAACAAGAGCAATTGACCTTAATCACCAGTATACCGGGAATAGGTCAAAAGACCGCATTGTTCTTGATAGTTGTGACGGATGGTTTTTCCAAGTTCGAGAATGCATCACAGCTCTGTAGTTATGTCGGAATTACCCCAACGATCAGAGAATCGGGGAGCAGCGTTAGAGGTCGTGCACGGATAAGCAAAGTGGGCAATAGAAAGCTACGTAATCTTTTGTTCCTATGTTCCTTTACCGCCTGCAAGCACAACAAGGCATGTAAGGAGGTATATGAGCGAATCGTGAACAAGGGGAAGAGCAAGAAACTGGCATTGATAGCTGTAGCCAACAAGCTTCTTAAACAGAGTTTTGCAATCGCCAGATCCGGATTGCCCTATGATGAGGGTTTTGTCTCTGTTCTGACTAGAAGGTAGAATGAAAGTAAATGATTTTTTTGACCATAATCCTTACCTATGGGTTGTGGTAGAGGATAACTATGTTTCAAATTTAATGCGGAAAAGAGTTGTTTTTTAGCTCAGTTCTTTGTTGAACTAAACCTAAAGGTAGCTTCAGGAGTTATCTAAATCTCCATTCACTACCTTTAAGATGTATAAAACTAATATTTAGCAAATTATGAAAAAAAAGTAGTACCCTGATCGAACGAGCCTGTGAACGTGTTCCAGAATTCCAGGAATTGTATCTCAAACTAAAACGTTCTGTTGAACTATCGGGCAAAAGCCAAAGCACCCTGACCAACTATGCCCGCTGTCTTTCACACATAGCCCTGCATTTTAAGTGCAGTCCACTCGATCTGGATGAAGAACAGGTGCTGGATTATCTACATGTTTTAAAGTCCCGGCACAAGACCCCGTCGAGCAGCTTCTTCAAGCATACCGTTTATGGTCTGAGGTATGCCTACCGGATATCAAATCGTAAAGAGATGCAGGTAATGCTCCCCGCTATTGAGCGTCCCAAAAAACTCCCTGTAGTTTTAAGTTGTAGGGAAGTAAAGCAACTCTTAAAAGCCCCAAAACTACTGAAGCACCGTCTGGTATTGGCGCTGCTTTATGGCTGCGGACTGCGCTGTTTTGAACTGTGCAACCTACAGTTAAAAGATCTGGATTTTGATCGTATGATGCTTCACGTCCGCCAAGGCAAAGGCAGGAAAGATCGGTATGTACCCTTGTCGAGGATGCAGATCCGCGGACTTAAAACATATCTTGCGGCAGAAAATCCTTGCACCTGGTGCTTCACTGGGAACAATACCGAAGGGCGTCCAGTCCCGCTTTCTACCCAAGGGGTTCGCTGGATTGTACGGGAAGCCCGTAAACATAGTGGTATTCAAAAGGAAGTGACCACCCACAGCCTGCGCCACAGTTATGCTACCCACCTTCTGGAAATGGGCTTGGATATTATGAGTGTAAAGGACCTTTTGGGGCACGCAGATATACAGACCACACTGACCTACCTTCACGTGGCACAACTGGGCAGGCAAAAGCCTTTCAGTCCACTGGATCGGCTCTACAAAGAGTAATGGCATCCGCTGCTCACGAAGTGGCCCAGGTATTAAATCGCAACAGGGAGTCTTTAGCAGACTGTTGTGCCACCAGCTGGCAACTAAGGACCCTGCACGCCCTGCGCAAATGTCGTACGGCTGCCCTGGGCGGTCACATTGACCACTGCACGAATCCATCCTGTAATACCTTGCACCTGAGCTACAACAGTTGCCGCAACCGGCATTGCCCAAAGTGTCAGGGGCACAAAAGGGAACAATGGATCAGGGCACGGGAAGAAGAGCTCTTGAACGTTCCTTACTTCCACGTGGTATTTACCCTGCCTTCAGAACTCAACCGCCTGTGCCTGTACGAACCCAAACTGCTGTATGGCCTGCTGTTCAAAACTTCATGGGAAGTCATAGCGGGGTTTGCTTCCAATCCTAAGTTTTTAGGTGCCGGTCCCGGGATGATCGCCATCCTGCATACCTGGGGACAGAACCTGTCCCTGCATCCGCACTTGCATTGTATCGTGCCCGGTGGTGGGGCAACCAAAAGTGGTAAGTGGAAACCTGCCCGGAACAAGGGGAAATACCTGTTCCCGGTCAAGGCCATGAGCAAGGTATTCCGTGCCCGCTTTGTTGCAGGGTTACGTAAAAAAATTAAAACAGAACAACCAGAGGCCCTTTACCAAAGCCTGTTCAAAAAAGAGTGGGTCGTCTATTGCAAGCGTCCGTTTTTAGGGCCACCTCAGGTAGTGGAATACCTTGGTCGCTATACCCATAAAATTGCGATCAGCAACCACCGAATCAAAAACCTGGATGACAGCGGCGTGGTGTTTTCGGTAAAAGATTACCGCCACGGGGGAAACAAATCCCTGATGTACCTGAGCGATACTGAATTCATCAGGCGCTTTGCCCTGCACATACTCCCTAAGGGGTTTGTGCGCATCCGCCATTATGGGATATTAAGTGCTTACCATAAACGCAAAAGTCTTGACCACTTGGGTAAAACCCTGGGGAAGGTACAGCTCCAAGAAAAACCGCCCCTGCAACACCGAATCTGCCCATCTTGTAAAAAGGGAGAACTGGTGACCCTGCATACGTTTACCGCACGGGGACCACCGGCACACTGGATCACAAAACTTAAAAAATACACTAAAGCACAGTAAGAAAATAAACGCCCTTTGAACGGGATAGGGAAGCCTATGTCCGAAACCAAGCAAAAGCGGCCAAAATACCCCAAAAACAGGAGGTTCAATAGAATTTAAGAAGTGATGGACATACTCGGGAGAAAAACAAGACCTCCAAATCACTATACGGTTCAAGTGCAGACCTTAAATAACCCATCCTAAAACAGACCAATACCCATAGAAGGCTGACCGACAGAGAACCGGTTCAGTCAACACGACGTTCATGCTGGGTCGTACCGACCACACGAACGCTAGTTATTAGCAAAAGTTTTTTTATTCATTCTTCATAAATTCAGTCACCACAGAACTTTTTTCAGATTCCATTTCGCAAGTCCAACTATCTATCCACCATCTTCCATTTTCGTAATGAAGTTGAACGCTATTCAGTCCTCTTATATTAGATTCCGTATTTGGGTCAGTTCGTATTTCAAATGCACTCCAAACTTGTGCAATATTTCCGTATTTGCTCACTTTTCTTTTAAGTTCCTTTTCGTAAAAATCCTCTTTCGGCGATAATCCGATTGGTATATATTCCGCTTCAAGACTATGCGATTCCGCTTTTCCATTTTCGTCCAGTCTTGTGATTACAGCATTTTCTGAATGAATAAATTTATCTCTTTCGAATTCCCAAGGGTCACTACTCGAACCTGAAACAACATCATAATATGCATTAATTATTGCATCTATTGATTGCACATCTTTTGCATATTTTTCTTCGTTCGTCTGTCCGAAAATTGAATTACAAGCAAAAATTATGCTTAATGATGTTAGAATTATTTTGTTCATTTCAGTTGGTTTTAAATTTTTGCTAACGTGTTTGTGTATGATTAGTTGCGTGGTTTAGCAACTAAGTTAGCAAACTTTTACGAACCCGTGAATATTCCGCAGGAATATTCGCAAGTAAGCTCAATGAAGCAATTAATTATACACGGCTTAAGTTTGATTCTCTATAAATTGATTGTATAAATCAGAAAGAACAAAAGAGAGAATTAAGGTTACTATACACGGTGAAGCTTTAGACTTCGACAACATTGATAATCCTCTCTCTTTTACTACTTAAATCACGTTCAGTTCTGTGAGACCTAGATCTCGTTTTCAAGTTGTTGTGAGCAGAAGTAGCCAGTTCTTTCATAAAACATTCGTTATGAATAAATATAAAGAAACTTTTGGAGTCGACATCAGTAAGGATGTCTTTGATGTACATGGTAGTAACATTGGTCACAGCCAGTATAAGAACGATGAAACGGGATTCAGGAAATACCTTAAGGAATTGCCCCAAGGTTCATTGGTGGTTATGGAAGCTACCGGTTATTATCATTATAGACTTGCACAGTTTCTTTACAAAAACGGAGTAATCGTTTCTGTTGTAAATCCATTGTCCATAAAGCGTTTCATACAAATGAAACTGGCCAAGGTAAAGACGGACAAAAGTGATGCAAAGGCTATTTGTGAATACGCTTTGTCCAATGATGTTCCACTCTACAATTCCTTGACGGATACCCAGAGTGAATGTTTACAGTTGTTCCGGTTATTGGACACCTATTTAAAACAACGTACCGCAACTAAGAACAAGATACATGGAGAAGCTGTTCTGGGTATTCCCTCAAAGTTTGTCCATCGTTCCTTGGTGCGTAACAAGAAGCAGCTTGATAAGGAGGTGATAGCCATCGAATCAAAAATCCTTTCCTTGGTAAAAGAAGACCAACAAGAGCAATTGACCTTAATCACCAGTATACCGGGAATAGGTCAAAAGACCGCATTGTTCTTGATAGTTGTGACGGATGGTTTTTCCAAGTTCGAGAATGCATCACAGCTCTGTAGTTATGTCGGAATTACCCCAACGATCAGAGAATCGGGGAGCAGCGTTAGAGGTCGTGCACGGATAAGCAAAGTGGGCAATAGAAAGCTACGTAATCTTTTGTTCCTATGTTCCTTTACCGCCTGCAAGCACAACAAGGCATGTAAGGAGGTATATGAGCGAATCGTGAACAAGGGGAAGAGCAAGAAACTGGCATTGATAGCTGTAGCCAACAAGCTTCTTAAACAGAGTTTTGCAATCGCCAGATCCGGATTGCCCTATGATGAGGGTTTTGTCTCTGTTCTGACTAGAAGGTAGAATGAAAGTAAATGATTTTTTTGACCATAATCCTTACCTATGGGTTGTGGTAGAGGATAACTATGTTTCAAATTTAATGCGGAAAAGAGTTGTTTTTTAGCTCAGTTCTTTGTTAGCAAATCGTTTTTTATTATTCTACCAATTTCCTTTTTCATATAAATCCAAAAATGAGGATGCTGACAAATTAAAAAAGTCTACCAAAAAGTGAGCCAATATAATCCATCGCAAACTGTCAGTTTTCTTATAAACCAGTCCCCAAATTATTCCCATAATGAATGTTGAAATTATTACTGTTATTCCACTATTCAATTCTGAATTCACACCGAAAACCGCGTGATTAAGAGCAAATACTAAACTTGTAAAAATTATTGCAATCCAATTTGACCAGTTTTTTGTGTAGTCCAAAAGTAGTCCACGCCAATAAAATTCCTCAAGCCAAGGGTTAATTAGAGCTAATAAAATCCAAGGTAACCAGACTTGCCAAATGTCTAATGTTTCGTAATGCATTAAAAATAATGGAAGTGGAAGTATTCCAATAAACAAAGCCAAAATGTTCCAACCGAATGAACCTTTTGATTTTTGCAACCATTTTTTTCTTGTTTCCTTTTCAGTATATCTCAAAATAAAAAACAGAAAAAGACACCATTCAATTAAGATTATTGGTATAAAAGCCCATTTTCCAATAATATTCCCGAACAGAAAGGCAATTCCGAAGTTAATTGCAATAATCAAAAATGGTGATGCAAGAACTATTTGTTTTTTTGTTAAATTCATTCAGGATTGGTTTTTGTCAAATGTTTGCTAACGTGTTTGTGTATGGTTAGTTGCGTGTTTTAAGCACTAAATTTAGCAAATAAAAACGGAATAGAAAATCCGCGAGGATTTTCGTAAGTAGGCGAGAACCAAGCAATTAACTATACACGGTGTTCTATGCAGTTTTTTATCCGCTGTTTCTTCTTTTAAATTTCTCATATTCTTTTTCCACGAAACTTTTTCCAGGTTCCCAAAGTGAAATAATCCGACCAACTTCGTCAAATACCTTTGCATTGTTCCTTTCGCTAATTGTTTTCATTGCTTGGTAACTACTCCTGAAATTTCTAATTCTTTCACAGGCTTTTTCGAGTTCAAAAAAAGTAACTGGTGTTTTCTGTTCTCGCAATCTCATATAGTTAATTAAAATCTGACTGTTTTTTTGATTCGGCTTATTGAACCAAACAGGCACTTTTTTATAGATTTTTGCTAATTCGAGTTCTTTTGAAGTTCCGTTATAATTGTCCGAACTATTTTGAGGACTTTGTACATAAATTGTCCGTTGAATTTCTGTTTGGGTTGAATCGTATATTTTAATCTTAAAATCCTCCAAAACTTTTTCGACCACGCTTTCGCTGTGTTCTCTTAAAAGTTTGTTTTTTAGTTCAGTTTTTAAATATTCCGCATACTCGGTTGTCGTGATTTCGTTTTTGAGATTTTCAACTGTTTGGTTTTCCTTTATTGTCTCAATTTTCTTTTGGATATAGCGCTCAATATTTTCATAACTGAAAGTTTCTTTTTGAAAAAGATTGATGAAATTCAAACCTTTCGGATTGTTTTTTTTGAACGAAATTCTTTCTAAAAGTTCGGATTGGTTTGAACCGACCAAAGAGCCGTCAACAAATATTTTGATTTCATTTCCGATTAAGATTCCAAAGTTCAGGCGTAACATTCGCATATAAGACGAAAGTTGGTTTTGATAATTTGGATTTTTCAAATCGGCAGAAGGATTTTTAACTTCAATTACGAACAGGTTTGTGTCGTCAGATTTTATTATGATATCAGGCGTAATTCTGTTGGATGCTCCTAATTGTATGTTTTCTCGAACCGAAATTTCTCGTTTAAAATGACTCCAGCCTAACTTTTCAAATGCTTGAATTACTTTAAGTTCAAAAACTTGTTCAGATGCGTTGGAAGGAATACTTTCCGAAAGTATAAAACATAGTTCATTCCATTTTTCCATATTCTGTATTTTTTTCTTTAATGTTCGAGTGTTCGTTTAAATTGCATAGAACGGTCTCGGCTATGAACAGTTGCGTGTGTTAGCACGGACTTTTGCAAGTACACAACAAGCTGAAAATTCCGCAGGAATTTTCAGGATATACCTGTAATAGCAATTGTTTATAGCCATTGTTGGCATTTCGTTATTTTTTTAATCCGAGAGTTTCCAATATTTCTGTCGGTTGGTCTATCTTTTTTAGTTTTTTCTCTAAATCTCTGCTTTTACTGTCTCTTAGTCCTTTCATTTTATCTGTAAGTCGTAAGGCTAAACTTAGTAATTCGCTTTTCTCTTGCAAATCAGTCGTATTTTTTAATTCCGAGTTAAGATGATTAATTGCGATTACATATGCATTATACAAATGTTTCTTTTTGGTCTTATAAACTGTCTCGCTAAGAAGCATCGACCCAGCTTTATCTTCAACTACATATAATTTCTCAACAGTTTTCTTTTCCCGTTCGTATTCTTTTGATTG
Organism: Maribacter cobaltidurans; assembly: GCF_002269385.1. NCBI lineage: Bacteria > Pseudomonadati > Bacteroidota > Flavobacteriia > Flavobacteriales > Flavobacteriaceae > Maribacter > Maribacter cobaltidurans. The sequence continues at coordinate 3,459,867 of NZ_CP022957.1, forward strand.
GTCATTGACTTTTTTTGTCAGAGCAAATTTTTCTTTTTCTATTCTTTTAATTCGTTCTGCCTCTTTCTTTTCAGCCAAACGCTTTTCTTTCAGTAATTTTCTTTTTTCTTCTTCTTTCTTGGCCTTTTCTATTTCTTTTTGTTGAGTTAATTCCTTTTCTTCTTGTGTTGGTATTCTCTTGCCTAACTCATACAATTCTTTAGACTTAATAGTTCCGTCCTCTTTATATTCAATCCATTCGCCATCCTTTTCGCCATTTATTAAAAAACCTTTTACTTCCAAATAACCAGATTTACTCCATCCTAAATATTGGCCATCAATCTGTTCATTTTCGTTTATAACATATTCAGCGAATTTATTGCCATTTTCATAATATTCGTAACTCTTTCCAATTTGCAAAATCTGCTTTTCTTGTCCATTAGGGAAGTAAATAGTATTACTAACGAGTTTGTCATTTTTATATATTTGTTTGAACTCTAAATATCGTTTGCCATCTTTACTAAAATTATATCTCAGTTGTTCGCCATTCAATTTTCCGTTTTTATAGTTTGAAACTGTAGATATTTTACCCAAACTATTTATTCCGCCATAGGTTACTGAAGCTTCATTGGCACCTAAATAGGTTGTCGATTTTCCATTCAGTTTATTATTGGTATAACTTCTTTGTTCTAACAAATTTCCATATTCATCGTACAATTTATAATATCCATTGATAGTCGGTGTGTTCGGTTTTACTTGATATACTTCTTTTAATTTGGTTTTTGAATATGGGTCATAATATGTTTTTACCAAAGATTGAGAGTAAATAAAGTTAGATAAGAATAAAAGTAGCAATGTAATTTTTTTCATAATTTTTATTTTATTGATTTGCAGGGTTTTTGAAATACGTTATCGAAAGCTTTTTCCATTTGCTCTCTGATTATTTTAGAACTATTTTTCATTTTATGAATTATCACAATCCATTTCCAGTTTTTATAGGGTTCTTGGTTTATATTTATTCCATTGACTTTGTCTTCAATTTTTAAGCAAACCTTGTAATTCGGTTCGTTACTTTTTCTTGTTGACTTGTATTTTTCATTCGAAAGATGACTTAGAAGTCTTTTTTTGGTAAAATAGGAATGACCTCTGTAAATAGCTTTTAATCCTCTAAATTCAAATAGGCATTTATTTTCTTCAAATTGTTGGTCGGCTAATATGATATAAAAACCCCTACCGTAATAAGCTTTATCCAAGTCATCTTCTGTTTCTACATTTATAATCTGAATGTCGCTATCTGGTTTTAAGTAGTGATAGTTTCTAAAATATTCTTTTAAATCTTTTTCGATTGATTTTGATGTGTTTTCCATCAAAGAAGTATATTTTGTAATTCTATCTTTCAATTTGAAGTTCGGTTATAATGAATGCCAACGTTCTCGGCTATGAGTAGTTGCGTGGTTTAGCGATTAACTTTGCAAGTACACACCAAACTGAAAATCCGCGAGGATTTTCAGAAGTAGGCGGTAACAAGCAATTACTTATAGCCATTGTGCCTGTTGCACAAGTTAAGAAAAAAACGGTCTTGATCATTGCCGTTCGGTAGATCGATCGTAACTTTAGGTATGCAGGGAAAAAAGGATTACCAGGAAAAACTGTTCGCACATTTCCAGTTGAGCGAGCGTATACCCGAGAACAATTTCTACAGGCGTTTGAAAGGGGCTTTGGACCTTGACTTTCTCTACCCTTTGACCAAGGGGTATTATGGCGAAAGCGGCCAGAAGAGCATCGACCCGGTGGTCTTCTTCAAACTGTGCCTTGTGGGCTATCTGGAGAACATTATCAGCGACCGCAAGCTGATCGACCATTGTTCGATGCGCTTGGACGTCCTTTACTTTATCGGCTACGATATCGACGAGGAGCTGCCATGGCATTCTACGATAAGCCGTACGCGCCAACTGTTCCCGGAAAGTGTGTTCGAGGAAGTCTTCACCAAGGTTTTGAGTATGTGCGCGGACAAGGGTATGGTCAGCGGGCATACCCAGGCGATCGACAGTGCGCCGGTAAAGGCGAACGCGAGCATGGATACCTTGGAACTGAAGGTACCGGAGGAAGAGCTGCAAGAACACCTGCGGAAGGTGCGGGTCCTTAGTTCGATGGATAAAGAAGTGCCCCACCGCAAGAGCAAGGGCGACAGGTCCGATAAAGGACAACGAAGTGTTACCGCCAACGCCAATGAGCTCTCCGCCATAAAGGGCCGCAACAAGAAGTGGGCGAAGGACCAGGACCAACGGCCGGGGGCCGGTAACAAGGGGGCCAAGTATACCAGTAACAAAACACATTACAGCCCCACGGACCCCGATGCGCGTATAAGCGTAAAACCGGGCAAGGCGAGAAAGCTGAACTACCTGGGCCAACTGAGCGTTGATACGGCCCACCACGTCATTACGGACATCAGGGCCTACCATGCGGACGGGAAGGACAACCAACACCTCCCGGACATCGTAAAGCGCGTAAAACGCAGGCTCTGGAAAGAAGGCCTGGTATGGGAGAACTGCGTAGCGGACACCGGTTACAGCAGTGGGGAGAACTACGCCTTTCTGGAAGCCCGGGGACTGAAGAGCTTCATCCCGCCCCATGGCACGTACAAGGGTGGTCCGGACGGGTTCACCTATAACAATACGGAAGATCATTATATCTGTCCACAGGGCAAGGTGATACCATTTACCAAAGTGTTTTTGGATTACCGCACCAAGACAAAGAAGAAGGAGTACCGCGCAAGAAAGCATGTCTGCCTTGGCTGTCCCTTACGGGCACGGTGCCTGGGCAAAAGCGCACAGGAAAAGAAGTTCACCGTTACCTATTACCGGGCCGAGTACGAAAGGAACATTGCCCGGGTCGAGGGCCCACAGGGCAGGTATATGAAGGGCAAACGGCAGAGCACGGTCGAGCCCGTTTTCGGCACCCTTACCCAGTTTATGGGGCTCAGGAAGATAAATACCATAGGATTGAAACAGGCCAACAAGGCGATGCACCTCTCGGCAATCGCGTACAACCTGAAAAAATACCTGAAATTCGACCAAAAACGTTCCATCCCGATAGCTATCGGGAGCGGGGCGGGGAAACTTGCTTTGTTATTTTTTATAAAAAACGGGTGCCAAGAACTTGAAAGAACACTTGTAGGGTTGCCCAAAAATCTAGATTGCCCGGTCGTCCTAAAAATAAAAAGCCCCTAAAAAGGGCTTAAAAGAGGTCTCTTTTTTGCTGTTCAAGGGCTTGCGCAACGGTTACCATTGTTGTGGTGTCGTTTTTTTATTCTTTTGATAATTTATATTCTGTTGGATTTAACCCGTGTTTTTCTAGTGATTTTTTAAAAAGTTCGGTGTGGAATTTTTCGTATTCGTTTATAGTCAAATCAATTTTACTCGATGTATGAATTGAAGCAACTTTATCCATATTTGGTTCGGTTTTTGGATTATCCCAAGGAATTATGAAGCCACTAAAGGAAATTTCTTTAATTATTTTGCTAAAAACGAATAAAAATTTGAATATATATTTAGGTTGATTATTTCTGTCAAATACTATTTGTGTATGACCACAAACTTTATTTCCCATATTATCAATAGAATTGTCAACTAATGCTAATTTAGTATTATTTTCGTTTTCGAATTTTGTGATAAATTCAATAAAATTAGGAAATTCTTCTACTGAAGAAATATTCTTTTTATTGGTTATGTCTTCTTTATTAGGTTCATTTTTATCATTTGGAATAATTTTTTTGCCAACTTCAGTATTCATTTTATCTTTTGGAATAAATGAGCCTATTTTAAAAAAGGATAGAAGCATAGGGTCAAAAACATCTTTATCATAGGTTGTGAATATTAATGTTGTTTTATCTAAAAGTTTGTACCATTTTGCATTTTTGTTTTTAATAGAAAATTCATAAGGATTAAATGATGATGAATTATATCCACGATAAGATGGCATCCAAGTTAATTCATCACTATCATTTGCTTTTTTGAGATTTCCTTTTATTTCGCCATCAACTTCTAAATCTCCATTTTTATGAAATAAATATTTGTTTTTATATGTAAAATATCCTTTTTGGATTAACTCATCTCCATATTTTAAAACTCTTTTTTTGAAAGTCATTTTTGAAATGAAATTGTAAGCAAGGTTAACTTGCTCTTTCTCTTTTTTTGAACTATTTGAGGAAATGATGCCATCTTCAATATCCCCAATTATTATGGTTCGAGTAATTTTATTTTGAGAAAGATGATGAAGAGCAAACAATATTCTAGTGTTTGATGAAAAGTTTATTGTTGTAGTTTCTGCTTTAAACTCAATTGTTTCAATATCCGCATAATTTATTGTCGTGTTAGGAAAAACACATTTGTCAGGGTAAAATTTAATAGATTGCACTATTAAAGGATTATCTGCCGTTGGAATGTATAAGTGTTCATTTTTCTTTTTCTCAACTTTGGCTTTTTGTTCTTTTATAAAACTTTTAGCTTGAGAAAAAAGATTAGTTTTCTTTTTGTTTAACCATTCTCCGCAATGCTTACATTTAATAGCATCGTCTTGAATTAATTCTGAACAATAAGGACATTTTTTCATCTTTGGTCGGTTAGTTTAATTTTTTTCGGTTGGTTGTAAAATGCACCACAACGGTCTCGGCTATGAGTAGTTGCGTGGTTTAGCACTTAACTTAGCAAGTACACACCAAACTGAAAATCTGCGAGGATTTTCAGAAGTAGGCGAGAACAAGCAATTACTTATAGCCATTGTTGTAAGCCGTTTTTTATTTAATTTTTATTTTGTCCAGTAAATTCTTTAGTCTTTCGAGAAGTTCATCGTATAATACAAATTCAATGTCTTTTAGACTTTCTCGAAGGTTTTTAAAGTGATTAAGCTTTTTCGTTGTATTCAGCTCTTTTGTTGAACCTGCTACAATTATTACTCTTGGATTAATGATGTTAACATCAATTCCTTCTTCACTTTCTGTTTCAGTTTCTTCCTTAATTGCTTTTGTATAGCTAATTGCATTTTCCTTTGATTTTTGTAAATAATCAGTTGCTTGTGCGATTACCATAGAAACATCTTTTGTCCAATACCAAGTTTTATGACTTGAATCGTATTGAATTAAAGGCGTACTACTTTTTTTAAGTTCATAAAAGTCAATGTATCCATAAATATCAACCAAAACCAAATCAGGATATTTTGTTATTCCTGTAGCAATATTTTTATAGTTGATTTTATGTGCGTATCGTGTGTCAAAAAGTGTAATGTATTCATCAAAAAATTTCTGCCAAGAACTTTCTGGTGGATTTTCCTTTAACAAAGATTCATATTTAGCAATGATTTCTTGAAGTGTTAAGATTTGAGCATTTTTTTGAAGACCAAATGTCATTCTTTTGACTAAATCTGCTCTTTTATATTTTTTCGAAGCATCAACATAAAAATCCCCAATTTTTTCAATGTCATCAGCTGTTAGTTGGTCAATTAGTTTTTGATTAAGGTTTCTTAAAATCAGTTTTTTGTTATTATTTGTCTCTTTATAGTCAAAAGCGATTTCAGGAAATATATCCACTAAAAAATTTTTAATTAGAATTTTTTTAGTGTCATTACAAGCTCTTTGTTCTTGATTTGTACTTGAAATTAATGCCGAAAGGTCATTTAGATTTAGAAAAAGGGTTTTTCTAACTTTTTTAGACTCAATTTCTTCAGATATTATGATTTTATTTATTCGCTTATCATCGAATTGATACCTAAAAAAACTGTTTACAGTATTGTCACTAAATCCATAACCAAATGAACTAAACAGATAAGGAATTTCTTCAAAATCTCTTAATTCAATTTGTTTTATAGTTTGTCCATCGTAGTCGAAAAAATAATCTTTTCCTTTTTGTTCATAGATTTTAACGAATTCCTTTTCTTCATCTTCTTTGTGTTGACGATATACGACTTTTTTATCTCCAACTTTTTCTTCGAAGAGGATTAACTTTTTAGTTTCTTGGAATTGTTCTTTCATATGTTGGTTTTCTCAAATGGCTTACAACGGTCTTGTATATGAAAAGTAGCGGATTTTTAGCACTAACTTTTCGGATTTTTACAGACCTTTAATTTATTCATTTTCTTTCGATTAAGCGATTAAACCGCTATTTTTTATATACGTTGTTGTACGCTGGCTTTTTTCTGTTTCAGTTTGTCATTCAGCGTTGGCAAAGACATACTCTTTTGCAATTTTTGGCTGTGTGTTGGCTGAAGCGAATTGCAAATGTGTATGGCTTTTAGCGTTGGCTCTCCATCCGCTTAAATTTTTCCTTATAATAACTCAAATCATTATAAACTCCGTTGTCTAAAATTCTCCAGTATTTCCATCCGTTTATACTTGTTTTCGTTATCGCTCTTCCAGCTCCGCTTGGAAAAGGAAAAGTTTTTATTTCGTTATCGATTTCGAATGTTATGGCTCCTTCCTTGTCTAAAGTGCCAATTATTTCATTATTAGGTGATGAATAGACTTTGGTTCCACTTTTAATAATTCCTGCGTTTATAATCATTTTTAAGGTTATGTCTGGTACTTCTTTGTATGTCATATTTTAATCTTTAACGGCAAAACGAATTCGATACAATTGTTTCAAAGAATTTTTAATGGGTTCGTAATATTCAGAAATCCCATATATTTCCATTAATGCGTTCTCAAAAGCAATTCTATCTTCTGATTCCAATTCTTGTACCAATGGTAATCTGTTACGTTGCATAATTGGGCTAAACAATTCCGCTATTTGGTTTTTTTCCTCTTGTGATAAAATATTTGGGTTAAGAATTTTAAAGTCTCTTTCAAATTTCGTTGCTCGTAAATCCAATGCGCCCAAGCCACGACCAAAACCAAAACTTTCAATCAAGAACAGACTTGCAGTACTATTTAAAAGTGCTAAGAATAATGTTTTGTTTTCCTCTTGGTACTCGTCTCTTATTGAAAAGCCAATCATTCTTTGGTCTATAAATGAACGATTTTCAAATTTTGCGATGAAAAGGCTTTTGTCATAATTTACATTAGCTACAAAGTCAGCCATATTTTCGGTTGACATTTCATACCAATTCATATTTGGTTTTGCTAAAACTTCAGGTAAAGGTCTATTCGTCCCATTTCGTTGGTTTTCAAATGACCTAATCCAAGCAATAGCACCATTGTGTCCTAAATTTTCAAGTTCCTCAATACTACGTGAACAACAAAATGCTTCAGCGTTTGGAACGCATTCTAAATTGGTGGTATCTCTCAAATGTTTAAGGACTGGCTTAATATATTCTTCCTCTATATTGTGACCTGATGCAGGATAAAACATAGGATTCCAACCACGCCTTTCACCTCGCGTAAAATGGAAAATATCACTAGTATTAATAAAACTGTCTCTAACATTTTCCACCCAAATTAGATTAGAAAAATAGCCTGACCAAGGAATCCCAAAATCTTCAAAAGAATTTATTTGTGCAATTGAATATCTATTAATGGTTAAATTTTCAGATTCAACATTGACAATTATATTGTCACTTAAAGTCCTGATGTCATCAATTTCTTCTAGCTTATTCTTTAAAGTACAAAATGAGATTTCACTATCATTCGAGGTAGGTGTTTGCGGGTCTTTTTTTGACGCAACTAAAATTGTTGTTACAACATCTGCATTATCAAACCATTTCCCTTTACCAGAGATTACTACTAATTCAATTTTGAAGAATTTTTGGAAAAGCTCTAAAAATATTTCTCCATAATCGGTACCCAACCAAGCATTTGATAAAATAAGACCAATTTTACCATTTTCGGATAAAAATTGATGAAGATAGAAAGGGATGTATGCGAAAATATCGCTTTTTCCACTTAATGTGTCCGTTGTATCTGCTTCTTCTTTTATCCAATCATTTATATCAACTATATGTGGATTCAAGACTTTCATTTCCTTACTCTTAATAAATGGTAAATTGGAAACAACATAATCTACGGTTGGGAATTCCTTTTCAACTAGTTCCCCATTATTTGGATTTCTAAATTGTATTGTTTCTCCTTGATTTAGTTCAATTACATCAGAGTTAAAAACATTTATTATTCTGCCAATATTTGAGGGTTTAGCCATTGACAAGGTAGAAAGTTGAATAGGAAACGAATGTTTATCAGATGCCCAAATGGTATTAAGAATCTCATTAGGGTTTATTTCGTATTCTTCTTTTAATTCATAGGCTTGTTTTATAATTGTACCTGTTCCGCAACAAGGGTCAATTACTATTTTTGTTTTGTCATCAATGGTCAGGCGAGTTAATAAATCCGCTAATTTTTTAGGTGTCGAAAATTGACCTGCTACCTTTCTTTTAGCCGTTGCGATAGTACTTTGAAGTAATTGATGAAGAATTTCAATTTCAATAGCCTCAATATTTACAGTTGAAAGGAATTGATTCAATTCTGTCAATTCGCTCCAAGCTGTTTCAGAAATATATTGCTGACCAAGGTTTGGACTGAAAATATTCCAGAAATTACATTTTTGAGAAATAGACGTTAGGATTTCCATTGCATCAACTATTGAAGTTGACCTTTCTATAGTTTCAATTTCTTTTGCTTCGTTAAAATGCCTTTTTAGTATATGTGCAAAAATTATTTTGAAAACCCAATCTGTCAAAACTACCATTGACAAAGTAGCTAGTTTATGTTCAGTTTGAGTTGAAGAAAAACCATATTCACTTGAGGATGAATTCCACCAAAGATTAATTTCTGCATCTAATTGCCGATTGGTTCTAGCTCTTGCTTTTAGTGTGTCAGCAGTATTGTTGGTGTTTTCTAAGACAACATCTATTACTTCATCAATAGACAAAATTTCTTGAGAAGTAACTTCTGGGATTTCTCCCGATTCAAAAAAGTTATTAAGGTCTGCAAGAATTTCATACAACAATTCTTTCCAGAGTTGTTCGTTAGGTTTTACCTCTAATCGAGAATTGATATTAATATCATTCCAACTTTTATGAATTTCAAAGTTTTCCCCATTTCTTACGTAAAGCACAGCACTTTTTACATTCCATAAAAGAAAACTATCTCTTTTTAAAATTTGAGCTTTCTTGATTGCATTACTTATTAGTTCTGCATCATTTATTTGGGTGTCAGGCATTTTTAATTCCCAACCTTGTACAATTATATCTTTTGTCTGGTCTTTAAAAAGTAAAACGTCAGGAAAAAGGCTTTTTTTATTATTGCTTATAGTGCTTTCACCACCAGCACCTTTGAAATGCCAACTTTTATTTGCCAAGAAAACTTCGATTGCACTAATAACGTCAATAGCCCAACTTCTTTCATTATACGTAACTTTCGCCATTGAGAACTTTTGTGTTATAGTTTAACGTATGATATTTTGCTATTGGTTCATTAAATAAACGTAATGTAGATTTTTCAATTTCTTTACTCTTCAAAGTTTCTTGAATTCTATCAGTACAAATTTTAATATAATCTACCTCTTTGACTTTGTGCAAAAGGACATCTTCATTTTTTTCTATTCCAATGAAATTTCTATTTTCAAGGATAGCAGAAAGCAAAAAACTACCACTACCACAAGCATTGTCAAGTACAACGTCTCCAGGTTGTGTAAATGTTCTAATTAAATATCTGCCTAATTCAATTGGCTTTTGAGTCGGATGATAAACAGTTCCTTCTGATTCTGCTGTTTTAACATAGACAAAATCTTCAATAGATTGTTCTTCATAAGCAATCACGTCTGTTGGATATCTATTGCCATTACTTTTCACGTGATTAGACTTAAAGTCTCCATAACTACCTGTAAGTTGGTCTTTTCTGAATCCCTTGTCATATGCTTCACCCTCTGTCATTTGAGGATTATAGTTCGGCTGTTTTTTATAGAAAACACAAATATCTTCGTGCTTTCTCAATGGTTGTTTTTTTGCGTTTAAGAAGTTTGTTGCTTTTGATTTTATCCAAACAATTTTGTATTTGAAATGCTTTTCATTACTTAAAATCAATTTTGCTGTAAAAACACCCTGAGATGTTAATACTATTGCCCCGTTGTCTTTAATTATTCTGTAATATTCAGTCCAAAGCTTATCGAGGTCGATAACTGAATCCCATTTGTTTTGAGTTGTTCCATAAGGTAAATCGCATAAAATCATATCGATACTTTTACTTGGAATTCCCTTCATTTCTTCAAGGCAATCGCCTTGAATTACTTTATTTAAGTATTTATTTAAATTGTTTGGCATATTTTAAAGTTTGAGACTTTCTTGTTTAGCATTAATCTGACGTAGGTATTTGACTTTTTTTTCGGCAACTATCAAAGCATCTGTTGAAGAACTACTTTCGTAAAGTTTTTTTGCAAATAGGTCGCCAAAAAATTCTGTCTTGAGTTCTTCTAAATTCAAATCAAAAACTTGAGCGAGTAGAGTTAAACGTTTTTCGTCAAAATCTCTTTTACCGTTTTCAATCTTGCTCAAATTAGCAGAATCTAAATCAAGTTTTGCTCCGAGTTGGGTTAAAGTAAGTTCTTTCTTTGTCCGCAAATGTCTGATGTATTCACCGAAGGATTGTTTCATTTGACTTGAATTTTTAGACTTGTCATTGTTTGACAAAACTAAGAAAAAATTTTGCAAATTCCAATTCGGGTGGCGGTGGGGAAGTGAAAGCTCTTTTGGTTTTTCAGCGTTGGCTTTGAGCGTTGGGAAAAACCAAATGTGCTTGAACGTGTGGTGGCTCTTTTTTCAGCTTGCGTACAACGGTCTCGTATAACCGTCAGTTACGGGTTTATATGCGTTAATTTTCGGTTAAGCACTGACGTTAGCAATTCCGAGTGGATTCGGACGTAGTCGAATCCGCCGTAATTGTGGTTATACATTGTTGTGCTTTCGTTATTTTTTAATTTCGGTTTCCAAGAGATTAATTATTTCCTTATTCAGTTCGAGACATTTTACATGCCTATCAAGTAATAATAATTTATATACTATCATGTTTTCAATGATATTTTCGAATTCAATGTTTTTTAGCAAATCATTATTGTTTATTTCAAATCCTGATTTAGGAAATCTTATTTTTGTTATTTCTTCGTCATTGGTTTTTTCATCAGAATTTAACCAACTACCATTTTTAATAATGTACCTAATGAAGTCATCAGAAAAGTCAATTACAGATTTTTCTCTGTCTTTTAAAGTTTCAAGTGTTGGTAGCCAAGAAGAAAGTTTGTTTCGTAAAATACCGTTTTTTATTACACCGAGATTACCAGAGTTAATTAAATCCAATAAAAATCCATTTTGAGGATAGTATTTTGGAACGCTTCCAACCGATTGTAGTAAACTATCGATATCGAATGAAGCTTGATATTTACTACCTGTATTATCAAGAATTATAAGACTGTTTTTTTTGATTTCTTCTAACTCTTTAATAGATTTATTTAATTCTGATTGATTATACTCAAAATCAAGTTTAAGGTTCAAAAGTGCATTTCGTTCAAAATCATTTTTATTTAAGGTATCATTATAATTATTCAATTGCAATGCAATCAAAATTCCAATAACCACTAGAATAATCTCACCAATTGCATATTTAAAATACTTTCCAGTTTTTCCTTCTGAAAGTAAATTTTGTCTAATTTTTCTAAAGAATTTTATCATAGGTTAGTGGTTGGTCATAATGAAGCACAACGGTTTGTGTAAGAATAGTAAGGGATTTCGAAGGACTGAACTTTCAATTTATCACTTAGCCAAATTTGCAATTTTTTCTTTAATTAATAGACATGCAAAATTGTAAATTTTGCGGACTTTGTAAAATGCACTTCACTTTGGGATAAGCACTAAAACCCTTATTATTTTTACACTTTGTTACCTGTAGGCTATTTTGTTTCAGTTCCTATTTTTCCGTTGATTTGTTAATTCGTATGAAATTATATACGCCTTTTCCTTCTGCAATTAATTCATCATTCTGAAAGGCTTTCATTTTCGTTACAAGTATTCTATTACCTAACCTAACTATTTTACCTTCCACAATTATTTCAGATGCTTCAGCACCTTTTAAATAATCTATTCTTAAATCAATAGTTACTAATTTATCTTCCAATGACGTAAAGTGAGTGCTTCCTGCAATACCACCAACAGAGTCCATTATTGTAGCAATAATTCCTCCGTGCCACCTGTTTGTTCTCATATCTCCAACAATTTCATCTCTAAAGGGAACTTTAACTTTTACAAACCCTTTTTCAAGTTCCAATAATTTTAGTCCTAAAAATTTATGAACTGGAATACCTTCTTCAATTATTTGTTTAATAAATCCTATGTTTTTTTCTATCATTTATTTTGATTCTAATTATTGTTCTTGGCTTACAGGTAACGGTCTCGGCTATGAGTAGTTGCGTGGGTTAGCACTTAACTTTGCAAGTACACACCAAACTGAAAATCCGCGAGGAATTTCCAAAGTAGGCGAGAACAAGCAATTACTTATAGCCATTGTTGTGTTTTCGTTTTTTTATTCAGTTTGTAAGATATTCAATTCCTTTAATTTTTCTACTTTTTCAAGTCTCAAACTCTTGTGTTTATAATTTGCTCTCTGTTGGTTTATCCATTCGTAAAGTTCTTTATCAAATTCAGATGTTATTTTTTTGTCTCCATATTCCTCTCTGAATAACTCAATAATTTCAATATATTCTTCCCATTTTTTTCTTTTTTTACTTTTTGCAGGAAGTTTTACATTTAGTTTTTTCAACTCTTTTATTTGTTCATCTTTCAATCTGCCATATCTAAAAGTTCTTTTTTGATTATGCAACCATTTAGCAAGTTTGGGATATTCTTTACTGTCTTTTGGCAAATTAGGATTCGATAGTTTTTTCAGCTTTTCAAGATTATTATACCAATTTTGAGTAACGTGCCCCTCTTTTTCCTTTTTAGTTCGAGTACCAATTTCGAAGAATCCTATGTCTTGTAGTTTTTTGATTTTCCAATCTTCTTTAAGACCTTTCGTTCTTATTCTATAAATATAATTCCCAAAATTCTTGTTTGGTTTGTAGTTAGAAGGAACTTCAAAATTTCCGTGTGTCTTTTTGTATTCTAATAATTCTAATATTTTTTGGTCAAATTTGTAAACATCCATATCCCATACTACACCAAGGTCTTCAAGAAGTTCGATTCTCTCCTTTGTTAGGATTTTTCTTTTTTTCTTATAGTTGAACCTTTGGTCATTAAGCCACTTTCCGAGTCCTTTGTATTTTGGGTTTTTGTTATTTTGAGAAACGTTACAATCTCCGAATTCTTTTTTATAGTCTTCTAGTAATGCAAGTTTGTCTAACCAATCATCTACAACTCTGTAATTATTTGGTGTACGTGTCATTACCCATTTAAAACCAATGCTTTCCAACTTTTCAATTTGCCAATCTTTTAGCTTGCCTTTTTTATATTTTCCTCTCTCGAGTGCAACCCAGTTAGAAATGTAAAAAAGAGGATGAGTATTATCTTTATATCTTTTTATATTGCTATCTCCAGTCTCTTTATATATTTCTAAAAGTTGTGTAGCCTTCCCTAAAAATAGGACAGCTTAAAATTAGAATTTTCTAACTTTAAATTTTAACTGTCATATGAAAAAAAGCAAGTTTACCGAGAGCCAGATCATCAAGGCATTAAAAGAGAACGAACAAGGAAGAAGTGTCGGGGACATCTCCCGCGAGATGGGTGTTGACAAGAGCACCTTTTACTATTGGAGGAAGAAGTACGGGGGCATGGAAGTGGCCCATATGAAGCGGCTCAAAGAGCTCGAGGATGAGAACCGCAAGCTCAAACAGATGTACGCCGATGTAAGTCTGGACGTTCGTATGTTAAAGGATGTACTGTCAAAAAAGTTCTAGGGCCTTCCGACAAGAAGCACCGCGCAAAATATCTCCAGGAGGCCTATTCGGTCTGCGTATCGCGTTCCTGCCGGGTAATCGGGCTTGCCCGTTCGATGTGGTACTACCGTACCAAAAAGGACGATACGGAAGTCATCGATGCGTTATCGAGGTTGGCGGAAGAACTGCCGACCAGGGGTTTCGAGGTATATTTTAAACGGCTTCGTCGCGAAGGCCATAAATGGAACAGGAAACGTGTACTTAGGGTCTACAGGAACATGGGTCTAAAGTTGCGCAGAAAACATAAGAAAAGACTCCCGGCAAGGGTAAAGAACCCGTTGGAGGCCCCGATCGAGCTCAACGAGGTATGGAGCATGGACTTCATGGCCGATGTACTGTCCGATGGAAGAAAGGTAAGGGTGTTCAACGTCATGGACGATTGCAACCGTGAGGCACTGGCAATGGACGTTGGCCTGAACTACCCGGCAAGAAAGGTCGTGGAGACCCTTGGGCACCTGGAAGAGGAGATAGGCCTTCCCAAAACGATACGGTGCGACAACGGTCCCGAGTTCATCTCCAAGACCTTGGCGGCATGGTGCAAAAAGAAAAGGGTCGAACTCAGGTTCATCCAACCGGGCAAGCCCATGCAGAATGGATATATGGAACGCCTGAACAGGTTTTACAGGGAGGACGTACTCGATGCATACTGGTTCAACGACCTGCACCAAGTAAGGGCGCTGACCCAAAAATGGAGGGAGGATTACAATACAAGGCATCCCCATTCATCCATCGGGGATATGCCGCCTAGGGAATACAAGAACCGTTTCGGGGAAGAATTCTTCCCCGAAACGGACAACATTAATGATAATTTTATGAATTTAGCGATGTCCTAAGAAGGGGAAGGCTACAGTTGATTGTAGCTATTCATCCATTTTCTATCCCAAAATATTGTATGTCCATCTCCAAAATAGAAATTTATGCTTTTTAATTTTTTGAAATGCTCATCAGGTAATAATTCGGCTTGGTGTAATAATTTTTGTTTCCTATACCATCCATAAAGTGTTCTGTCTTTATAATCTCTCGGAACAGTACAATGTTCATTTTCTGTATAAAAGCGTTCCATTTTTTGGAACATAAAATCCCATTTCTCTAGATATTCATCTGTGATTTTCAATATGGATTTATATTGTTTGACAGGTCTTTTTTCTGTTATTTCAATATTTCCTAAATCTGTAATTTCTGGATTTCTGCCTCTCTTTTTTGATTTGTCGTGAATATTTGAATTATAGTCAGAACCATCAGAAAAAGCTTCTGTCGAAACTCTTTGTTCCTTAATTAACTTTTCTAAATATTCATTCGTTAAAAGTTCAATATTTGGGTCTGTGAAATCTAATAACGTGGAATAGAATTCTTTTAATTGTTTCAAAACTTTTAATCCACTTTTATCGCTATTTGTAAAATCTAAAAGAATTGAAGACTCAACGTTATAGAAAAGTCCTGATTTTGTGAGATTAGATGAGCCAGTTATGATTCTGTTTTTTTCTCCCTCAAACAAATAAACTTTTGGGTGATAGATAAACCTTTCAGAAAAGTAGATGTAAGTTTCAATTTCTAGTTCTAGTAATAATTCTAAAGCTTCTTTAGAAGTAACTCTTTCATCAATTCCGACATAAAAAGTTATGTTTCTGTTTTCATTTTTTGCTTGTTCTAAAAAAGGTTTTAAATAGTCTAAACCGGGTTTTCTCAAAAAAGCAATAAAAAAGGTAATTTGCGTGAATGACTTTTCTTGAATAGCAGAACAAACGTGATTTCCGCACGTTTCATCTTCTTCGAAGTGTAAACCTTGTCCAAGAAATTCTACTATCATTCTTTCACGAATCTTTTTTTAAAATGAAACACAACGTGTTTGTATATGAGCTGTGGCGTGTCTCGGCACAGGCCTTTCCAGATAAAGACCGGCTTTGGAAAATCCGCAGGATTTTCCAAGTGTAGACTGACCAAGCCATAGCTTATATACGGTGTTCTACACCGTTTTTATTCCGCCGACTTTTTGTAAACTAATATATAATCTTTTTCATACTCAATTTTCATTTCCGATTCTGTCAGCTCAATAATTCGGTCAGTTGATGCATCAAGAAAATTACCTTTTTCATCTTTTCGCCATTTTTTATCGGGAAAAAATTTTTGAGTTTGAATTATAATTTGACCTTGCCTTGAGTTTTCTGGAATAACCATTTCATATTCAATTTCATTTGGTGACTTTATTCGCCAAACTCCGTAATCCGAATTTTCAGGTGTAAATATTTTGGTATAAGTTCCGTCTGATTTTATTATTATATCAGGTCCATTTGCATTAAGTGTTATTGGTTTTCCATCAGGCGTATTTCTGTCAAGAGCTATCTTCTTAATCTCTTTTCCATTTTGGTCAAGTGTTTTTACAAACTCCCAATTCCCGACAAGATATTGTTCCGAATTGGTTATATCTATTCTATTATTTTCTTGTCCAAAAGTAATTACAGAAATAAAAAGCGATAATGTAATTAATATTCTCATAGTTTTTTTCAAATGGTGTAGAACTTGTTTATATAGATGTAAAATACATCTATATACCTCCAATATAGGAATAAAACCGATGAAAAGGGTTGTTCATTATTTTAAAGGTCAAAATCATCAAAAGGGTTTTTTATTTTATCCAGACTTGTGGTACTTACATGTGTGTATATCATAGTTGTCTTCGGGCTATTGTGTCCAAGCAGTTCTTGAATAAACCTAAGGTCGGTACCATTTTCCAGTAAATGGGTCGCATGACTGTGCCGTAGGGTATGCAGCGTAATGGATTTTCGTATTCCGGCCTTTTGCAAGGAGCGTTTAAGCACTTGCCGTGCACTTACCGCGGTATACATACCGCCATTTTGGCCCTCGAAAAGATAATTCTCCGGTCCATAGCATTCAATATATTCGGTCAAAAGTACAATCATTCGTACCGGTATGGGCACATACCTGTCTTTTGCCCCTTTTGCTGCTCTAATATGCATGAACCTCCGTTTCCTGTCAATATCCCTTACCTTAAGTTTTAAGGCCTCACCGATTCTTAGCCCACACGAGTATATTAAACTGAGTAATGTTCTATGTTTTAGGTTGGAGGTAAGCCCCAAGATTAATTTTATTTCCTCTATAGCTAAAACATCTGGTAGCCTCCTTGATTTTTTAGGACGTTCC
The DNA here is from genome assembly GCF_002269385.1 of Maribacter cobaltidurans. NCBI lineage: Bacteria > Pseudomonadati > Bacteroidota > Flavobacteriia > Flavobacteriales > Flavobacteriaceae > Maribacter > Maribacter cobaltidurans. The sequence continues at coordinate 3,476,903 of NZ_CP022957.1, forward strand.
AAGTTTTCGGGTACGAGTAGGGAATTACTTTTATTACGGTAAAAAAGTTTAATGGCATTAATGGCCTGATTCTGATAGGTATAGGAAAACCGTTTTGCCATAATGTAATCGGTATTGAATTTGAATATATCCTTTTCGGTAATGGTATTTATTGCCTTTGGATGTTGAAAACGAAAAAAAAGTAGCAACATGCTTTCATAGGTATTCATAGTGTTTTTACTATAGCGTTTTTGACCCATCCACTTTTTAAATTCTTTTATGTCGTTCAATACATCATTAGATATTTCGCGACCTATGGTTATTGTATTTATGGATCGTTCCATTGCCTTACTTTCCCTTTTGGTCCTAAGTGCGGAGTAATCGATAAAGTAATCCTTGGCCCTAAGATATTTGAACAGGGTATTTGTGACTTCTTTATCGAATGAAAGATAAAAGCTTCGTAGGTCCGTGCTCCAGCAAATACCCTTGAACTCTTTTAAATATTCCTTGAGCTCAAGATTATATTTAAAATTTATTAGAAGAACCTCTTTGCCTTTATGGCTGGCCTTTGAAAAAATTATAACGGGTTTTTGCATGATGGATATGATTTAAATGCAATTTCAATCATTAAAATGATTTAGTCGTATCTTAAGCGAATAATGTTCGCATAGAAATTCACTTAAGTTAATGGAAATGAGATTACAGCATGAATGTGTGTATTGTAAAAAGCCACTTACCGGAAGGACGGATAAGAAATATTGCAACCTGCATTGCAAGAGTGCCTACCAATACCAAAAGGAAAAAGAACGACCGGAAAGGTTCTATAACAAAGTGGACAATCAGCTGAAACTGAACCGGAAGATTTTAAAGGAATATAATAAAGGGGGGAAGGTCACAATCAGGAGTACTGTACTATCGGAAGTGGGATTTGACCCGAACTTTTTTACCCACTATTGGAAAAACCAAAAAGGGGATGTCTACCTTTTCGTTTATGAATATGGATTTTTGAAAAAGAATGAAAATGGGAAGGAAAAATATGTTCTGGTTACTTGGCAAGAGTATATGAACTAGAATTTTAGAAAAAAATCCCTGATGAATTTATTTCTGGTGGTCACTTTAAAGCGGTTCAAGAAGTCAGTATATCATTCAATAAAGAAGAGCCAAACTTTTCTCCTATTGTTTGAAATCCCTGAAATTAGGTGCAATTTTCGAGCAAACTATTTTCATCTATTGTCATCTGTTTTCAGATTTGGAAAGACCGAAAATCATTTGCTATATTGGGCGTCTATGAACGTAATCTGTATCGAAGAAAAAGCATTTTTGACCCTAATTGGGGAAGTAATAAAGTATGTCAAATCCGCAATGGAACCGGATAATTCCGATAAATGGATGGACAAAAAAGAAGCGAAGCGGTTACTGAGAATAAAATCGGATACCACCTTACAAAAATTGCGTGACGAGGGCCAGATAAGGTATTCACAACCCGAAAAAAAGCACATTCTTTACGACCGCGACTCCATCAACGCTTATCTTGAAGCGCATGCCATGGAGCCTTTTGATATCAAATAATTTCTACGTGCACCAATTGAAGCTCAAAAATCTTCGGTCTATACCTTTCCCATTATTGTTCATTCAGAGGCAATCCCTAAAAAACAGGGTTTACCTTGATGCCAAATAACCTATCATCTACTTAGGACATCGACTTGTTCGGCCATGTTCCTGCGGAAGTTCAAAAACCTTCCACTCCAAGACTTCCCGAGCGAACCACTTCACCGGTTCGCATTCGGGGCCTTTCCGTTCCATATTTTTGAACCTCCTCGGCACCGCGCAAAAACCCAAGCGGCGAAAAACCCGCTTGCCTTTTTCTCTCCCTACCCGCAAAATTTTTTTAAGATTTCCCAATTCCGTAATTATTTAGAGACCATATTGGACCATTTAAACTAGTCGATCGGTCTCATATGGTCTCTATTGGTCTTATATGGTTTTTCGATTTAAAATACTGATTATTAGATTGTTGAAATTAAAATTGATATGCTATATTTATCCACGTAGGTGGATAGCAAGTGATGTTTCGCGCCTCGCAAAACGCCTACTTCTGTCGAAGTGAAAAACCTGCCTTGCCCTCACAGGCAGGCGATAAAAATCGAGTTCAAAAATGGCAATCAACAAAGGTGGCAGAAAACGTCTCGGCGACAAGAAAAGGGAGCATGCCATAACGCTCAGGTTCAACGGCACGGAACTGGAAAAAGTGAAGACAATTCTACAATCCTATAACATCGATTTTAGGAAAAGGGGAACGGTCGGCCCATTCTTGAGAAAGCTGATTTTGAACGGAAAGACTACAAAGGAAAAAAGTATTCCCGATGGCATCTCGAACCTCAGTTACCAAATAAATAAGATAGGCAGCAATATCAACCAGCTCGTCAAGGTGGCAAATTATAAGAATATGCGAAGCCCGAATTCGAACTTCATAAGGGAAGTGCAAAAGGCCAGCGAACTCATGCTCGAACTGATAGAAACCATAAACGCCAAAAGCCAAGAATGATAGCTAGGATCCTTTATCGGAAAAACGTACAGGGCGTGCTGAAGTATGTATCGGGCAAAGAAGAAAGCACCGTACTCGGATTTCAAAATACCTATTCCGATGCAAATACCGATATGAAGTTTTTCGGGAGGGTTCTTTATCATCTCGGCAATCGACATGATTCGGAAAAACGGTATGCACATATCTCCCTTAACCTTCCCCGTGGGGAGCACTTGAACGACAGGGACTTTTTCGAACTTTCCAAAATGTATATGGAACACATGGGCTATGGCGAACAGCCTTATGTCGTAATCCGGCATCATGACACCAAGCACGAACATGTGCATATCGTCTCGTCCACCATAAAGGAAGACTGTTTACAGATCAACCTTTCCAACGATATCAGAAGGAGTATTGCCACCCAGAAATACCTCGAAAAAGAGTTCGGACTTTCCCCTTCCCCCGATACCAAACAGACCAAGGAACTCCCGAAATACGAAATGCCAGAATTCCGAAACCATGACATCAACGGGGTCAGGTTCTATATGCAGGACATCGTGAACAACACCCTTCAAAAGTATAAGGTGCGAAGTTTTGAGGAACTTACCGGACACCTCAAAGAACATCACATCGAAGTAAGGACTACCGAGCGAAATGGTAGGGTAGGCGTATCCTACGGAGTTGCGGTAAAGGATGGCTACAAGTCAAGGTTCATCAACGGTTATACCGTCCACCCACAATTGAGCGGCCCGAAACTGCAAAAGGTCTTTGAACAGAACCAAAGCTCGAAACTGTTGCCGATGGTCAAAAAACGGCTGGAAAAACAAATTCAGACCACTTACGGATTATTCAAGACGATAAACCCCGAACATCTGCCCGACATCCTGGAATCCTATCAAAATCTAAATTGTAAAGTGGATTACGATGAGGAAGAAAAAGCCGTTGATTTTACCATTTATGACAAATCGGGATATGTCCTCAGAGCCGAGGAAATAACACCCATTATCGGAATCCGCCAAAACCCTCAACTGTTCAAGGCGGAATACACCCAGATGAACGGGGAAAGCAAGCAACTAAAACTGGAACTTCAAAAGTGCATCAAGGAAGCCTATAAAAACACTTATCAAAACTCGGGGAGGAAGCTACTTTTCTCCGAACACATCGATAGGATGCCTACAAAACCGATAGTCAATGAAATGGTCAAATCCGATCGTTTTCTATTTCTCAAGAAATACCTGCACACCGACAACAAGAGCTTGGGCAAGATGGTAGAAGAACAATTCGGTATTGCAAAGGACAAGCTTTACATTGCTGAATCTGTCAGGGAAGAAAAAGAATTAATAGGGAAGGCCGAACTTATAAAACAGGCCAGCGAAAAACGGTTGTTCGATACGCCAAACCAGCGAAAAATCCTTTTCGAGCTTGTTCGAAGCCTGGGCACCGATTACGGTAGGGGCGTTCTCCGATATTCGAATTCCCGTCGACATCAGGTCAAACTGAACATGGGCCAAATACCGTTGCCCAAGCAAATCGACTTTTACGCTTCCCCTTTCTTCATCAAAGAGAACGAAAAAATATTGGACGGACTTTTGAACGACAAGACCGAAAAAGAAATGCACCCAGGCCCGACGGCGATATTCCTGCCCTTGATGTTCCCGAACCTTTACGCGGCCATGACCCAAAGATACAGGCGACGGTTCGAACGGTTGAGTTTGAAGACCTATCATAAATTTGCCGAACGTAAGCAGGTATCCTTCGAGAAATCCCCGAAGGACTATATTAAGTTTTTCAATGAAAAAGGCTTCCGTTTTGAGAAAAAGGAAGGAAAGCTTCAAATCGGTTCAATATATTCCAAGTATCCGGTAAGCGTTCCGATCACACTGAAAACACAGGCCTATCTGGAATCATCGACCGACCTAAAAAAGACCGTAGTAGAGCAAACAAAAATCTTGGGGAACATTCAAACATCCGGACGCGACAGCTTGAAAAGTCTTTGGGCGGGTCATTTGGTGGAGACAGGGCAATACAGGAAGGCGGCCTATCTCTTCGTATTGGACGGGGTAAGACCAAACCTCCCGGTGCAAATAGTGGAACACCATATGCAGAACGGGTTGAAGGAAGCCCTGGTCGCCGTTTCCCAAAAGCAAGTGAGCCGAAAACAGGCACATCTACTTCGAAAGGGTGTTTACGCCCTTGGTAACATGTTGGGAAGTAGTAGCTTCAAAGAAGAAGAAATGTTCAACGGCTTTAAGGATGAATTGACCGATTACTCAAAATATAAGGGTAGAGGACTATGGCTGTAAATTTGATAAGCGGATTAGTAATGTAATCTGGCACCCTAAAGGGTGCTTTTTTGTGGATAGGGGGAGGAAAGGTATGGTGCGTCGGGCCAAGGTCGGTTTGCGCCCTACGAAGTTTCTTCTTTACGCTTACCTGTCGGGACGCTAAAGAAACTCCGTAGGATCCATGCGCAGGTAAGTCATGGTAAGATTTGGGGTGGGACGGAAAACTAATTTTTAATCGCCTCGAAAACCACGCTGAATTTCAATTAATGGTTTTAGACTTTCCTCAACACTAGTATTGGCCCAATTTGCCATAATCTTCCCAATTTCACTTGTATTGATATCCATCGTATTTTTTTCTAGAAGATTGGTCAGCCTTTCATATAGTTTTTCATTCTTGATCGCTATTTTCTTCATCTCCCGACCCATAACCCGTGCGGCAATAAGATATAATCCAAAATCATTGTCGCCAAATAGATCTGAATGATGCTCGTAAATTTGGTCGGTGTACATTTCAAAAAAATGAGTCAGTATTGTCAGAATGTCCTTTAGGTCATCCCTCCGGATTTCAGGACGGTCTTCCCAAGCGATGAGCTTTAGAATCACGATTCCGGGCAAGGTGCAGAACTTGAATCGATATTCCCCTTCCAATTCTACTTCGGGCAATCCGCTCTCATAAATTTCTTTGAAGCCAGGCATGTTCAAACTGGTAAGCCCTGTACCTTCAAAACTTACCTTGGCATTTTCATCTTCAATGTTTCCGAAGGGAAGTAGGTCAACCTGCATTCTTCCCTGCCACTGCAACACGAAATTATTCTCTTTGGAAGGTTGAAAGTGTTCTATTTCAATTAAGTATCGCTTTAAGCTTTCATAAGTTCCCTTGTCCTCGATGAAGACCGCGAAATCGATGTCCCTTGTAATTCGACTAGGAGGAATCTCATGGATGGCGGTCATCCATACATCACGGGCGACCGCACCAACCAAATAAAAATCGACATGGAATTCATTAAAACCTCGTTCCAAAGCTGCCAACATTTCTAAAAAATCGGGTCTTTGGCGGAGTTGTTTAAAATTTATCCTGTAAGTACTCATTATATATTTTTTCTGCAGTTTCGGTACACCGTCTATCCCCTTTCATTATCAGATCGGCGTAAGCTAGCAAAGGATGTACGGCATTTTTTTCCTCGGTATTGTCCTTCCAGAATTTTTCATAGATCTTTACATTACCCCCTTCATCGGGAACAAGTCTATAGTTCTTCATCAATTCGTTTCTCGGTTCGGTAGTGTATAGCGTCAACTCCTCCGGTCGAAGGTAATTGGTATATATGTCTCCGGCGGGTTCTCCTCCCCAGAACGTTTGCCCCTGTTTTAGTTTAATGTCTTTCCAATTTAAAAAAGTATCGTTATCAACAAATCGATAAGTTCCAATGGCCAGATTTGGTTTCAACTTTTTTTCATAGGCCATAATCCATTTTTCGAGTAACTTTTCATTGTCCTCTAAGATGTAGGTATCCTTATTAAGTGGAATGAGGAAACCATCATTCTTTAAGCCATTGAAGATATTCGTGATATTGCCGATACCTGTATCCGTTTTATCGGCTATTTCACGATAGGTATTATTGATCCACGTTCCGTCCAATAGGAACTCGTAAACAACCTTTAGGCCGGTTTTGGTAAATGCCCTGTTGGTAGTTTTGTGTTTGATTGCGATGGGTTCGTTGGCATCCAGCCAAAGGAATGTTTCTTTTTCGTGGAGGTAAATATTACCGTTCGCCTCTAGATAGGCAATGTTCCTGTTACGAAGCTCTTGTTTTATTTTGGGAAATATGCGCTGTGCAACGACCATAAATGGATGATACTCCTTGGCCAATGCCTCTAATTTTGTGAGATGGATATTTCTTAGCTCTTTTTTAATTTCTATACCGAGCTTGATAGTCCGGTCGTTTAGCGTAAGGGCTATCGTGCCATCTAAGTCTTTATTGGGGGCATTATCAAGCCATTTGGCTTCGATTTCGCCTGTTTTCTGAAGGTTGGTCAATGCATGTTGCACAATTCCTTGATCGTTCATTGTTCACTTTATTTTATTGTTCACGAAAACGTGAACAAATAAATAATATGAACAAATATACTTGATTTTTTCTAAAATAGAAATAACTCGGAAGTTTTTAACCGTCGGATTTAAATTTCCAATCTTTCCTGATATTCGTCCATGATATGGGTCGGAAGGTCTTTAATATAGATTTGAGTGGTCTGTAAGTCACTATGACCTAACATTTTACTTAACGCATTGATTGGCACATCACTTAATATAAGGTTGGTCGCCATGGAATGGCGACTTACATAACTGGTCAAGTTTTCCTCAATATCACAAAGCTTTGCGATTTCCTTTAACCGACGATTGTATTTGATACGGGCATCCCGAATGTCCCTATGTTGGTTTTCAAGTTTTGTTCGTTTGATTACCGGAAAGATAAAATCATAATCTTTTTTATCAATAAGATAAAAATCCAAAATAGGTGAAAGTTGATTTGTAATTTTAATATCATAGGTTTTGCCTGTTTTTTGCCGACGATATTGAATTCGTTCATCGACAATATTGTTTGCTTTGAGAAAGGCCATATCTATAAATGAAATACCGTTCATAAGGTAGGAGCATATAAAGTAATTACGAGCGTGGAATAGGGGAGAGGCAGGTTTTAAATCCAACTCCAAAATCCGTTTTATTTTTTCCTTGGAAATAGCACGTTTGGCCGTAGGTTCTGATTTTATCCTATAACGGGTGAACGGGTATCTATCCCGGGCAACCAACCCATGGGTAATCGCCTTATTATAAATTGCCCGCAATGTTCTTAAATACACGGAAAGCCCATTGATACTATTTCCTTTTTTCAAATGAGCTGTTTCAAAGCGTTTTAGAAACTGATAGGTAATTTCCTCAAATCGAAGGCTTCCTGTTCCGTTAAACGTCTTTAGGACATTATATACCTGCTGATATGCCCGGGCATTCCCAAATTTCTTGGCTTCCTTCATCTCGGCGATCAAGGTCTTCGTAAACTCGAAAAAGGAAATACTGTTCGTTGGTCGGGATAACATATTCTTCAATTCCAATATACTCAGACCTTTCAATCGGCCTTCTTCCTCCAAAACATTGATACAATCCGTAAATTTGGTCTTCTTTTTGGTGAGCATATTGTTCAGTCGGGTAACCGAGCTTACACCTTGATAATTTCTTTTGACCTCCCTTTTCTTTTGGTCCCAATATACGGGAGGTACAGAAATACCAGATGGAATAGCTATAGTTTTGCGGTGATGGCTCAATCGAAATATAATGGGGCAGGTACCATCTTTTCTTTCTCGCCGGGCATCAAGGGAAAGGGTTGTATTTGTTTTCATAACCCAAGATACTAAAAATTTGCACTCAATTTGCACTCAAAATGTGGTTTTATATGGTCGTTTATGATTTTATAAAATATGTAAATAATTGATTTACAACATAAAAATTATTTTTAAAAACCATATTAAATCATAAAAAGGCTGCTTTGGGAGCAGGAGGTCGCAGGTTCGAATCCTGCCACCCCGACAAAATGGGTTTTAAAAGAAATTTTAAAATCTGTAAATAAATGAAAACCAATGAAATACATTTTATTGGTTTTCATTTGATATCAATTAAGACCATATATCAAGGTGTCCTAATAGGTGTCCTATTTTTTCAGGCAGGATTTCGTAACTTGCGGATATTGCCCGATTTGACCTTCACAGTGATTTGACTTTCGTTTAACGGATTGTTCCATTTAAACGAAAATCGTGAAAACCTCAAAAACATTCAATGTCTATTTTTGGCTCAAAAGGTCGTGCCGAAAAAAAAACGGGCAGATACCCATCTATGCCCGTGTCAATGTTGACGGCATCCGTGCCGATATCAGCGTAAAACGTTCAACCACCGAAGAGAATTGGTGCAAGGCATCGGGGAGGTTGAACCCCCGAACTTCTAAGGCGAAGGATACCAACGGATATCTGGACGATGTCTACGCAAAATTATTGGACTGCCATAGACAACTGCACTCGGAAAACGGGCTGATTACCGCCCAGGCCATCAAACTGCGTTATCTGGGCAAGGACAAGAGCTTTGGTACATTGTCGGAACTGGTCAAATACCATACCGACCATGAACTGCAAAAACTCGAACAGGGAACCGCCAAAAACTACTCGGCTACAATAAAGTACCTATTAAGGTTTATAAAGAAAAAGTATAATACCCCCGATATCAACCTTGCGGTCATCGATTATGCCTTTCTTGCCAAATTTGAAACCTACCTCCAAACCTGTCCCCCGTTGAGGAAATCCCAACCATTGAACAACAATGGCATCATGAAACACATGGAACGGTTCCAAAAATTGATGGGCATCGCCACGAAATTTGGATGCGTCCGAACAAACCCTTTCAACTTTTACGAATTTAAGTTTGAACAATACGACAGCGATTATCTGGATTCCCAAGAACTGGAAAAATTGGCCTCTTCCCATATACAGGAGATTGGAATAGGAGTGGTCAGGGACATTTTTATTTTCTCGTGCTATACGGGGCTTGCCTATATAGAAGTAAAGCTGTTGAAGAAAAACGATATCGTTACGGGCATCGACGGGGAGGAATGGATAAATGTGCGGCGTAAAAAGACGAACACTCCTGTAAAAGTTCCACTTCTTGAAGAGGCAAAAAGAGTCCTTGACCGCTATTCGGATTTTCCCAATGCCGATAACGGGCACTCTTTATTGCCCGTTTATTCCAATCAAAAAGTGAACGAATACCTAAAGATAATTGCCAAACGTACACATATCAAAAAACATTTGACCTTTCATGTGGCCAGGCACACCTTCGCCACAACGGTAACGCTTTTAAACAATGTCCCCGTCGAAACGGTCTCTAAATTATTGGGGCATACCAAACTGTCCACTACGCAAAAGTATGCCAGGGTTATTGAAAGGAAAATCAGTAACGATATGACCAAATTAAAGGCAAAACTAAAGGAATCAAAAAGGAGTCCGAACTATAGGGAAACGGCACACGACCATTTGAGGATTGTTTGAAGTAAACTTGACCAAAGAGTGAACTGAAAAATTGGAGGTCACAATTTGTGATGTCCAATGAATCAAATAGAATGGGCTTACGGTATGCTCCTTTTGCATTTACCGAACAAGGGGTTGCCATGCTCTCAAGTGTACTGAAGAGTAAAAAGGCTATACAGGCAAACATTTCCATTGTCCGGGCTTTTGTCATGTATAGGAAACATCTTGCGGACTATGGTAATTTAAAGGAACAAGTAGCCAAACTTGAAAAAGAAATGAACGTTAAATTCAAGGACATCCACCAAGCGTTGAACTATCTTTACAAAAGGATAAGGTACAGATTGACCAACAGAACAGGAAGCGGATTGGGTTTAAGTAACATCTTTGAATGATTTATTTGTAGAGTTCAAAAAAATCTTTTCGATTTATTTTGAAAAAATCGAGCATAAGGGCTAAAGAGCCTTTTAATTCGATATCAAGGTCATTTGGTTTTGTTAAACTTTTTTCAAATGCTTTTTTTTCAAATGATATTGCCCATTTAAATATTCCTTTGATAGTTTCAACTTTAGAGTAATATTCTTTTAAAATATCCATTTCGGTTGTGTCTAAAGATTTTTTAATCTGGCTTACAGACATTTTGGAACTGGCAATTTTTACTGCCATTTCAATAGTCCTGTCAACTCCTTCTTGCCCCAAATTTCCATATTTAAAGCCATCGCTTAATATTGATTTTCTTTGGTCAGGTTCCAAAAAAGCAATATCCTTTAATATATAGTCAAGAATTAAAAAGCTATGGGAAAGTATAATGTAAGTAGCTCTTAATGCTATTTCCTTTTTTTGTGCATCAAAACACTTTTTTATGAAATAATAAAGAATTATTAAGGTTGAGTTATAACCGCTAAAATCTAGTTCACTTAGTAATCGAGATTTAGATTTTTCATAAAGGGTTTTCCAAGTTTGATTTTTAAACTCTTTATAACTTTTTATAGAATTAAAAAGTGCTAATAATTCTTCTTCGGAAATTCGTTCTATATTATTATAAGACAGTTTTTGAAGAAAACTACCGTCTAAAATAGTTGTATCGTGCCTGTGTCCGTATTTTCTAACAACTTCTTTTCTGTCGGTTGTTGCAACCACACAACTGTCGAATCCGAGCAATTGCTGTAAACCTTTTGCCCATAAAATTCGTTCAAATGCTTTAGGAGATTTTTTGTTTTTAATATCAACATTTGTTCGTTCCCTACTCAAACTTGACACTCGGCCATACAAAAACAAGTCAATATCTGTTATTTCATTTCCTTCAAATACATATTTTATTCCACGTGCTACATAATAACCATTATTTAGAAAATACAAACGTAATTTCTCTTCCATTAACTCGCCTTTAAAAAGTTCTGTTTGTTTTTCCATATTAATTTCTCATTGTTCTTAATAATTCACCAACGTTTAGACTAGGTGATGTTGATTTTTTCCTGCGGACTTTCCATCTATTCTCTTCAGGTCCAGTATAATTTGAAACACTAGTACTGCTAATTCCTGATTCCAATGTAGATTTTTCCGCAAGGTCTCCTTTCTCAATTACATCAAGAGCTATTTGTGCAATATCATATTTCAATAATCTCATATAAAACCTACTTCCGTGACCATGTTCCAATTGAATTACTCTATTCATTTCTAATACTTGATAATCTTGCCCAATTGCTGTACATGGACCAACTCTTTCACCTCTTAATAGTTTTCTTAAAGTGTTTGTAAGCATTGAATAATCCTGAATCTTTCCTCGATTTGAAGTACTAACTTTTAAGCCATAAATCAACGAAGAAATAAAAGCTTTAGCCAAATCCAATGCATCATCCTCAAATGGGTTTCCAAATTTTGCAAAAGAAGAAGGTTTCGTTAAAAATATTTTAGAATGCTGATTATTGCTAACCTCATTAAAATCATACATAGCGATAGATTGTAATTTTGACATTAGAGTCTGTCCAAGTATTGTAAGAGCAGTTTCTATGGTTACACATCCATCTTTAGAAATTAAAATATCTAGATCTGAAACTTTTTTTGCATCATCGGAACTTAAAGAACTTAATACTTTCGCTGTTTTTTCGACGGAATCTCTTTTGAAAAGATTTCCATTAAAATAAGTTTTTGCACCATCAAATTGTTCAAAATCTATTATTCCAATATCTTCGGATTGTTGAAATAGTTTTGTATTAGTTTTACTGTCAAGCTTATAATTATCTCCGATATATTCTTTTAATAATTTCTCTTTTATGGGTTTGTCAGAACTATAGTTGGTTAGTTCTAAAGATGCTTTTTGGAAATTATTTGAAGATTCATTAAAAATTTCGGATGTGTGAGTTAAAACCCCAGAAGTTGTAATACCTAAGATTGAAATATCACCACTTTGAGAGATGTCAATTAAATGAGCATCTTTGAGAGTTTGTTTTATTATAGGTAACTCTAATTTTTTATTAATGTTTAAAGAATCAGAAATTGCATTTACTTTATCCTTATTGAGTGTGCTTTCCTGTTCAGAAGCGGCTAAACTAGATAAAAGCAAACCGCATTTTCCGGCAAGTTCTATATCTTCAAAATCAGAGGTTCTCGTAACTTCTTGAAGTTTTTTTGTATGGTGAATTATCCAGGCTCCTTCTGTTCTATTTTCCATTAATTTGTTTTGTCATATTGTTATATTTATAACAAATATACTTTTTTAATCACAAAAAAAGGGGTGAAAAATATCTCTTAAATTTTGGTCTCCAAAATCATCTTCCTGCTCCCGTTCAGTTCCTTCAGCTCCAGCATCAGTTTTTCGTTATCGCCCAGGACAAACTTTGGGAGCACAAATACAAATCGTTGCGATTGTCCATTGGCAAGAGACTTGGGCATTTTATGTTTATAGATTACCTCTTGCTGTAACCGTTGGTAGGAGGCCTTACGTTTGCTGTTCCCGTTGGCACGGTACATATTGAGATAATCGATTTCAAAATCGATTCCGGATTTGTTCTTGACCTCTATGACCAGATACACTTCGGAAGCATCGTAGGCCATTTTCTGTAACTTTAACCGGATTCCTTTTTTGCGTTCTGTGGCAATGGTTTCAGAACTGGATCTGAGCAAATATTCGCTTGCCCTTCCAAAATAAGCCGTTCTGTCCTTATTGGAAGCTGTTATACTGTTTCCAGTTTTGGGTATTTCCATTATAGGACTTTCATTGCCGATGCTTTCATCCTCATCGATGAAATAGTTGAGTTTAGGAAGTTTTTCGGAATACTTCAAAATATAGGAATACACCTTGCCGTCACTGGTGACGGTCAATAGGTTGCTTTCGGTCCCCTGTTTAGCCTGTAACAATCCAAAATACTGTTCCTTCTCACGGTTGTAGGTAAATACAAAATGGGAAGCTCCTGTAATACCCTGTCGAATAGGTTTGGGAAAGAACAAAGCAACGTTCTTTTGGTCATTGGCATAAATGGTATCGAGTGATCTCTGTGCCTGTATCGAGATTGTAAAAGTCAATAACAGTAAAGTGATAAAAGTTTTCATAAGATTGATATTTAATAATTGCCCATCATGGGCTTTCCTTGAAATTTGGTCTTGGATATTTTTAAAATGAGCCTGTAGTTATCGGTAATCGTTACTTTGACATTGCGGTGGTTCCGCTGGAAAATCTTCTTGAACCCGCTGACCTGTGGTACACCGGCAATGTTGATATCGTCAACCATATCGCCAACGATTTCATTGGTGACCTCGGCCCTAAAGCTGTTTTCTACATAAATCCCCTCGCTACCGTCTTGATAGTCATGAGCCTTTAATTTTACGGGTTGATGATTGATGTTTTCAATATCGATAATTGTCCTATTGGGCTTAAAGCTGACAAATCCATAAATGGGCGTATTCTTGGGAATCCATTTTCCGTAAATAGTCGCATCTTTAAGGAGTCGCATCTGTAGGCGATAATTGGTCTTGACGGTCTGCGTGCCATCCACACGGACATAGATGAAACCGTCCGTGCTTTTTGCATTCAAATCATCATTCTCAATGGGATGGGAAGCAAAAAAGAGCTGGTGCTCCAAAGCACGTTCCTTGACTACGACCTCGGTTTCCTGTTCATAAATGACATCGATAGTGTCCTTTTTCTCCTCAATAGTCGGTTTCGATGGCCTGTATCTCGGATTGATGTTTTCATAGGATTGTTCCAAATACTTAATCTGCCCTTGTTGGTAGATACTGTCCACCAATTGCATTTTTCTCTTGTCCAACAAATCCGGGTCATATATCCCCGTGGAATCCAATAGCCGTTCATCATAGATGCTTGGTGCGTTGGTCTGCCTGACCTCCTTTAAATCGTTCAGGGCATCCAATTTGGAATCGTACTGTTTTTGGTCGTCCTCCAGTTCCGGTACGGGAACCTGGTTATTTTCCAAGGTCGGTTCTTCATCCTCTCCCAATACCAGCATGGCATAGCTACCTATAAAAAGCAGGATGCATACCAATACAATGGAAAAGATGATTTTGTTTTTTTCTACCTTCATTTTGTACAGGTTTTATTGTTCATCATTGATTTTTCGTAATGTTTTTTCAAAAAAGGCGGTAATCAGCAATCCGTGGGTATTGTTCGGAAAGTTCCTGTCCACCTTGATAAGGTTGCCTGTTGTGATAAGCTCGTAGGTATCGGTTATGGAACCCCGATTGATTTCAAATGTGGTCCTGGTCTCAAATCTGTAAGGCTCGTTTTGGATATCCACTTTGGATTCGATACTCAACACTTTTTGAACGAGCGAATACTGTAACAAACGGTTATAGACCCCATCGGCCTTTTTCTGGCGGTACAGGGCATCCACCGAGCTATTGCCCAACCACAGCGCCTTTTCCAGATTTCTTTCGTAATTGCTCGCATCGATATTGTAGAAATAGGTATGGAACAGCTCCAGATGGGCCAATGCCTCCACGTTCAGATTTTCCCGTTGGGAGACCAATTTCAAGGGAATCACGCTACCGTCCGAATTGACCACAAAGGCATTATTAACTGTTTCCTTATGTAATTTGATGACCATCAGTACGGAAACAATACAGGTCAGTACGGCCCCTATAACGACCGTCAATATAATAAAGCGGTTGAGCTTTAGAATGTCGTATATGTTTTTATAAGGTGTTTTCATTTTAAGTATGGATGAATAATAACCTAATGTCTTAGGCACTAAAAAGTTTAAAGGTGAAGGAGATGGCCCTGCGGTACAGTTTGAACTTCAGGAATACGATAAACCCGATGGAACCCAATTGCAGCAACGGGGCAAAAAAGCTGCTCCCCCAATCCGTTCCGAACAGGTTGCTCCAAAAATTCGTATTGATTTCGGTGTAGAGGTTGTTCACGAATACATTCACCAAGAAAAAGGCCGGCACCAACATATAGACCCCGGCATACAGCTTGAAGAAATTGTACGCCAAAGATCTGAACTTTTCAAAGACAGCCAAACTGATGACCAACGGGAAAAAAGCCTGCATGATGCCCAATAGGAAAAACCGCTCCGCCAGAAACAAGGGATAGATGAACAAATCCAACAACCAAAGGAACACCCCGATGATAAACGCCAGCATCTTCATCCCGTACAATGGTGTCACCAATGCTTCATATAATATAGCCATTGCTTTTTTGGCGGCTTCCAAGGCACCCACATCCTGTTCGATGTCAATATCCTGCATCTGCAACGGGAGGAGTGCCGGAGCCGTGTCCCGGTATCGGGTCTCGATGGCCACCAAAATGGCATCGAAAACGCCCAATACCTGTGTTGAGAAAATGACCAGAATGACCACGGCGAAGTTCTTGGCCAGTTCCGCAGGGGTTAACCCCCAGGTATAGCCCTCGTTGTTCGCTACGCCCTCGTTGTATTTTTTCAGGATATTGACCAAGAAGAACAGTACCGCAAGGGCCTTCATGCCCCCAATGGTATATTGCGAGAAGTCACTATTTTTTATGGTTTGAAAAATAGTGTCCACATATTCCAGTCCTATGCCCAAAAAAATACCCGACATCAATAATTCGTTTCCCGGTTATTGATTTTGTGTTGCATTTCCCGAAAGGCGATAATCTCCCGATACCGTCTGGTCTTCGCCTCGATTTCCGCTACCATTTCCTTGGATTCCAGTTCCTTTTCCTTGAGGACCGCCGCACGTTCGGCATCCGTCATTTTCATACTGTCACTGGACAGGATTTGGTCGATGTATTCCATAGCCGCTATGGAATTTTCCAAAATGGCATCAAAGGAATCCGATATACGGGTAACTTCATCGGGCTTGATAAACGGGGAATTCAATATTTCCCTTAAATCGCCCTGCACCACTTGGTACAGGCGTTGGTTGTTCTCGGCAAGTTCCTTGACCGCCTTTAACTGTTTGATGACATTGTTGACCTTATCGATGTTCTCTTTTTGCTGTTTTAGAAACTTGACGGTCTGCATCAGGTTGCTGGTCTGTTTAGCGGATTCGACCAACGATTTCATAAAGGAAATAAAGTTCGTGTTGTCATACACGGGCATCCCCTGGGCCGTGGCACGGCCGGGCAATAAAAAGGCCAAGGTTAGTGCCAATACTAAAATTTTGATTTTGTTTCTCATTTTTCTGTGTTTTAAAGTGATTATTATTGTGATTCTTGCAAGAAGCGACCAATGGCCGTTTCCATATCGTTTGTTTCGTTATAGATGGCCATTATGGCCTCGTTTTCCTGTCCGTCGGTGAGGTAAGCGGCAAAGACTTCCGGCGGTACTTCCAATCGGAAAATGTTGCTTTCCTTTCCTATCTTGATGAACATCTCGGTGTACTTTCTATCCCCGGTCAGGTTGTTCCGGATGGATTTCAATTGGTTCAGGTCATGACTGGAGAGGTTAAGCCTCTTTTGTAGTTCAGAATACCCTTTTTCGTTCCTTAGACTGTATATGACCTGGGTATTTTCAAGGATGCTTGCCGATGTGGAATTATTGGGCAATTGGTTGATGGACTGGAGAATGATCCCAATGGCCCCGTTCTGTTTACGGATGGCCTGATAGTAGAACTCCACGCTTTCCAGTACGTTGCCGAACTTCAGTTGTTTGGCAAACTCATCGAAGAGAATAATGCCTTTTTCGGCCTTGTTCCTCCAAATGGTGCGTTGGATAGCGGACTTGATGAGCTTGAGCATTACGGATAGGATTTCCTTGTTGTCCTTCACTTCGTCCAGTTCAAAGACAATCAGCCGTTTGTCCTCGATTTTATAGGTCTGGTCTTCGTTGACGTTGAACAGGAAACTGTACAGTCCATCATCGACATACTCCGAAAGGATGTGCAGAAAATCATAGATATTGAAATGCTGTTCCTGGATGTGCAGCTCTTCCAAAAGGCTGTCCTTCTTCACATCGACGAATCGGTATAGGTTTTCTAAAGAATGGGTACTGTTCCTATTCTGTAAATAGTAGTGTCGCAATACTTTTTTGACCGCAACTTCTTCAGCTTTGGTCGTTGCTTTTCCGGAGGCCAAAAGTTCCAAAATGAAAATGGCTAAATCCTCTAATCGCTCTGGTGTCAAATCCTTGTCATCGGAGATATAAAAGGGGTTGATGCCCAGATTTTTCCCTTGCTCGTACCGCAGAATGATGTGTTTATCAGGATAAAGCTTGGCAAACTTGGCATAAGAACCACCTAAATCTATAATGACCAGTCTCACATTTTGCTCGAAATATTGACGTAAGATGTTATTGGCCAAAAAGGATTTGCCCTCGCCCGTAGGGGCGAAAACGGCAAAGTTCCTGGCTTTGATGCGTTTCTTTTTTTCGTCCCATACATCTTTCAGTACGGGTATGTTATGTTGCCTGTCGTTAAAGATGATACCCGTGGCATCGGATTGGTAATTGGTATTGTTGATATACAAGCAAAGGGCGTGTTTTAAATCGGTGACGTATAAATCCTCGTTGGAAAAGTTGGAGGCATGGCAGCAATAGGAGTTCAGAAAATAGTTTTTCCGTTCCTCTCCCTTTGGGTAGTAAGGCACGACGTCCAATTCCTTGAACTCGGTCTTGATTTTGGAAGCGATTCTTTCTAACTGTGCTTCCTCCTTATCCCAAAAAACAATGTTCAAATGTCCTCGAATAATCCGCGAACTGTCATCCTCGTTGATTTTGGCAACGATGTCCTCGATTTTCTTTAGGACAACCTTATTTTGCGTACCGAAATTGGAACTCTTCTTCAGTTCCTCGATTTTTTTATCGAGCAGCTTTCGCCATTTGTGCTTGTCGTCCAGATAGATGATTTGGTTGACGATATGGTTTTCATTAAGGTTCAGTCCCAATCCATCGATATACCCTTGGTGGAACACAAAATCGTCCGAAGTAAATTTTTCATTGGTCTTGCTGCTCTGTACCACATCGCCAAAACACAGTTCGTTATTGATGGCCAGCACATCAAAATGGTTTTCGCCGATTTCAATGTTAGATTTCCCACCACGGCGGGCAGGCTTCAATTGAATATCGGTATCGAAGCCGTCGTTGAACCCGTTAAAATAAGTATCGGTCAATTCAAAGATTTCTTTTTCCTTTAATGGAAAAAGGGACACCCTCCGGCTATTGTTGACAAAGGAAACGGCATCGTTCACCGAAGCGATGAACTCCTGTACGGTATGGCCCATCTGTTTATGGATACCCTTTTCGATCTTACGGAACGGATTGGTAAACTTGGCAGCGTTCAATGTCTTGTTGTGAGGAAGGACAAAGAACAGATAGCAACTATGTTGCAGGTAATCCCGCCCTTTAAAATAATCGTGGATCGCTTTTTGGAGAAAGGTATCATTGGGCAACTCGTTCGCCGTATAGTGGCTTTTGCGGTAAACGTCCTGTTTGTGGATTACCGTAGCCACGGGCAATGATTTGAACGCCTGGAACCACGAACCGTGAATGTCCTCAAAGTCTTTTTCCGACAGGGAGTAGATTTCAGGATTGTCCACTTGGTAGCCCAAGACCACATTGCCATTGTTGGCAAAGATTATATGGCCCTGGATGTCCAAAATGGGATGGTATGCCGATAGATTTATTTTATTCATATAGGTTTTCAAATTAATGCCCATTATGGGCCTTCATAGTACAGGTTGGTTTGCTTCTTGTTGCTAATGGTCTGTGGGAATACCTTTTTGATTTGCATCAAGGCAGGGTTTTTGGTAAGGTGGGCCAGCACTGTATATAATGTCCCGTTCCATAGGAATACGGAAACGATGACCGCAAAACTGAACGAAAAGATGATGAACAGTAAAGAGCTGATAACGGATGTCATCATCAAGGCGAACAGGGATATGGGCAACCCCATAATTACAGCCCGCTTACGAATGTTTTTATAGACCTCGAACCGTTTCATTAGACCACTATACCAATTAAATAGGTGAAGATGCCCACTACGGCTCCCGCAATGAGTACAAAGACCAGTACCCGCGTGATTCCTTTTTTCAAATCGGCATTTTCACCAAAGAAATGTCCTGCATTGAACAGGAACCCAATCAAGAATATGACCCCGAGGATAATCGGGAAAATGGCACGGATGGTATCGGAAACATCGTTGACGGAATCTTCGATGCCCCCGATCTGGGCAAAAGTCGTACTTGAAATGAGCAGTGAAAGAATGGTTACATACAATGATTTTTTCATAATGGAATCGATTTAAAATTTGCTTGATTTTGATATTCGAAAAATACTGTATATTGCAATTCAAATAATTGATAATCAGTAATTTGTGAATAAAATAAATTTTAAATTCGATTGTTTTTGTTTGATGTGAATTGGCATCAAATCGTATGGAAATCTGAAAAACCTATGTTGATAACTCTAAAATTTTGGAAGGGGCCGGGCCTCAAAAACGTCAGTTTTTGGATTTCGCTCCTGCAATTCTGCTTTGTTTTCGGTCAGCAAAAAACAATTGTCATTGACCCCGGACATGGTGGAACCGATTCCGGTGCCGTAGGTATAAATGATATATTGGAAAAAGATGTGGTTTTGAATGTAGCCAAAGAAATTACCGTACTTAACAAAACCCTTTTTGATGATAGATTTGCTATCTATTCGACCAGATATACCGATACTTTGATTTCACTAAAGGATAGGGGCCGATTGGCCAGGGCACTCAAAACGGATGTGTTTGTGTCCTTGCACTGCAATTATTCTGATAACCCAAATGCAAGGGGTGTTGAAGTTTATGTGTCAAATCGGAAAGCCAAATATTCCATTGAAGCCACTTGGCTAGCATATAATATACAAGCAAACCTGAATAGGAAGCTTGGTTTTGAAAGTAGGGGCGTAAAGTTTGCCAATTTTCAGGTACTTCGGGAGACTGTTGCGCATGGCCCAACGGTACTTGTTGAAATGGGCTTTATGACCAATACCGATGAAGCGGGTTATTATTTGAAGCCTAAAAATATTCGGGCTATGGCGTTGGCTATTTTAATGGGATTATATAACTATTTTAATGCTGGACTATGAAGGAGTTCTTTGTTGAGACTGTCAAAATAATGAAATGGATAATTATTGCTTTTTTTAAACAAGTTAAAATTATATTTCAGGACAAATATTATAGATAGATTTTTATATGTCGTCTAAATCATTGATAAGAACATTTCGAAAAACCTCAATAATTGAAACTTTTAAGTTACATTTGTGCGATTGCTTTGTTCGTCTAAAAAACAATAATTTAAAGTTGTTTGTATGAAAATATCTGGTAATAATATAGGTGAAATGCTTAAAGAAGCAAGAGAGCAGAAGAAATTAACCCAAGAGCAATTGGCCCAAAAAGTAGGTAAAAAACGTGCTTATATTACAAGAATTGAATCAGAACAAGGAAATAAAATAAACCTCCAGACCTTAAGGGAAATAGTAGAAAAAGGCTTGGATGGAGAATTAAATATTGATTTGGATTTATAGAATGGAACAGCTACTTAAAAAGGCTTTCAAAATTGAAATTGAGGCAAAACAAGGCTCAAACTTCGAGGAGTTTGTTGATGAGTTGTTCCTATTGAAATATGGTACAGAAAACTATATCCCTATTCGAGGTACAAGGGATAAAGGAAATGATGGAACAATTTTGTCCGAAAAAAAGATATTGGCTTGTTATGCTCCAAAGAAATATAATAAGTCCGATTTTGAGTTTAAGGTTCTAGGTAGTGATAAAAAAGAAGGAGATTTTCCTAAGTATTTGAATAGTTGGAAAGAACAATTTTCCAATTGGGAAATGCTTGTAAATCATGAAATCTCACCAGACCAGCTAAGTCTTATTGAAGGACTGGAGGGAAACACTTCTATTAGAGGAATAAAGCAAATTCTTCATATAATTGAGAACGATTTCACAAGTAACCAAAGGCGAAAACTAGCCACCTTTTTAGGTATTGGTGAATACTTCAAACAAGATTATATTTTGGATATTGTCCAGGATTTATTGGATGGCGCAAATAAAGATGACACTATTCCATTTGACAAGGAAGATTTAACCCCTCCAAAAGAAAAAATCGAATTAAATTTTAATGAGCAAGATTGGGATGGAGTGAATTCCGAAATGATGTTAGTTATGAAAGACTTTACAACAATTTCTAATATTATATCAGGATATGAGGATAATGAAAAAGATTTGATAAAGCGTAGAGTAATTGAAGATTACAATAAATCTGGAGGCGATTTTAAAGCTAGATTAAACAATTTGACGGAGCAATACACAAAACAGTATAGTAATCTTGATGATGATGGGTATAGATTGAATGTTAGAGCAATTTTACTTTATATGTTTGAACAATGTCTAATAGGAAAGAAAACAAGTAAAGAATGATATTACCGCATCCAGAAAGTAATTTAAGGACTAACTTAATGGTTTTAGGGGCTGATATTATAGGAATTATGAGCAAAAGTCCTTTTAAGGGAAAGTATGTTTTGGTCGATGATGTGATGAATAAATTTTTACAAGTAGATAAAAATAGAACACCAGACCTTTTTTTGTATGCAGTCACTTTTTTACATACTATAGGAAGTATTGAAAAGAAAGAATATAAAATAAGGTTAGTCAAAAATGAGGCGGATAAAGAGCAATTAGATTTATTTCAATAATGTTGATAAGACTATATTCAGAAACCAATTTAATAGATAGTGTTCCATTTCTTAATGGTATAAATATCATTTTGGGTAAATATTCTGAGGATAAGGAAGCAAGGGGAATAAATGGTATTGGTAAATCATCATTAGTTCGTCTAATCGATTTTGCTCTTTTAAGTGGAAAAGCGGAAAAAAGATTTTCTCAGAAGAAATATGATTTTTTAAGAGATGAAGAACATAGTTTAACATTAGAATTTGAAGTCCGTGGAAAGAAATATTTTTTGAAGCGATACTTTTCTGACCTTAAGACTATATTTTTTAGTAATCGCCCAGATAAATACGAAGAATACGAAAAATCAGAAATGCCAAGAATACTTGAAGCCATCTTTTTCCCGACCGAAAATAGTGAAGTATTTTTCGAAGGGAAAAGATATGGTACTTTAATGGAGTTTTTTGTTAAGGATGACTTGCAAAATCAGCAACGAATAGACCCTTTAAATTTCGTTTCGTACAACGCTAATGTTAGAGACAAAGCATTATATAATTTTTACCTACTAAATCTACCAACTAAAAATCTTGTAAACTTTAATGATGTATCTAAAGATTACGAAGAAAAAAGTAAGACAATAAAAGGTCTTACAAATAAAATAAAGGCTGATACAGGGAAAGAAGTAAAAGAGTTTCGTACAGAAATACTGAAGATAGAAAAGCAAATATCAATAATTGAGAAAAGTCTTAAAGATTATAACTTTCTTGAAAATCATAAGGATATTGAAGGTAAACTTACCGAAGTAATTAGCCAAATAAATGAAAAGTCCACACTATATCATATAACAAACAGAAAGCTAGAAAAACTAAAATCATCTTATTCTGATGTTTCAAGTATTGATATTGATAAGATTCAAAAGCTATATAATGAAACCTTATCAACATTTGGAAACTTTGTAAAAAAGAGTTTAGATGAAGTAATAGAGTTTAAAAAACAACTTTTAGCTAATAGAAATAAGTACTTACTTGATGAAGAAAAGAAACTTACAAAAATTATCCACACTGCACTTAGTGACCTTGAAATCTTAGAAAAAAACCGTAGTCAGTTATTTTCTTTGCTCAAAGAAAAAGGGGCTTTAGACAGAATCGAAACTACTTATGAAAAATTGATTGAAGAAAAAACTCTTTTGGAGAGAAACACTGCCATCATCAAAGAAATTGACGAGATTGAGACTATCATGGCGAATACAGACATTGTTATTTCCGAATTAAAACGTGATATAGTAAATGAAGTCAATGAGGTTGACAAGAAGCTGAATGAACTAAGGCTTTTGTTTCAAGATGTTTTAGAGAATGCAATATATCTTGATGAGGAGTTTGATAACTCATATTTTGATGTTACCATTAACCCATCTTCTAAAAGAAACCAACTACCTTTTTCAATAAACATCCAAATTCCAAAGGCAGATGCTTTGGGACAAGAAAGACTAAAAATAGTATCTTATGATTTAATGGTTTTTCTCAATAATAGATTGAATAAGAGAAATATACCTGATTTTTTAGTTCATGATGGAGTATTTCACGCAATCTCTAAAAGAACGATATTTAACGTATTGAACTATATGTATCATAAGGCAAATGAACTTCAAAATTTTCAATACATTCTTACTTTTAATGAAGATGAAATTGATTTTACTGAAGAAGTGAGTAGCAGATATGGTAAGTTGGAGTTCGATATTTCTGATTATGTAATTGCCGAGTTCTCAGATACAGAAAAAGAAACACTATTTAAGCGTTTTTTCTAAATGGCTTGATATGACTAAATCAGAAGAATGGGCGTTTAATTTGTGTGAAAACTCTTTCTTTTCGTTGTTTAGTTTTGCTAATCCTATAGGTAAAAAAGGTAAAGAACTTTGTGATGTAATAATTATCTGCGGTTCTGATATTGTGCTAATTTCTGTTAAAGAAATTAATATTAAGCCAAGTGATAATTTTGAAGTCGATTATAGTAGGTGGACTAAAAGGGCCATTGAGAGTTCATTAAAACAACTAAATGGGGCTGAACGGTTCTTAATAAGTTCTTCTAATTTTAAATTGGAAGACGGAAAAATAGAAATAGAATTACCCAAAGAAAAAAACTTCTACAAAATAGCTTTAGCAATTGGTGGGCAAAGAAAATTCCCTATGCCTGAATCTATTGAGAACAATGGTTATGTAAATATCATGGATGAAATTTCTTTTCATTGTATTATCTCCGAACTAGATACTATAACCGATTTTCTTGATTATCTAAAAGAAAAACAAGAGAAACTTACAAGCATTCATTTCTCAGGACAAGGAGAAGAGGATTTATTAGCATTTTATTTATCTAATGGTTTTGATTTTCCAAATGACACGTATCTCTTTTTAGATGATGATTTGTATGAAAGTGCAAAAACCAGTGCAGAGTACATCAAAGAGAGAGAAAAAAAGAAAAATAGCTATAAGTGGGACTTTATAATTAATCAAATTTCCCATAATCACTTTCAAAGAAATGGGTATAATACCGATACTCTTAACAGTATGATAATTGCCTGTAAATTGATGGCTCAAGAAACCCGGCATGAAAGGGTAAAATTGGTCAATAATTTAGAACACGTAATAAACTCAAATGTTAGGGCACGAATATTTTATTCACCATCCTTTAATCATATCATTTATGTCTTCCTTTCCAGTAAGTTCAATAATTCGAATGAAAGAAGAAAAGAGCTGGAAATTAGATGTCTTGTAGCTGCTTTTTTATATAACAAGTCAGCCGCAGTAATTGGTATTGCATGGGAAAAACAAAACGATTTAGACACTTATGATGTAGTTTATCATAACTATCAAGAGGTTTGGACGAATCAATTTGATAGAAATGCACTGAATGCAATAAACGATTTAGGATACTTTAAGAATCATTATAACGAATTGCAAAACACTGAAAGCTAAGACATAATTAAAACATCAAATCAAAATTTTATGTATACTGTTAAGTTGTATCTTTCAATCTTGATGTCAGGAAGAAAGAAGGACTATTATCTCATTTTCTCTTATCCCCAGCTCCCTTATCAAAAGCCACCAAATTAAACAACTGTCGCAAACGTGAGCGTACCCGATTACCGTAGCGTTCCTCCAACTCCTGGGCATTGAGGTTGGTGGTGGCATGGGTCTGGATGTTATGGTTCAGGAACAGTTCGTAACGAGATAGCAATATTTCTCCAAGTACATTGCAGTCCTTCCCGAAATGTCTACCTGTGGGTTCTACGCCCAGGTCGTCAAAGCAGTAGAACTTTTTGTCCCCATAAGCCTCAATGATTTTATAGCCGATATTGTTAAAGGCAAAGGCAATGTTCCGGGTGGGGATGACTTCATAAGGTTTACGGTGGGGTACGATATGACGCAATAGTTTCATCAGACTGGTCTTGCCGCAACCCACGGGACCGGAAAGCAAAATGCCCTTATGAATGTCGATACCGAGTTTTTTACAGTTCGCCTCGTCCTTAATGTAATAATTGCACAGCTTAAAAAGTATGTTCTGGTCTTCCTCATAAATCCTGAATTTTTTGCCAAAGAGCAATTTCCCCTTTGCATTGAGATAAATGAGCATTTTATCAAAATCGTAAATGATTTCGTTGTTCTTGAATGTTCCCAAGGTATATTGAACACTGCCCTCGATGATGATATGTGGTTTATGGGAACTCATAGGGGATCACTATAATTTTTATTGGAACTTGTCTTTAGGTTGTCCGTATTTTGGCTAACTGCAACCACTGTCTTAACTGTTTTGAGCTCGTCGGCTTTTAGCATCCAGTTGCGGGCGGTAGCCTGCCAATCGATAATCTTTGTTTTACCGCCTACTTTCCAGCCGATGCCTTGGTAATGGTTGTAAAATTTTTTGGCCTCCAGTTCCGGCCAATTTTCTTCTTGAAAAAAAACGATGACCTCATTTTCATTTTTGGGCCGGTCAAGTTTATTCCCGTTTGTATTGTTTATTACTGTTTGTATATGTTTGTTTATAGGTACCACCGCTTGTCCATTGCTTGTCCCGATATTGGTATGGCTTGGGTACAGAACTTGTCCATCACTTGTCCCAAAATTGAACATCTTGATTTTGCTGCCGTGGAATGGATTGTGGGAAGGTTCGTATAGCAGGTATTTCCAATGGTGCAGTTCTTTGATACAACGGTGGTAGGTGGTCTTTGAACCGATTTTTGAAAACTGAATCACTTCTTCCCGGTTGATATGGAAATTAACGGGGAAGTGGTAATTGTTCCACAACTGGAACAAGGTCACGTACAGACTGATGTGCGTGGGATTCAAACGGCCGTCTTTCGAGAATTGCAGGAACACGGCATTCAGGTGCTTGATGTAATTTATCTGCTCCAAAGAAATATCAGAATTTGTTATGGATTTTGTTCTTTTCCATCACGTTCATAATTTCCTCATAATCGTAATAGAGTACACCACCCACTTTGGTATAGGGTAATGTGCCATTGATTCTTAGGTTCTGTAAGGTGCCGGAAGAGATTCCCAAAAGCTTTTTTACCTCTGGGGATTTTAGCCATTTTTTAGAAACGTGTCCTGATTGGTTTTGTAAAAGTTGTTTGATGTCATCGAGCAATTCTGTTTTGAATTCCCGAAGATCTTCGGTGGTAATGATGGTTGCTGCCATAATAAAACGATTTAAATAAAAGAGACCATCGCATTACTGTCACCTAATTTGATGGCCTCTTTGCTGATTTGACTTTCGTTTTACAAAATTGATGGGCTTTGGTGAGTTTTATTCACAAGACAGGACATCTTGGGTATTATTTTTTGTTGATTTTAAATGACTTATATTGTATTCGTTTGGGTGTTTGCAAGTTTTGATAGTTAGCTAAAAGGTATCAAAGAAAATGAGCGTTGTCCCTTAAAACGGAAACACCCAAGTTATCGAACTTTGGTGTTTTTATTCATCGATTTCATCCATGCGTTTTTCGAGATTTTCCTTTAGTGCATCAAGGAATTTGGTCCTTCCTTTTTTTCGCATTCGTATTTCCAAAAAAGCTCTGTAATAATCACCAAGATCGACTTTGAAAATACGTTCAGCGGCGTATGCAATATCTTTGATATCCGCCCTTCCTTTGTTTACACAATTGGTACTGTACAAAGCATAAATAAGTTCTATCAAATCTATTTTATTGTTGGTCCACATCATTCGAGACTCTCGAAGGGACCCATTATTTTCTAATCTATCTATCTCTCTTTTTATATATATAATGAGCAAGTCGTAAGCCATAATCTGGGCTACCATGCTATCATGGCTTGTTGAAAATTGTTCGTCTGTTAAAAAGTGGAAAGTTCCAGGGAAGAGCTTAATTGTTGCGTTACCTCTCAAAAAGTAATACTCATCGAAAATAGATGATTCCCTTCGATAATAAGTATAGAAATCCAGATTGTCATTCAGATACGTTTGCAGTTTATTTATCTGGGAATTAAAATATTTGATTTGTGATTTCGTACTTCCTCTTGGTCTTTTGTTTTCAATATCAAATAGTTTAAGATGGTAAATGAGTTTACTGTAGAGCTTGGGCTTGATTATTTTAAAAAAGTAAATCTCACTTTCCTTATTGTCAAACCCTTGAGAAAGCACGATTTTCCGAGCCTTTTTAAGACTTTCCTTAGCCTTCTCAATAATTTTTTCAGCTTTGAATATTATTGAGGTACTATTGTCAAACTCCAAGAATTCAATATGCCTTTCAAGGTCGCTTAATATGTTTGCGTACTTTTTCAATGAGAATGTTATGGATTCTGTTAAAATTATTAAAAATGAGCCCGATTGAAACTACACTTATGGGTAGGATTCAATTCAACTATTAACCCTAATTTTGATATCAAAACAATAAACAGGAATGCAAGAACGATACCTGCGAAATAGAATATACATTAGTGATGAAGAGCAAAAAATCATTAAGGATTGTCCCATAATATTGGGGGGTAGCGGAATAGGAAGTGTAATTGCCGAGTGTGCCCTACGTTTGGGGTTTGAGAATATCACTATTATAGATGGCGACAAGGTAGAGCTATCCAATTTGAACCGACAGAATTATACTGAAGAGGATATCGCCTCCGAGAAAGTAGAGTCCATAAATGCTAGATTGAAGGCTATCAATAAAGAAGCTAATATTGAGGTTTATAACAGTTTTATAACTGAAACCAATGTTGAAAAGTTTATAAAAGGCCATGCAATTGCTATTAATGCCTTGGATTTTACAACAGATATCCCATTACAGTTTGACAAAGTTTGTCAAGAAAATAATATTCCTGTAATTCACCCGTATAATTTAGGTTGGGGAGGACTTGTTACGGTAATTGCTCCAGATGGTATGTCATTATCTGCTATTGCAAAACCAAATGAGAAATTTAATGAGGTCAATATGGTTGAATACATGTCAACGTATATGAGATTTTGGGGAAATCCTCAAGATTGGATCGATGAAATCATCGAGAAATACAAAAGCGAAAAGGAAAATTTGCCACCTCCACAACTTTCAATTGCCTCTTGGAAAGTTGCCGCCATGTGTACCCATATCCTCTTTGATATCGCTACAGGAAGAGCAGTAAAAAAATTTCCTGAATTTTATTTATCGACGATATTGAATTCTTGAATAATGGACTAACATAATTATGTTTGTTTGCCAGAGCCTTACAATCTAAATGAGTTTATTATTGGTGGCATACATAATAGCTTCGGATATATTGGTCACTTCCAGTTTGTCGAATAACTTTCTTCTATGGAATTTTACTGTATCCGGAGACACATAAATTGATTCGGATATTTCATTTATGGTAAAACCTCTGGTCGATAGCTGTAATATTTCTTTTTCCCTCGATGAAAGTTTTATTTTTTCATCGGCTTTCCAAAAGTCACCATCAAGATCATACTTGAAAATTTTATTGTCCCCCTTTTTGTAAATTTTTATGTTTCCTGCTTGTCGTTCTGCAGATAAGGAAACAATACATATGGCTTTCCATATTTTGCCATTATTGGTCAAGAACATGGGGGTCAATTTTTGATTTATCAAAATGGTTTTTCCTTCTTGGTTTTTTATATGAAAATCATATGAGATAGTATGATTCTTTCTTTCCTCCATTGGGATTTTATCATAAAATTCGAACCCTGCCGTGTTGATTTTAATCAGCAGATCCAAATCGGACTTTATTACATATTTAAAGTAAAATGCGTACCCCATCTCCTTAATTTCTTCGGCAGTATGGCCACAAAGAAACAATGGGTTGTCCGATACATACTCAAAGCCCCTTTTCTGATAATCAATCACATAGATGCTTTTGTATGTAGTCCTTGAGAAAGCTTTTATAGCTTCTAAATAATCTAATGTTTGTCCTTGACTTCCCTCTGGAATTTCATTAACCGAATTCTTAAAGGAAAAGAAGTCTTTCATGTCTGCCATATAGTGTAGGTATAAGTGTTTACTGTTACAAATGTAACTTTTTTCTTAACATTTTAAAAACTACACTTTAGTATAGTTTTTATGTAACTAACTAACAACTACCATTTTGTGTAAAAATAGAGCTATGTAGTCCCAATAGATTTGGAAGTAAAACCAGAATTATGATACTTCCAAAAAATTATTTAAAAAGATTAGAGTTAGAACAACTATTTGACCTGGCCAAGTTTGTGGTCAATGAAAACTTCAAGCATCACACAAGTAGTATTTACCCTGAAAATTATGAAAATGACATAAGTTCAATTTTCCAGGAAGAGATGCTTTATTTTAAAAATGCTGGAATTTTTGTTTCCAAAGACGAGGATAATTCCATAATAGGATCGATTAGGGTACTACGGTGGAATTACAAGGACATATTGCCTATCCAGAAAATATTCGGTATTAATCCATTACTGTTAAATGGTTATGACATTAATAAATCCATTTGGCATATTGGCAGATTCGCCATAAAAAAAGGAGTTAAGGATATCAATTTATTTAAGAGGCTTATGGTTTGTGCCATAGCTCCTATATGTCAAGATAAAAACGCTGTAGCTTATGCAGAGTGCGACAGTAAACTTTTAAGGGTCATGCTAGCGTTGGGAATTAAGGCCACTCCTGTAGATAAACCTATCAATTATTTAGGTTCCGAAACCATTCCCGTGAGTATGCGGTATAAAGACTTAATTGGCTTCTATAATAAAAACAAGTCTTTGGTTCCTGTAGATTTTTTGACTTCAACCATGAATTCAGAACTACCCAAAAGGGTAGTTTCTCCTGTTCATCAATACAACTACTCTTTAGTGTAGCATTAAGTAAAGTACTAAAATATAGTTTTATACACGAAGAGTTGATTGTAAAAACAAACAATATACTCTTGGCCGAGAGATAGACCGAAGAGCAATTAATGTCTTGAAACTAAAATTGAATCTTATATAATTATAAATTTTTTTAAAAATGAAAAATTCGAATCCAGAAAAATTCTTGGACACTCAGGAGCTATCAGCTTTGGAAAACGAAACCTTAAAGGGTGGAAATGCCGAAACTGATGTTAAGGTAGAAAAGAAAAAGGAGAAAAAACAAGAGTAATAACCAATCTTAAATTTTTTAAAAATGAAAAATTCGAATCCAGAAAAATTCTTGGACACTCAAGAACTATCAGCTTTGGAAAACGAAACCTTAAAAGGTGGAAATACCGCTGTTGATGATGTTGAAGTAAAAAAGGAAAAGAAGAAGGAGAAAGCTTCCGAGTAGGGAGTCTTTGATTATTAAGGAGGTGTTTATAAATATACGCCTCCTTATTACCAATAACCAAAAAATCACTTAAAAATAGAAAATAAGATAAAGGCACCAGATAACTTTTTAGAAACTGAAAAACTATCAGCACTTGAGAAGTTGACTATAAGAGATGGTATTGATGAACAGGATGATAAGAGGGTTGGAAAGAGAGTAGCCATAGTTAAATAATAATGACAGAAGAAATGATCAATTAAAAATATATTATGAAGACAAAAAATTTTACAAAGGATTGGTGGTTCTCATTTATCGAGAAAAATCTCTCTTTCTCAGAAACACAAGTTTATAAAAAGGCAATCTCTGAAGATACTTTAGATGCATTAAACAATGGAGCTAGAGAAATGTTAAGATCAAGGATAAATAGACTTGATATTACGAATGGGTTCAGACTTTATATAGATGATAAGGAGTTGAGTGACTCAGAAATAAGAAGGCTGATTAAAGATAATAAACTTAACGATTCGGAAAGTATCGAATCATACTGCACCCGTGTGTTTGGCAAAAAATTTGGAATAATCACCAATTATGGAGAAAAGCATTCAGAAATTCTTGCAAGTACTATTTTAAAAACGATTCGTCCTCTATTCGATATTGTTGGAATTCCACCGTGGGGTTTAGAGTTAACAACTTTTATAGGAAACTATGGGTGGACACCACTGGGAATACATACTGATAATAGAGGGGAAAATGTATTACACTATCATTTGGGTCCTGGTAATAAGAGTATGTATGTGTGGGATGAAGATTTGTATGAAAAGGTAGGAAAGGGAATTTCTAATAATAAAAATGTTGACCCACTCCTAAAATATGCAAAAAAATATGAGTTTGGCTCTGGGGATTTATATTATATGCCTTGGAACAAACATCATATTGGGTATTCCGGGGATTTCTCAATTGGAGTAACATTATGGTTTAATAATCCTACCAGGTATGATTTTTCCAAATTAATGATTGAGACCATTAAAAATTTATTTCTCAAAAATGATCAAAGTATTATAGAAAGTCAGTTAGATTATTTAAGTAACGAAAATACGTTTACTGATTTTGTTAATACCCTAAATATTGATAAAGACATTTTAGAAAAGCCTTTATTGGATTTTTTAAAGCTAACTTATAATGAGTACAAAAAATGCTTAATCAGTAATGGAGGGTGGCAAAATATACCTCTTAGTTACCATAAAAAAATAGATAGTCAAAAAGAGTATTTCCCGAATCTTGAAACCAAATTCATAATTCCAAACGATTTATTTGAAATTAATTCGGAAAAAATAGAAGATAGATTATATGTCTATGTCAGAGGTTCAAGATTATCATTCAAGTATTTTCCAGAACTCGTATCCATACTAGATACTATCAACACATGCAAAGTTGGCGTTGAAGTTAAATCAATTATTGATGAACATAAGAGTTTACCAAAAGAAGTAACACTGTATTTCTTAAAAGTCTTGATCAATAATAAAGGGGTTAGGGTGAAAGAACTGGAATTAATAGAACCATTACCATAATGAATAGTTATAACATTAATAAGGAAGGAAGGAACAAATACGTCTTTGTGACTGATGATAATGTTGAATATCAGTTAGTGATAAAGCCTTCTGGAATTATATACAAAGACTCAAAGGGAGCTAATAAAAATGTTATTGAACTGGCTCTTAATTGTGATATCAATACAGCGAGTAAAGATTACAAAACCGTGAAAACTCTAGCAAAATTCTATGCCGAAGTTTCTAGTATGTATGATGCTATTTATATGCAAATACACAATCAACCAGAAAGTATTAATAATGGCAAAATTGAAAGAAGGGGATTGTCAAGAGTTAAACTTTGGAATCGTTCAATATCAAGATATTATGGTAATTATATACTGCTAACAAATTTAATTCTTAGTCCTAACAAGAATAGTGATATTTTAAGTATCCTGATAAAAAAGGACTCCCTTTACTTTAAGCAATTCGTAACGAACTTTTATAGATTCTGTTACTCTAAGATGTACAAAACGGCTTCTTGATTAATAATAATGTTCAGAAAAAAAGACCAGCATATCGAATTAATCCGTCAACATGATTTAATGGATTGTGGGCCAGCTTCATTAAGTATGGTGACTAGCTATTTTGGAAATAAATTCTCACTTCACAATCTTAGAGAATTTTGTCAAATAGGTAAGGATGGTGTTTCTATGCTAGGAATTATTCATGCAGCAAAAAAAATTGGATTTAAGACTCAATCTGTTAAATTGGATTTAAGACAGCTCGTAAATAATTTTAATTCGCCATGCATACTATATTGGAACAAAAACCATTTTTTGGTTTTAGAGGCAATCTCTTTCACAGGTGAAAATAGGACTTTTAAGATTGCAGATCCAGCTCATGGAAAAGTTACTTTGGATGAAGAACAATTTAAACAATCATGGCTGAAAGGGGAAGAAAAAGGAATTGCTCTATTTCTCGATCCTACTGACAAGTTTTATTCTTTAAAGGACCAAAACGATTTCAAAGAACGGATAAATCACATATTAAGATTATTTCTTCCATACAAGAAAAAGATTTTCTTGTTGATGTTTTTTGTATTAATAGGCAGCCTTTTAAGTATAGCTCTCCCTTTTTTGACGGAAGCTTTGATAGATAAAGGAGTAAGCAAGAAGGATTTAAACTTTATTACCTTAATTCTCTTGGCTCAACTGTTTGTTTTTCTTGGAATAATGGGAATCAATATTCTGAGGAATTGGTACACTCTAGTCATTGGGGCAAACTTTAGCATTGATGTTATTTATTCGTATTTGGATAAGATTCTAAAACTTCCCATCAGTTTCTTTGATACTAAAAATTCAGGTGATTTTAATCAAAGAATACAGGACAATGTAAAAGTTGAAGAGTTTTTTACTTCGGACAGCATATTAACTGTTTTTTCGATTTTAACGTTAATTATTTATTCCATTATTCTATTCTACTATGACATTTACCTGTTTGTAATATACTTAGGACTTACTTCCTTATCTGTAGTATGGTCATTCTTTTGGTTAAGAAGAAGAAAAACTTTGGATTATCAATTATTTAGGGCAAAATCAGAAAACCAGGAAGCGGTTTATGAGTTTTATAATGGTATCAAGGAGATGAAACTTAACCAATATGAGGATTATAAGAAAAATGAATGGATTGACCTTCAAAACAATTTATTGAAAATTAATATTAAATCACTTAAGATTGATCAATTCCAATCTATTGGATTTACATTTTTTAATCAACTCAAAAATATTTTGGTCACGTTCTTGGCGGCTAATTATGTTGTAAAAGATACAATGACATTGGGGGCTTTATTGAGTGTTTCTTTTATAATTGGTCAAATGAATTCCCCAATACACCAACTATTGAACTTTATAAAATCTCAACAAGATGCTTTTTTAAGTTTTAATAGACTGAGCGAAGTATATACTCAAAAAAATGAGGAAAAAGAGTCAGATAAGAAACTTAATCCGGAAATAGTTCCAGTTGATATTAAAATACAAAATGTCAATTTCAAATACAATATACTTTCTCATAAATATATCCTTCAGGATATCAATTTGATGATCCCAAAAGGGAAGGTTACAGCAATTGTAGGCCATAGTGGAAGTGGAAAAACAACTTTAATGAAGTTGTTATTGAACTTTTTTCCTCCATTATCTGGAAAGATTTTATATGGCTTGGATGAAATAAGTGAAATATCGGCGAAGAGTATCAGAGAGAATTCGGGAATTGTGATGCAAGACGGATATATATTCAATGATACTATTGAAAGAAATATTGCTATGAACGATACAAATGTTGACAAAATAAAAATGAATAATGTTTTAAAAGCTGTCAATCTATTTGATTTTGTCAATTCATTAGCACTTAAAGAATTCACTAAAATAGGTTCAGGGGGAAATGATCTTTCAGGAGGCCAAAAACAAAGAATATTAATTGCAAGGGCAATCTATAAAAATCCAAAGTATATTTTCTTGGACGAAGCAACTTCAGCTTTAGATGCTACTAATGAAAAAGAAGTACATAATAATTTGCAGAAGTTGTTTAGGAATAAAACGGTTGTCATAATAGCTCATCGTTTAAGTACCGTTCAAAAGGCAGACCAGATAATAGTTTTATCTGAAGGAAAAATGGTAGAACAAGGTACACATACAGAGTTAATAGATAAGAAAAATTTTTATTACACATTAGTTAAAAATCAATTAAATATATAGAAATTATGAATTTAAAAATATTAAAAATCAGTTTGTTAATGATGGTTGCTGTTAGTTGTAGCACAACGAACTCTATCGTACCATCTAAGTATGAAACGGTATC
This sequence comes from Maribacter cobaltidurans, assembly GCF_002269385.1. Classification (NCBI taxonomy): domain Bacteria; kingdom Pseudomonadati; phylum Bacteroidota; class Flavobacteriia; order Flavobacteriales; family Flavobacteriaceae; genus Maribacter; species Maribacter cobaltidurans. The sequence goes on from NZ_CP022957.1 coordinate 3,511,943, forward strand.
TTCTACAACCATAGATAATGATGAGTATTCTTCAATCTATCAAATACTTAAGAGCAATTTTGATGATTTTCCAGAGAAGAGTAATAGGAAAATTAATTATGAAAAACACAATGAAGATTATTCGTTTCAAATAAGATTGAAAAAAAATCACTTCAAAATGAAATATAGTAGTGATAAGGGATATAATGACAAAATAAATTCAATCAAGTCAAAGATTGAAAATATAGTGAAATAAAGAAAATTTATGAGAATTAGTATAATAATATATGTTTTGCTGAATACGGGATTATTGTATTCTCAAAATAGCATTTCTGGTAAGATTGTTGATAAATCAGAAGAGCCATTACCTTTTGCAAATATTGTCTTATATCATGCGGATACTGATAAGGTGGTAACAGGAGCCGTGAGTGATGATAAAGGGGTATATTCCTTTATGGATATTCCTAATGGAAATTATTTACTGGAGGTTTCTGTCCTAGGTTTTAAGACCCAAAAATCAGATTCCTTTACCCTTTCTGATGAAAACCAAAATGTAACATATAGTTTTACCTTAGAGGAAGAAGCTCAAGCATTAAACGAAGTTGTTGTTAAAAGTAATCGTCCCATAATTCGGCAAACAGCGGAAAAATTGATAGTTAATTTGGAGCAATCTGAAATGGTGAGTTCCAATTTACAGGATGTCATGAAGAAAGTACCGGGTATTATCGTTACCAATGGAAATATTACTTATGGCGGACAACAAGGCATAACCATTTTAATAAATGGAAAAACAACCGAGTATATGGATATTTCATCCTTATTGCGAGACCTCCCAGCGGACAATATCTCAAAGGTTGAATTGGTTCAACAACCTGGTGCTGAGTTTGATGCCGAAGGGTCAGGTCCATTAATCAATATTATCCTCAAAAAAAATGTTAGACTAGGCACTAATGGAAACCTTAAACTTTATACGGGATATGATAATCGACCTGAATATGGGGTGAGTGGCTCAATTGCAAGCTATAAGAATAAACTTAATTGGCAATTAGGTGCAGGGTATAGAAAATCAGCATGGAGAGAAGACCTTTTTATAACTAGAAGGGTAAATGGAGAAATTTATGACCAATCGACTATTTCACCATATAATCCAAAAACTTATAGATTCAATGGAGGGCTAGACTATTACATAAATGAGCATCATACCATAGGATTTGGAACAAGATTTATTAATACAGATTCCGACAGGATAGCATCTAACAGTACCCAAATTATTGAAACGGGTTCATCAGAATCCTTACTCACTGAAAATAGTTTTGATCGTAATAGAAAAACTTATAATATAAACCCATACTATAAGTTTGAAGATGAAAAAAATAAGTTCATTCTAGATTTTGATTACGTTGATTACAACAATGATAATATTAACAATTTATATAAAGTCGGACAGAGTCCAATTTCATACGATGACCAACGATATTTTCAAGATGGAAAATATCAAATATTGACTTATAAAGGAGATTATAAACGTACTTTAAATCAAGATTTTAATTGGATGTTCGGAACAAAATACTCAAGGGTTTCCACGGATAGTGACTTACGTTCTTTTGTACAAAATACGAATGGGGATTTCACTTTGGATGCTGACCAAAGTAACCGTTTTTTGGTAGATGAAGACATCTTGGCCATATACTTAAAAATGGTGAAAAAGTGGGAAAATTGGTCATTTTCTGGTGGGTTACGTTGGGAAAACAGTAATACAAAGGGAACTTCCACCAATACAAATGAAGTAAGGAGCAGGAGAATTTCGAAATTATTTCCAAGTGCTAGCATCGATAGAAAAATTAATGACAAATTTGGAGCTAATCTATCTTATAGCTATCGAATTTTAAGGCCTTCTTATAATTCCCTAAATGCATTTGTCTATTATTACGACCCTTATACTTTTGAGCAAGGAAATCCAAACTTAAAACCTGAATTCACCAATAGTTTTCAATTTAATCTTACTTATGATAATCAACCCTTTTTTAGCATAGGATACAAGAATACAGACGACGCCTTATTCGAAATTATATCTCAAGATGATGCCACGGCCCAAACCTCCAGGTCGGTAATCAATCTTGCCAAGAGGGAAAATTGGAGCTTTAGGGGTTTTGCACCTGTAAGTTTTCTTGATGGTTTGGATGGCTATACCGGAATTATAGTAAATTATAATAAATACGAATCAGAAAATTTGACCCCAAAACTCGATTTGGATAAATGGAGTTTGACATGGTACACAAACCTGGAGTATCAACTTCCCTGGGATATGAATTCAGAATTGACGGGATACTATACCACCGGCGGACTTCAGGGGCAAATAGAACACGATTGGTTGGCCGGACTTAGTTTTGCCATAAGCAAAAAGTTTATGGATGATAAATTCAAAATCAATTTGGGTATTGAGGAGATTTTGAATCGCAAATTCTATGGCAATATTATTTATGATAATATTGATGCCGATATTATAAGCGATTGGTCCCGTCAAAATGTCTATTTTCAATTGACATACAATTTTGGGTCGAATTTTAATAAGGAAAAGGATAAAAGAAACCCTTCTGAAGAAGAGCAGGGCAGAATAAAGGATAATAATTGAATTTAAAATTTACTAACCTATTTTTAGATAAAGCTCTGGGTGTATGAACAATAATATGATAAGAAAGAAATTTTAAGGTATTCTATTTTTAATAATCTGTATTTCTGCAAAAGCACAATTGGATACAATTTCTTTGGTATTTGGAAAGAAGCTAGCATTAAAATCAGAAATACTAAATGAAGAAATAGAAACTTGGTTAAGATTTCCAACTGATTTTGAAAAACATAAAGGCAGTTTATCAATCCTTGTTCTTTTGGATGGAGATGAATATTTTAAAATAGCTTCAGACGTCATAGAATTATATGAATGCACAATCTTCTAAGTCGAAGTTCCAATTTTTAGAACCAATTATCACATCTAGTAAAGGCTTTAATTGCCTTGTAGCCTTCCCTAAAAATAGGACAGCTTAAAATTAGAATTTTCTAACTTTAAATTTTAACTGTCATATGAAAAAAAGCAAGTTTACCGAGAGCCAGATCATCAAGGCATTAAAAGAGAACGAACAAGGAAGAAGTGTCGGGGACATCTCCCGCGAGATGGGTGTTGACAAGAGCACCTTTTACTATTGGAGGAAGAAGTACGGGGGCATGGAAGTGGCCCATATGAAGCGGCTCAAAGAGCTCGAGGATGAGAACCGCAAGCTCAAACAGATGTACGCCGATGTAAGTCTGGACGTTCGTATGTTAAAGGATGTACTGTCAAAAAAGTTCTAGGGCCTTCCGACAAGAAGCACCGCGCAAAATATCTCCAGGAGGCCTATTCGGTCTGCGTATCGCGTTCCTGCCGGGTAATCGGGCTTGCCCGTTCGATGTGGTACTACCGTACCAAAAAGGACGATACGGAAGTCATCGATGCGTTATCGAGGTTGGCGGAAGAACTGCCGACCAGGGGTTTCGAGGTATATTTTAAACGGCTTCGTCGCGAAGGCCATAAATGGAACAGGAAACGTGTACTTAGGGTCTACAGGAACATGGGTCTAAAGTTGCGCAGAAAACATAAGAAAAGACTCCCGGCAAGGGTAAAGAACCCGTTGGAGGCCCCGATCGAGCTCAACGAGGTATGGAGCATGGACTTCATGGCCGATGTACTGTCCGATGGAAGAAAGGTAAGGGTGTTCAACGTCATGGACGATTGCAACCGTGAGGCACTGGCAATGGACGTTGGCCTGAACTACCCGGCAAGAAAGGTCGTGGAGACCCTTGGGCACCTGGAAGAGGAGATAGGCCTTCCCAAAACGATACGGTGCGACAACGGTCCCGAGTTCATCTCCAAGACCTTGGCGGCATGGTGCAAAAAGAAAAGGGTCGAACTCAGGTTCATCCAACCGGGCAAGCCCATGCAGAATGGATATATGGAACGCCTGAACAGGTTTTACAGGGAGGACGTACTCGATGCATACTGGTTCAACGACCTGCACCAAGTAAGGGCGCTGACCCAAAAATGGAGGGAGGATTACAATACAAGGCATCCCCATTCATCCATCGGGGATATGCCGCCTAGGGAATACAAGAACCGTTTCGGGGAAGAATTCTTCCCCGAAACGGACAACATTAATGATAATTTTATGAATTTAGCGATGTCCTAAGAAGGGGAAGGCTACAGCCTAACTTCGTTTTCTGAATTTACTGATGTACGAAAAATTGATATTTCTTTTTTTGAAGTTTCTTTTATTAAATCTGCCATTTAATTTTAAGCGAATTTTACACCCCGTTTTAATTATACTCTTATATTTTTAAACTTCCATTTTTTTAAACCTCCAAATAAAAACAGTAACCCTATGCCTAAAGCAACAATAGAATAAATTGTTTCTAAACTGGATACAGCCTTTTGTTGAGGAATACCAAACAATAATTCTCCAGCACCGCGAATTATATACACTCCTGAAATTATAAATATTCCATATTTTAAATTTGGGAGTTTTTTAATTTTTCCATCTGCGGAAAGGCCATAAAGTCCAAAAATGAAAAAGACAATAGCAACAAAAATCGTCAATAGGTAAGGTAATGAGAAATGTATTTGAGAAAGCTTAACCATTTCTTCTCCTATCCCTGTTATCTCAAACATTTTTTCTGCCCAAAATAGACCGATAATGTGAGCAAATGCTATTATTATATTTATATATCCACCAAGTCTTAACATAACAATCCTACTTTACTACTGTTCTACTAATTCTTTAAGTTCTCTATTCATTTTCTTAAAAATTTCTAATTCTTTAAAAATCTTTTTTCTAAACAGAGAGGCAATAATTCCTTTTAATTCCCATTTTTGAATAAAAACAACATTCTGTTTGTCTACCTCTTCAATTATAAAACTATGTGTTGCCTTAAAAAAACAATTCAGCATAACAACTTGAGTAGCAGAAAATGATTTAAAATCATTTTTACTAACTGCCTTAGCTTTAAAATTTGAACTTTTGCCATTTGGTTGTGTAATTGTTACTTTGAATTTATTCCCCATAATTAAGTTATTGTTACTTTCCATTTTTAAAACAGAATTCCAACTAGGATAATTTTCAAAATCTGTTATCACCTCCCAGGCTTTTTCTTTTGAAGCTTTTACAGCTATTTCAATTTTATATTCTTTCATTTTTTGAGCATTAACATTAATAAAGAAGGCACTAGCAAATAGGACTAATAAAACTTTCATAATAAACAGTTTGTAATTTGGTTAACTTTATCTAATTTTTGATTTACTTCTTTTTAAGAAACATCCTTACACTATCATTTTATTACTTAAAAAAACCCATAAATATTATTAGTCCTCTGCTTTATATTTTTTCAATTAACTCATTTATTCTTTCTTCAGGGTAAATCGCGAACCAAAAAATTAAACCTTCATATTTTGATATTAACCAATTGCATCCATTGAAGCATTTTGAGACTCTTCCTTTCTAAATGCTTCTTCTAAAATGGATTTTAGCTTTTTGTATATTTCCCTAACTTCTTTTTTGAATTTAGGATAGAAAAACCTAAATAGATTTAACAAATCACCTAATGTATTTCAATACACTCAAACCCCATTTTATTTATTTCCTCAATTAAAAAGTTATTCATGATTGAATAATAAATTGATATTTGTTTTTTCATAGCCACTTTTCTTAAATCTTTCATTGAACCTCGTGTAAATTCGCAAAAGACAGGTAATTAAATTCTAAAAACTATATCTAAACCTCAAGTAAACACTGTTTCCTAAATTAGAAAACTGTTCTTCTTGTTTACCATAATATAACTGACCTGTGACATCAAAGTCCCAGTTTTGTGATATGCTATAGGTAAATTGTGGCATAAAAAAAACCATATCAATATCAGCAGCATATATAGAAGCTATTGAACCTGCTATTGCTGGTGTAAATGTTTTAGAAGCTTGACCAAAAAAGGACCATTTATTTGGCATCAGGTGTTTTACGTCAATAGATTCACTGTATAATTGAGAAGTATCATAAGCATTTGTGTTACTTATACCATCACTATTATATAATGTAGAAACATTTAAGGAAATATCATTTTTGAAATAATAATCAAACGAAATGGAACCTACAAAAGCATTGTCTTCGATGGAATTGCCATAGGGCATAAAATAACTTAATTCTCCTTTGAAACCCATATCTTTTATAACACCTTCCCAGCCTAACCCCAAGGTGTAATTTTCCAAATATTTGGCGACTATCATTTGAAAATCATATTGAAATTTGTTGAAATTATACTTTATAGCCACTGTATTATTTTTCCATTCATCTGTATAATTAATAGCAATTTCTAAACTGGAATTTCCAGAAGTGAAATATTTTGCTCTTAAGGCATCTGTCCCTGGTCGCTCTTCGTAATCAAAATCAAAAAAGCTGTAAGCATTAAAAAGGTCATTTGGATTCCAAACCAAATTCTTACCCCAATTTATACGCTGACGACCTAAAACCAACTGCCATTTGTTTGAATGATAATCTACATACAACCGGTCAATATTTGAAAGCATAATAAGTGCTGGCCGATTTATCAATAAAGCAGTCATATCTATATCTTGGTTTGAATTTTCAACCATTGACGCATAGTCTGGAATTGATTTAACTGAAGTACCCCAAAATATCCTGTTACGTAATTCGATTGCTAGTGTAAGATTATCGTTGGCATACATCTTAAAGTTTAATCTATTATGAATTAGGTTGTCATTTCCTATACTATCCAAGGAAGTAAAACTAGAAGTGTTTAAATACTTTACATAACCCGAAAAGTCTACATGTTCAGAAACCCAATTTTGCTTTTCCTGTGCCGTCATATTGATTATTGATGCAATAACCAAAATATAGAATACTATGTGCTTTGTTAACTTCAACTTAATTACTTGGTATCCTTAATTATTTTACCATCTTCCAATGTTACTATACGATGTGCCCTATCAATAACGCGTTGATCATGCGTTGAAAAAACAAATGTTATTCCTTCTTTTTCATTGAGTTGCTCCATAATGTCAAGAAGATCTGATGTGGATTTTGAATCTAGATTAGCAGTAGGTTCGTCAGCTAATACAAATTTAGGTTTAGAAGCCAATGCTCTGGCCACTGCAATGCGCTGTTGTTGACCACCACTCATTTCATTGGGGCGTTTTGATGCTTGACTATCCAAACCAACCGATTTTAACAGGGCTTCAACTCTATTATCAATTTCTTTCTTTGACTTATGCTGCAAAAGCATAATGAAACCTACATTTTCCTTGGCATTAAGGACTGGGATTAAATTATAGGCCTGAAATACAAAACCAATATTTTGTAATCTGAAATTGATAAGTTCGTTTTCCTTCATTCCAATGATATCAATTTTGTCGACAAACACCTCTCCTGAATGGGGTCTGTCCAGCCCACCAATAATGTTGAGCAAGGTGCTTTTTCCAGACCCAGAAGGTCCAACAATAGCAGTGAATTCTCCTTTTTCTACATCCAAGGAAACGCCATTAAGCGCTTTCACTTCGTTACCTTTACCCTCATTATAAACCTTTATTAGGTTTTCTGTTTTTATAACATTCATTTTTGTTGAGTTTTAAATTTTTATCAAATAGCTTTCACGGCTTCTGCTGGATTTAATTTTAAAGCTCTTCTTGCTGGTATAATGGCTGCAATCAAAGCTACAGAAAGTGTCATTAGTGTAATATCTACATACATGGCAAATGGCAGTTTGGTAAATACTCTTGCACCCATACCTAAACTTTCCAGTCCTTTGGCCACAGCCGATAAATTGATGCCATTCCTACCAAAATATTCAATCGTCCATATTGACAACAATACACCTAGAAGCGCCGCTATAAAAGCCAAGAAAAGTGTTTCCAAAATAATCATGGTAAAGACTTTTCGTTTATCCATACCAACAGATAGCAACATCCCTATTTCTCGTTTTCGTTCCAGAACCGCCATGAGCATAGTATTAACAATGCCAAAAGCCAAGGCTAATAAGATAATCCCCATAAAAATGTAAATAAAGTTGCTCATGGCTTCTTGGGCATAGCCCAATTCTGGTGAAAGTTGATCCCAACTTTCAACGGAATTGTTTGTTTTGATTTGGTTCTCTACAGTTTCAGTTTCAGTAATGTTATCACACAAGATGGCTATTTCATGGTATTTGCCACTTAAACTAACTAGTGGAGCTAAATCATCATACTTCACAAATACATTTTCCTCATCAAACGAACTGTTTATGGTTTTAAAAATTCCTTCAACCCTAAAACCAGTTGAAACGGTATTATTATTGGAATCTTGAAAGTTGAGTACCACCTTGGAATTGACTTTAACACCTAATTTATTGGCTAGTTTTTCCCCAATGATAATTGGATTTCTTTTTAGTTTGTACAAATAGGTTCCTTGCACCAGTTTTTCTGAAATATCTGTGACATTTTTTTCTTTATCAGGGAATATTCCCATAATCTTCACACCATAATTACCATGAGCTGTAGATGCCATTCCTTGTAATACCAACCGTTTCGTATAAGCCGTTACATGACTCATGGTGTCTATTTCTTTTAAAAGAGTATTACTTCCTATGATAGTATCTTTTTTATCAAAATTTTCCTGAAAACCAGCATTGTGAATTTGGATGTGGGACAAATTTGTATTTATAAAACTACTCAAACGCTGATCGTTCATACCGGAGACCATGGCCATGATAAACAACCCAGACCAGATGCCTAAAACTACCGAAGCAATGACAATACTGCTTCGTAGTTTATTACGCCAAACGTTTCTCCAAGCAATCATTAATAATGTTTTCATTTTGTTACTTTAAAAAGTTAACCTCTCATAGCATGCAGAGGATTCAGTTTTTTAATAATTAAGATAGGATATAGAGATACCAACAAGGCTATTATGAAAATTAGTGAAGCATGCACCAAGGGCAGGTCAGGTTGTATGTAAAATGGAATTTCTGCAGTAAACCCGAAGTTCTCCATCATTTCGGCTTGTGTACCAGGTAGTACCAAAGGGTCGTAGTGTTTCCACAACATGATTGGATACGCAAGAAGAACACCCATAATTACTCCCAACAATGATAGTATAATGGTTTCTATAAACACCATAAACATTAACTTGCCTTTTTTCATCCCAATAGAGACGAGCACACCAAATTCATATTTTCTTTCTTGTGTCATCATTAGTACGGTGCCAAAAATTCCAAAGATGAGAATCATGTACAGGATAGCTATCATCAACAATCCACCAACACTATCTGCTAAAATGGTTTGTTGCAATTCAGGCATCATTTGTTGCCAGTTCATTACTTCATAGTTACTGTCCAACTTGCTTGAGATTGCTTTTTGCAACGACTTAAGTTGGACATTGTCATTTTTATCTACCACAAGACTTGTAACAATGCCAGATGCACTAAAAAGATTTTGGGCATCTTCCAAGGACATCATAGCCGTAACTTTATTCAAGGCAGGGTTTTTCAAGTCTATAATTCCAGAAATATGAAATTTATCAGCAGCCAACATTCCATGGTATCCCTGTCCTACAAAAACCAAAGTATCATTGGTTTCTACTTTAAAATAAGAGGCTACTCCTTTTCCTATAATAATATCCTTTGGGTTTTGAGGAAGGAAACCTGTTATCAATTTTGAATTTATATCCTGTAATTTTTGCTCCTTTTTAAAATCAACCCCATTGAGACTAATTACTTTAGTAAGGTCGCCAAAGGACAATAAACCATAATTTTCCAATCTTGGTAAAATCGTTTCAACACCTTCTGTGTTTGACAATTGATTAATTAAGTTACTAGTTACAATTATTGAATTATCTATTGATCGATTATCCCAATATCCTTTATGATGTAGCTGTATATATCCTGTATATGAACCTACCACATTGTCTATCATACCCTTATAAGTACCCAACTGCATAGAACGCATGATTAAGGAAAGGAATATTGCTATGAGTATAGAGGCTACAGTAATTAGACTCCTTTTTTTATTACGCCAAATGTTTCTCCAGGCAATTTTTAGAATCATTGTTTACTAATTAATAATTAATGGATGCGTTTCATGTAATTGGTGGTAAAGTATTCATCAGGTATATCGATACCAAACTTCCACTGACTATAACTAATTACCGTAGATTGTCCCGGTTTATCGACCGGCACAACAGTTAGTTTTGAAGGAAGTAACTTGCTATCAAATGTTTTTACGTCCGATCCTATCATTTGGTTGACCAAAAACATATCTTCATCATAAAAATCTGTCTGCATCTGCATGTATTCTTTTTCATCAATCCAAATGATTATTTTTCCCCAAACAACAGCGGCATTAGGCTTTGGGGTCAACTCTATTTTCCAGCAGGTGTAACCTTCCTTTTCTTCTTCACCAATAATTTTTTTATCATAATCTGTCACCAGTGAAGATTGTTTTACCAAATCATCATTTGTTAAATCGGTGCCCATCCAATTCTGTAACATCATTGAAGGCGGAAACTTTACTGTTCTTTCAATTGTTGGCAGGTAATTCCAAACCTCTTTTTCTCGCATGAGAAAAACAGTGCCCTTTTCTTTTGCTGGACTGGTTATTACTGAAACTGAATAATCTGAACCTTTTGACCAATATTTCATTTTCAATTCTTTGGACCACTTTGGTCTATTGATATTGATGGTGATCTCAGAATAGGACGATTTTCCCCTTAATTTATCATCAGCATTTTTAACAATTTCATCAGCATTTTGACTAAATGAGAAGTTAGAAACAACCATTAACAATAATAATAACTTGTATTTCATGGTAAATTTTTTTTAGAATTTATGTAACCTTTTATAATGTTTTCTTTAATCGAGTTTAAAGGATATGATTCACCAAAAATCATATATTGAATACCAATGCCATCCATTAGCGCCCCTAGTTTGACAGCTTCATTTTCAGGATCATGGTGACCTATCATGGTAAAGAGCTCACTCAATTGTTTGGTGAGTTCTTCATATATGGATGAAATTGTTTTATGAACTGATGGTATTGACCCTACATGTATGGCCAAAGACACTATAAGACTCCAAAGTTCTTTTTTTTCTTCAAGCAACTTAAAGTATCCCTCAACTACTGCCTTGAATATTTTTTCAGGGCTTAAATCTTTTAAATCATCTTCAGACAAGTTTAATTCTGATGCTTCTTTTAAAGCAAAATCAACAGCCTCATTTAACAATCGCTCTTTATTATCAAAATAGTTGTAAAGAGATCCTTTTGATATGTTCAATTCATTGGCAATGTCACTTATTGAAGTATTGAAATACCCCTTGGTTGCAAATAGCCGTAGTGCCCCTCGTATGATTTTTTCCTTCTTTTCTTTTTTATGGGCTTCTAATTGTTTTTCAGTTCTTGGACTCATATTTTAAAATGAACGATTGGTCAAAATTAAAAAATTAATCCAAAGAAAAAAAATAAAAGAATTGTTTTTAGATTAAGTTTATAACTTATTATTTTACTATGTTTTGAGTCTCTCTATAAACTCTCTCAAAATTCAATCTTAAATCTTCAGTTGAAAATAGATTTGCTTTTTTAGGAAATAGCTTTTGAATTGGTTGCAGTTTGAAATGAAGTTTCTTATCCTTCCCATCCGCAAAAGTGATAAATTCCCCTTGTTTCAATCTAAAGAAAGCGTCTGCCCTCCGTTTGGATACCTCTCTTTCGCCTTTGGTGATTCGACTCTCAAAACTCAACCCACTGCTTTTACTTATGCTTTTGGTCGGCGTTTTGATAATTTCAAAAAATCGTTCATAATATTTTGCAGTATCCGGGTCATTGACCTTACCAAAGAATTGATAAGATAGGTTGCTCAAAATGGCCTTACTCGCTTTTTCACCATAGAGCATATCGTTCTGGATCTTATCCTGCATTACATAAATGGTAGCAATATCATAGCTTCGAAGTGTAGCCGGAATACGGTGCATATTGAGCAACTTTATAGTAGGTGCTTCTTCCATCATCAAAAATGAGGATTTCTGCCCCCTGATGCTCATTTGTTTAATTACTGTATGAATGATTGCGGCAATAATAGGCGAATATGCGGATTCATATTTAGGGTGGTTCACTATGGAAAGTACCGCAGGATTTTTTTCATTATTGACATTAAGAGGCACTTCATCTTTTGACAGTGCCATGAACAGTTTTTGTGAACTGATTTTTTTAAAGGCATTGGCCAGAGTGCTTTTTACTCCGGCGGTCTGTTTTTCCGATTCGATACCATTTAAAAAAGCACTTGCCATACTTTGGGAAGTCAAATCCGATTTCAGGAAGGCAACCAGTTTTTTGGTGCTGAGCGATTGGAACAGAGCGATGATGTGGGGCAGGGTGCAAAATTGGGGATAGCTCGTTTTTAACTTCCATATCATTCCACCCAACAAGCCTTCCACAGCATCATTGAAAAATTTAGAAGTACTGTTTGTACTTGACTCATCTAATCCCAGAAGATTTTCAATCAAGACTTTTGAAACTTCATGCACGCTTTCCTCATTAGGTAAATATCTCGGTGCTATGGGATTCACCCGATAGTGGATCTGGTCAAAAGCAATGGTGTAGAATTTCACCCCATTCTCCTTAAATAAAGGATAGGCTATTTCCGTCAATTCAAAATCTTTATAGTCATGAAGAATACCGCAAAATTGATGTTTGCTAAAATGCTGCAATAAATTATAGATAACGCTTTCTGTTTTACCACTACCTGCAGAACCTATAATAGACACACCTCTTTTGATGTTGTCTATTTTAAACTTCCCATATTTCAATTTAAAATGTACCTGATACTTTTTATCCATTGGTTTTTTCCATTCTGCAAAGAACAAACCATAGAGTACAGTTCCAGCAAACAAAATAGGTACAACGATATACAGGGCGATATGTTCCCATTGCCAGTTCATATCCCGATGGAGCCTGATTCAATAGCCTTGCCGATTCCCTTTTTCAGTTGGTTGATGGCCTTTATGGTGAGCTGGAGCTTGTTCGTAGGGATACTCAACAATGTGGTGTTCACCCCGGATTTTTGAAGTAGTTTAAAAGCTACGGCCTTTTCGTTGGTCGGTAATTTGGTTATCATAGAAAAATATAGTTTGGGGTCTTTTAAAAAGGTCTTACGGGCGGTATAGGTCTCCACATAATTGCGCCGATATTTGAACAAGGTATCAAATGTCTTTTCCGAATTTTTAAAAAAAGTGTCCCTATCAAAGCCCCGTTTTACGGACTTGCCGTGCATTTCCACTTCGGAGGCTTTGTGCTTGCTCCCCGGGGAAAGACCATGCCGGTTAGAGGCATCTCTACGGCTGACGATGATATGTACATGGCTCTGTGGTCCTGGTTTGGCCATTCCCCGAACGATACGTTTGCCGTTCAATCGGTGTGGGGCCTTTGCCTCCAGTTTTTGGATTTCTTTGTTCAGTTTACGGATATTGCCCGATTGTTGTCCGGCCTCGATGCCACGTATCTCTTTCCTTAATTCCAATATCCGTGTGGCATAGGGTTGGTTTTCCCGGATTTCCTTGTCTGTTCCCTTGAACGTGCGTTGCCGTTCTACCTTGGCATAGTATTTAATATCATCCACATTGATTGGCCTTCCGTCTATTTCCCTGTTAAAAGCTTTGGCGTACTCCTTCATGGCTTCCCGTGTATAGTTTTTGAGCGCTTCGGGGGAATCCTGTATGGCTTTCAGTTCTCTGGCACTTGGGTTCAGGGTGATGGAATAGAACTTGGGCTCGGTCTTTTTGAGCTTGGCCGTATTCCCGTCTATTTCCCTGATGACCTCTTCCGTGGATATTTCTTCCCCAAATTGATTGAAGAAGTGTTTCATTTCTTCTACGGTCTTGCCCTCGTTTTCCTTTTCCAGATAGGAAACGAAGTCTGCTGAACTTTGGGCATAGTTGCCATCAGTTTTTTGTGCCGTGATGGTAATGTACATCCTATAATTCTTTTTTGAGTTTTTCAAATTCATCCTTGCCCATATCCAGCTTAAAATGCCCTTTGCCAAATGTTCCTTTTACATAGGTCATTTGTTCCATTACATTCTGAACACGGTTTTTATACTGCCCGAGTTCTTGCCGCATTTCCACATAGCGGTTTTGGTAATGCTCCAGTTCCCTGTCCCTGCTAAAAGGTTCCGGCGTTCCGAAATCAAAGCTTTCTTCCTTTTCTTGGTCTTCCACTTGTGACATTTCCTGGAACAGGGTATTCAACATGACCTTGGTGGGCAGGGTCTGTTGCTTTTCGATGTTCTTCAGGATGGCAATCACGGCATTGATACGTTTGTTGGTACGATTATTTCGGATTCCTAGGTCATCGTTTGGAGAAAGGTCGTTCCGTTCAAAAAAGTCCATCACGATCTCTAGGGTACGGGTATGGGAATCCGACACCAGACGGGAAAATGTCCGAAAGCGCACGGCCGTTTTCTTTTTGATGCTGATGGCCGAAAAGCGATATTTTTGATAGGTATCTCCCATTTTTACTAGATAATCGAGATTTAAGTATTCGAGATTTGTCCTGTCTCCGAATTATTTTCCTTTAAATTCTTTACGGGTTCATCCCAGTGGTTTTTTACAGTAAAAAATTCCCTGTTTTCGGGCGATCTGGCCGCATTTACTGTAAAAGGCCTTGCTAATCAAATACTTGTATGTTTTTAAGATATTGATTAACAATGCTTTATGAGCAAACAAATAATTATAACACCGCTATGCGTGTTACCCTCTTGCTTCTCCAAATTTCGTCCCGCAGGGACCAAAATTTTCCGAACAACCCGATTAAAAATCGGTTGCCGATTTACGGAAACTGCGTTCCGTTCAAATTGCTTTTATAATGGGTGTGGTCATCAAGGAAAGTCAAATCAAAAAGGGGTGATGACCGTTGGAAATATATCCCGTTCCAACTCTATAAAGATATGGAATTTAGGGTATTGGACATAAAAAAAGCCCATCATAATAAATGGGCTAGTTTAGTGCTGTTTGACATTTCAGATTCTAAAAATATACTTGTAATTGTATAGATTTCGTATCGCTTCTTCCTCCAACAGGGTTTGATAATTTACAAAGTGTTCCCTGGCGTAGTTCCTTAATTGTTCCCCGAACCGCTTTTCAATATCCTTTTTTGACATCGACAATAAACGTTCTTGGGTTTCGTCATCGAGATTGTTATAATTTAGATGTACCATTTTCAAAGTATTATAGGTCGTACAAATCGGGATTGAAGCCATCGGGATAATCCCC
Source organism: Maribacter cobaltidurans (assembly GCF_002269385.1). Taxonomy (NCBI): domain Bacteria; kingdom Pseudomonadati; phylum Bacteroidota; class Flavobacteriia; order Flavobacteriales; family Flavobacteriaceae; genus Maribacter; species Maribacter cobaltidurans. Next base: position 3,527,246 of record NZ_CP022957.1, read on the forward strand.
CAAGTCCTGCCCATTTTCCAACCATATTTCAAATGCCGTCTTTTCCTTTTCCTTGTTTTCCATGATATCCAATTTTATAAATCCCCGTTATCGGCAAAACTGTAATAGTCGCCATTGGGCGTAATGATTAAATGGTCGAGTACCCGAATGTCGAAAAGCCGTGCCGCTTTCTTGATTTTTTCGGTAAGGTCGATATCCGCATGGGATGCCTTCAACTGCCCCGATGGGTGGTTGTGGGTCAGTATGATGCCCACGGACAGGGTTTTCAGTGCGATGGCGAACAATAGCCGTATATCTACTATGGTGCCAGTAATACCGCCTGTGGACAACGGGTAAATACCCTTGACCTTATTAGAGTTGTTAAGTAAGAGTACCTTAAAGGTTTCGTGCAACCCGATAGTGTCCTTGTCCCAATTTTCGTATAGCAATTTTGCCACGTTCTCGGAACTGTTCATTTGTGGTGATTTCGAGATACTTATTTTTTCCCGGTAACGTATCTGTATTTCGTTAACTTTGTTTCTCATTGTTATTCTAATTAAGATTGATAATGAAAAGAGGGTGCAACTTTCCAAGGGAACACCCTCTTTATTTTTGGTTTACTTACTGCCCATTAACAGGATTTCATCGGCTACCACTTCGGTAACATAGCGTTGGTTGCCATCGTCCATAGTGTAGGTTCGGGTCTTTAATTTGCCCACGATGCCGATTTCCTTGCCTTTTTCGGCATATTTTTCGATGATGTCGGCAACCTTGCCCCAAGCGACAACGGTATGCCAATTGGTGTCCGTTTGCTTTTCGCCCTTGCCGTCCTTGTAATACTCATTGGTCGCCAAGGAAAAGCGTGCTACTTTCCTGCCGTTTTCAAGGTTCGTAACGGTCGGTTCCTGCCCAACGTTCCCGATCAACTGTACATGATTTTTAATAGTACTCATAATAAATTGTTTTAAAAGCCTGCCTTGTTTTGGCAGACAGGGTTAATAAATCCCCTTTGGATTTAAATTCAGTTGAATTTTAAGGGGTGTTTGTTTGATTTCTTGCGTGCACGGCACCAATGGATAAAGTGGGTTTTGTCAAGACTTTCAGGGAACAAATCAGGAGTGTCTACGACGTAGCAATCCACCTTTTCGGTGGATTCAAGGAAGTAGAAACCTTATTTTTCACTGAAACCTGCTATGGTCTTGACAAGTTCCATAAGAGTATTAGCAATTCTTCCAAAGCCGTCCACAAGGGAGCGTACAGGTAGTTAAGCGAGTGAAGGGGACGGAGTTTGGAATAGAATTGGTTATACTGTGCCCGTTTTTCGACGTCCCGAAAAACGACAAAGGCTTTATCCATTATAAACCCCTTAAAATGTACAAGACGGAGCTAGGTTTTTAAGGATTGTCGAGCAAAGCCCAAAGTAGGCTTTGCCGATAATCCTGTGAAGAAAACCGAAGCTTTGGCTTTCCTATTTTAAAAGCGGACTTAATTCACGGTTTTGGTTTGGAAATGCAGCGTTTCTTCCCCGCATCGCGGGAAGGGGTTAGCGGAGTGAAGAGCCAAAAACGGGAATTGGGTCTAAGACCTTTTTTGAGTGCAGCTCTTTTTCCGAAATGCAGAGCAACGAAATGTAGGGAAATGTGCTGAGCGGGTTGTTCGTTAAGGCACATAGTTTTATTCCTCCCAAAACAAATCCTTAATCCGTTGATGGAATTTCTTATCTGAAACTTTTAGGATTTCCGTCAATAAATCCGTTGAAACAGGTTTGGGATTTGGATATTTAAAGTCCTTTAAAAAGTTTTTTAACACAAGGTTCAAGGTGTTTTCTCCAATAAGTTGGCTCAATTCTACAAAAACAACCGCCCCTTTGTTATAGGCAATATCGGTATATTGTTGCGTTGCTTTTAATAACGGAACAGGTTCGTGAAAACCTTTTTGCGACTCGTAAATTTGTTTTTGAACTTCCAGGCGTTCCAACATTTTTTCTTCGCCGTGCCGTTGTTTGTAAATCATCATTTCGGTGTACATCGCCAAGCTTTCGGTTAGCATCGCATAGCCCTCACGATAGTCAGGAGAGATTTGATTGTTTCCCCACCAAAAATGAGCAACTTCGTGTCCGGCCAATTCATTAATCACGTCTTGATTATCACCTGCTTTTACATTGGAATGAAACGCCATATTCTCTGTCATATAAATCACTCCCGGATAAGCCGTTCCGTTAAATCCTTGCGTAAAAGAAGACACCTCTGCAAATACAATCGAGGTAAAGGGATAAGGGCCAAAATTCTTGCTGCAATAATCCAAGGTAAGTGTTGTATTCTTTATCAATTCACCCACATTTTGCCCGTGTATCGGGTGGTAAAGTACCTCGATATGAACACCGTTATGTATGGCTTTTTTCACTTTATATCTAGCCGATGATAGGGCAAAGCGAAACGGTATATCGTTAGCTTCATAAAGAAAGAAACGTTTCCCGTCTTTTCGCCATTCTTTTTTGAGTTCTCCCGTTCCTACAGCTATTTGATCGTCAGAAACCGAAATTTGCATTTCCAAATCGATAAAATCATCAATATGGGTTCTTTTTGCTTCCAAGGGCTTTATGCTTGTTGCCTTGCCCAAATGGTATTGCCTTCGAATATCGTCATCTTTAATTTCGCGGTCTTCATCATATCCGAAGAGAGGAAAATAGCGGCTAATTCGCATAAACGAACCATCCGCAATAATAGCATTGAACGATCGATGCCCATTGACCGCCTGCCATTGGTAATGCAAATCAAACGAAAGATGAGCAGAATCATTCGGTTGTATCGGATGTTTCAGCACGAGTTCGTTATCGGCATTTTTTATTGGAATCGTTTCATTTTTAGTCTGAAAAACCATCGATTCAACATCAAAATCCGAGGGAACAGAAATCAATATCGAGTCCAACGGTACGGAATGAAGATTTTTCATCACGTAACTGCCCTTGATGGTATAAGACTTCGTTTCAGGCGACAGACTAATTTGAGTGACTACGTTTTTAACGGTTGGTTGCGGTATGGCGTCGTATTTTCTATAGGTTTTTTCATAGCCTGCCATTTCGGCCAAAAGCGTGTCTTTATCCTTCGGTTTATAGCCGTCCAAATAGAATTTAGAACTTAACGCTCCAATACAAACCATCATTAAAATAGCGGCGAATCCAATCCTCTTTTTCCCTTTATTGTATAGGAGGAAATGTATTAGAAACAATAGGCTTACTATTGAAAAACCAAAAACCAGACGCAGCCCGAAAACAGGCAAATATGCTCCATAGCCAATAAAATCACTATAGGTGCCGAGGTAACCGGATAAAAACCGGAATAGCGAATGGTGTATTATATAGTTTGATATTGGCGTAGCCAACAGGAAAAAGAATAAAATGGAAACAACCAATGATAGGGTTTTGTTCTTGAAAAGATAATTGATGAAAAGTAAATAGCCCACCAGCAATAGCAGGGGCAGTGTATTGAATACAAAGATGCCCAAATAGGCATTCCAGTCAAAAATCAGATAGCCGTAGAGGAATTGAAAAATAATAGCTTCAGCCAAAAGCAAAACAGTCAGGAAACAGACCAACAACGTTAAACTGCCAAAATGACCTATTAATTTTTGATGGCTATAAAAGGTAGTGTTTTGAATGATAGAAAAGTTAGAAGCGTCGCTACGCCAATACACATCATTGACAAAATATACCAATACTAATCCTCCAATTATATAAAAGATACCATTGATGGTTTGTGCCAGAAGCCCTGAGCCGGCGTAGTTTTCAGGAAAACGAATACCCATATCAATATCGGAATACATTTCAACACCAACATAAAAAAGCAGCAGCACCGAAACAGTAACTAATGCGATACTCTTAAACAGATACAAAACATCTATTTTGAAAAAAGAAAAGATGGATTGTCTTTGTGATTTTAAACTGAAAATAGGGGCGATAGCTTTGAAAGGTACATTGATTCCCGAAAGTTTTACATCTCCCGAATGCTTTTGTGTTTTGGCTTTTCTTCTTGATTTTGGCAGGAAGGAAAAAGTACGGCAACCCACATAAATGCCAATACAAGAAAGAGCCAAATATAGTAACCGGTTTAATGCAAAGTAATTGGAAAAAGGCACGACTTGGGTGTTACGTTGCATCACGGTCAGGTCTTTACTTTCCATGAAATATGCCGATAATCCAAAGGGGTCGGTCAGTGCCGAAATTTTCTGGGCAAACAAAGACTGTGGCAATGCCTGAGCCATAAAAGGAGCATTTGAAAATAGCATGATGATCATATATAGCACGTAGAGTGCCAACCCACACAAGGCAACCAAAAGCTTATTCTGAAATTTTTGGGCGACCCCAAAAAGTAACATACAAATAAGTAGGGCATTGAAGCATCCAAAAACAATAAACGGATAAACGTAGTGCCACGGATGAAAAGCACTATCCACCGTATGGGCCAGTTTTATTTGGGAACCGATTATAAACCCGACAATGATGATGAAAAAGGCCAGAATTGTTAAAGTATAAAAGGAGAAAAAACGAGAAACTGCAAAATTTGACTTCTGCACCGGAGTGGTAAAAACTATCGGACCAAAATTGGCATCTTTCTCTTTAAACAGTAACGGAAATGCAAAAACGGTTGCTATAAAGATAAGAATGAGGCTTAACAAGCCCATGACATAGCCTATATTGTATGGAGCATTTTCGGTAACACCTTCTCCCAATGATACCTTAAATTGAAAACCTGCCAAAAGTCCAATTCCCACCAAGAGTACTAACGCAACATAAACTATTTTCTGGCGAAAAATTCCGGATATGTCGTTTTTGATGACTGCCTTTATCATGATAAATGAGTGAAATAAACATGTTCTAAAGTAGGAGTTACGGCACTAAAACCATCGGGGCATTTATCCGCAAGAACAGTCAGGTGCATTACACGTTCCACCAACTGTTTATTGATGACTTTATGGGTCGATTCAAGGGTTGGAATGTCATCTTTTTCTACTGCCTTACTCCACAGTTTCCCTTGCAGTTGATTGATAAAGTCCTTTGGTTTTCCTTGGATTCTAAGACTACCTTGTTTCATAATGGCCATAGTGGAGCATAAATTCCGTACATCTTCCACCAAATGTGTTGATAGTATGATAATCATATCCTCACTAAGGCCGCTTAATAGGGTATTGAAACGGTTTCTCTCTTCAGGATCCAAACCTGCGGTTGGTTCATCTACAATCACAATTTTAGGGCTTCCCAAGAGAGCTTGTGCGACCCCAAAGCGTTGTTTCATCCCTCCTGAAAAGGTATGCACTTCTTTGTGTCTGGCTTCCAAAAGGTTTACCTTTTCCAGCAGGTTTAGAATTTGTACTTTCAGTTCTTTTGGTTGATTGATTCCTTTCAATTTTGCCAAATGTTCCAACAAGTGATAGGCTGAGACTTTTGGATATACGTCAAAGTACTGCGGTAAAAACCCCAAGTGCTTTTGAATCTCCAATGGGTTTTCAACAATATCCACATCGTTAAATGTTATTGTTCCTCCAGAGGGTTTTTGCAATCCTACAATAGTTTTCATCAACGATGATTTACCTGCACCGTTAGGCCCCAGCAATCCGAAAATTCCGTTTGTAATCTCTAAATTTAGACCATTAAGAGCTTGGTATCCATTGCTATAGACAAGGGATACATTATTTATTTTCAATGTATTCATTTATTATATTTTAAGGCGTAGCTATTCTACATAGTCTATGATATCACCGGGTTTACATTCGAGGACTTTGCAAATGGCCTCTAAGGTTTCAAATCGAACCCCTTTGGCCCTGCCTGTTTTTAAAATCGATAGGTTGGCTTGAGTAATGCCAATTTCGTTTGCCAAATCTTTGCTTTTCATCTTGCGCTTGGCTAGCATAACGTCTATGTTGATAATGATTGGCATACTATATATATAAATCTTGTTCGTTCTGAAGATTGAGCCCTTGTCTGAATATATCAGACAGAATAAAAACAAACACGCCAAGAAAAAAATGCAACGCGACAATGATAAAAACGGGAGTTTCTATTTCCTCAAAGAAAGAAGCGATAAAAACCAAAATGACTGGCACAAATAAGTTATGGATATAAAAGCGCTTTAGATGTACAATGTTCTCGCCGATAAAAATTCTTTGTTGTAAAAACACCTTGAACACATTTGCTAAGAAGAAAAAGAACAATGCATAGAAAAGGATAGGGATTAGAAATGAAAACAGCCAATAGCTCCATGTTGGATTTAAAATTAGAAACGGTGTATCTGTAAAGGGATACGCTATAATCTCTTGCTTTCCTGTATAGTGAATATTTATGTTTGTTAATTTACATACCAATGCGTATAAGGTTGTTGCGCCATAGATGAATGACATTGCCAAACAAAGGATATACAATGTTTTGGAAATCAGTTTTGTTCTTTTCATTTATTGTGTTTTTTCCTTTGCAGGAATTAATTGTTGTAAAGATATAATAAATTATTGTTTTACAATAATATTTGTTTTAAAAACAATAAGATAATCAGGAGGAAAAATCAAGTTTTTAGAGAAATTATTGCCAATCAAAATAAAGGGATATGAGTAATTTTGTAGAAAAACGGACTTAATCCATTTTTGGCTAAAGAGTGAAGTCCTTCGGCTTCGCTCAGGACAGACTTACTTTCTCTACAAAGCACAATGGCTTAAAGGAATGAATGCCAAAAAGGTAATTGTGTCCAAAACGTCTGTAGTGAAGTTCTTTTTTCTAAATACAGAGCAACAAAATGTAAGGAAATGTGCTAAGCGGAATGTTATGCGGAAGTATAATTAAAAAATCCAGTTTTGTTAGGTACTGGATAAACCTTTTACAATGTTGCTTAAACCATTGCATATATTTCATCGAACAACATCTTGTCCAATTTTTCCTGTTGCGAAAAGCTTTTTTTCAAGGTATTGTGCAACATCCAATTAAAGGCGTTATAACCTACCCATAAATTAGGTTTGGAATAAGACGGAAAAGGTTCATCGTTGATAAGTTCTATGACCTCACGGGATTTCTTTGATGGGTCATCGTTCTTGTCGCTACATTCATAACGGAACAATTTTGTTTTTTCCAATATGTCCTTTACGAATGCTTTGGTGTTGATAAGTTCGATTTCTTCCATTTCTTTAAATTTACTTGCGATTTCGTAGTACTCATTGTTGAGAAACTTTTCAAAGAGCAAGTTCAACTTTGGCATTATCAAATCAGTATTGTTCTTACTGTGCTTTATAGAAAATGCTATTTCGGCTTGGGCAACGTGCAATCCATTGGTGCATACTTCCCTGTAAAATCCAAAATGCCCAGACGTTTTTTCGCTTCCATCATAGGAATTTTTGAAACGTAGCATTGGAAGTATCTTGTCCTGTCCGTTCTTTAGCGAGAATTGATTATCGTCTTCGATTATAAAATCGGTAATGAAAGACCTATCATTCCTGTTAATGGTGCGTTTGTGATACTTTAAATTGGCATCCATTAATAACTGTTCAGCTTTTCTGAAGAAAAGTTCATTGGGAATGTGGCCATAGCTGTTCGATACTACGTTGACCACTTTGCCATTGGATACAATGACATTTTCAAGCCCCCTGCGGGACTGGATTCCTGTAATACTTTCAAGGGTTTTCATTTCCGATGGGACGAAAATCTCGTCCTGTTGTAAATTATTTAGATACATAATTGAAAAATTTAAGGTGAATAAAAAAAGAAAACCTACTCTTGTGGAGTAGGCTTTCACTTTTGATGACATTCGCTTCATTAAAGTTCAAATTGGACAATCTCTTGTTCAATTTCAGCTTTACGTTGTTCCAACGTGGACTGTAAATGCGTAGTGACCAACTTTATCAGATTGGAGTTGGTGGTCTTGAACTCCAAATGTCTGGAATCCCGGATGTGGAACGAACTCGAACCGTCTTGGTTGTAATTGAACTTGGTCAGCTCGTTCAAAGTTTCCGTCAACCGTTCACGTTGATTGGCCAAGCCTCTTAGCTTCTCGAACTTTTGGATGCGGTCATCCAAGTTGATAACGGGCTTTTCAGCCGTTACTTTCTTTTCAGGTACTACCGTTTTTCCAATGGCCTCATTGGTCAATTTGTCCTGTACTTCCTTTTTAACGGTCGCAGTCTGTCTTTTTGCTACTCCGTTTGACTTTGTTTTTGTTTCCATGATAATGAAATTTTAGATTAAACAATATTTGAGCACAACACAAACGGAAGCCAAAATTTTGTCTCAAATTTTCAAGTGAAAAATTGGGGGAGACCTTTAGGGGGTACCGATTTTTTAGGCGGACAAATTTGAACGCAAACATTTTGCGACGTTTAATTTTCGGAAATATTGTATGAATACTATCTATTGCCATACTTTTTCCTGGGCACATTCTTTCAAATGGTTTAAAAATGTTCGAATACACAAACTATTGGTTTGTAAATGGAGAAATAAATAAACCACCGTCAAAATGATTTGTAACAAATATTTGCTGAATATGTTACAAAACAGGACTGTTCAAATGATGTAAAGTATCGAGAGTAAAATAAAAATTACAAGATGAAATAGAGGGATATATTGACAAAGTCGGGCCATTATGTTGTGTGCTTCCAAAATGCACCGACATACATTTACTAATTTTACCACGGTTATATTTGCTAATTTTAGTACATTTGGTTTTACTAATATTAACACGACAGAAAAAACTAATTTTAGCCCAAAAGCAAAGATTAAAAAAATAAATTCAACAACATGGCAACCCCCAGAGAACGATTCGCAGAGGCCCTTACCTTTTTGAAAGGGTTACAGGACCAGGGTATGGTAGGAATTCATACCGATGATATCCCTAATGTGAAACACCGTCAATTGCTTGTCAAAAATGGTTTTTTACGGGAAGTCTCCAAAGGATGGTATATTGCCACGGACCCCAATGAGAAAGATGGTGAGACCACAGCGTGGTACAGTTCCTATTGGGAATTTATAGCACGGTTTCTTAATCGAAAATATGGAGACGATTGGTCGCTTTCGGCAGACCAGTCCTTGCTGCTCCATGCCGGGAACCGGTCGGTGCCGCAGCAATTGCTTATACGGTCGCCCAAGGGCAATAACAAGCCCACCCCGTTACCCCATAACACTTCCCTGTTCAATTTGAAGACCGATATCCCTCCTTCGGAACAGACCGTAATGGAAGAAGGCATCCGCATGTATGATTTACAGGCCTCCCTCATCTATGCAGGGGTGTCGGTGTATACAAGCAATGCCATCGATGCGCGTACCACGCTGTCGTTGATACGGGATGCTTCGGAATTATTGCCCATACTATTGGAAAATGGGCATACCACATTGGCTGGCCGATTGGCCGGGGCCTTTCGTAACATTCAACGTGACAGAATAGCCGACCAGATCATGGAGACCTTCAAACAGGCCGATTATGATATCCGGGAGGAAGATCCCTTTGATACCAGGTTGGAATTGAAATTGTCGGCAAGGGAACGTTCTCCCTATGCCAACCGTATACGCCTGATATGGCTACAGATGCGCAGGGCGGTAATGGCCAATTTCCCCCAAGCTCCCGGCATACGGACCGACCATGAATCCTATATGAAGGACGTGGACGATATATACATAACGGATGCCTACCATTCGCTGTCCATTGAGCGCTATCGGGTGACCCCCGAATTGATCCAAAAGGTGAGTTCTGGCGAATGGGACACCGAGGAAAACGAAGGGGACAGGAAACAACGGGATGCTATGGCCGCCCGGGGGTATTATCAGGCTTTCCAATCCGTAAAGCAAAGCATCAAAGCCATATTGGAAGGTGCAAATTCAGGAACACAGGTCGATAAAGACCATGCCGCATGGTACAGGCAGTTGTTCGACCCAAGTGTGGTGGCAGGCCTGTTGAAGGCTTCCGACCTTTCCGGTTACCGTAATAACCAAGTATATATCGGTAATTCCAAGCATGTCCCCCTAAATGTGGATGCCATGCGCGATGCCATGCCCATCCTATTTGAACTGCTGGAGGAAGAGCCCGAGGCTTCCGTACGTGCCGTGCTGGGTCATTTTGTCTTTGTTTTTATCCACTCGTATATGGATGGAAACGGTCGTATGGGCAGATTCCTGATGAATGCAATGCTGGCCTCCGGTGGCTATCCGTGGACCGTAATTCCCGTAGAAAAGCGGGACGAATATATGCAGGCATTGGAAGAGGCCAGTGTAAGGCAGGATATCGGGCCGTTTGCAAAATTCTTGGGAGATTTGGTAGTCGAAAGAATGAAAGGTAAAAACGCAGCGGAACTGCCGAACAAAAAATAGCCGCATGATATTATTTGAAATCATTTGGTTAAATTTGTTTTCTCGAAAGTTCTAAAGAACTTTGAAGGTGCCTTAATAGGTGCCCTATTGAGAATACTGAAATATAAAACATTGATACATAGGGGAGTGGAAATGAGGGGCTAACCCTGCCACCCCGACAATTACGGTGTCAATGGACACCAAATTATAGCTAATCTTATGAAAATCAAGGATTTTCATTTTTCTTGAAATCCTAAGATTGGCTTTAATATCAATTCAAAGGTTACCTATTCGGTTACCTAAATTGTTACCAGAATTTTTACTACATTGGTAATTCAATATACTTGACTTTCGCAGCGATTTGACTTTCGTAAACAAATCGATTATTCACTTAAAGCGAGAGTTTATGCAGACTTCAAAGACTTTTACCATTCATTTTTGGCTGAGTATGGCCAAGAAAAAAGATGATTTCGCCCCCATTTATGCCCGAATCACGGTCGATGGAAAACGTGCAGAAATCAGTTTAAAACGATTTACATCGGTTACCTATTGGGATACCCGTTCCAAAAGGTCAACACTTAGGACTTCCGATGGCAAGGCACTAAATGTTTACCTTGACCAAGTGTATTCCGATTTGTTGGCTTGCCACAAACAGCTTCTGGGCGAATCCAAATATGTTACCGCCCAAGCAATCAAGGCCCGTTACCTTGGGGAAGATGAACAGCACAAATCGCTGCTTCAACTGGTTACCTACCACAACAAGAATATGGTTTCGGTACTCAAGCCGGGAACGCTGAAAAATTATTTCACTACGGAACGCTACATTAAAAGGTATTTGAAGCACAAATTGAAAACCAATGACGTTTTCCTGAAACATCTTTCCTATAAATTCATCATTGACTTTGAACAGTTCCTGCGCAACGGAAAATCCATAAACCGTTCCCAGCCCCTAAAGAACAACGGGGTTATGAAACATCTGGAACGTTTGAAAAAGATGATGAACCTTGCACTTCGATTGGAATGGATCGAGAAAGACCCTTTTGTGAGATTCTCGCTAAAGTTCACAAAACACCAACGGGCATTTTTATCCCAGTCGGAACTTGAAGTTTTGGAATCCGGTAAGCTTTCCAAAGGGATGCACCAGAAAACAAGGGACGTTTTTGTTTTTGCCTGTTATACGGGCTTGTCCTATATTGATGTGAAATTGCTCTGTGATGACCATATTGTACGTGGCATTGATGGGGATTACTGGATATTTACTAAGAGGGAAAAGAACGGTGAGGCGGTTAAAATCCCCCTGTTGGATAAAGCCCTTGACATCCTGAAAAAGTATGACCAAGAACCTAAAGGCAAGCAAGAAGAACTGTTGCCGGTGTTTTCCAATCAGAAAATCAACAAGTATTTGAAGGAAATTGCGGCAATTCTAAAAATTAATAAAAAGCTTACGTTCCACGCGGCAAGGCATACGTTTGCAACCACCGTCACGCTTTCCAACGGGGTGCCCATTGAGACCGTTTCAAAATTGTTGGGGCATACAAAGCTTTCCACAACGCAAATCTACGCGAGGGTCATCGAACAAAAAGTGTCATCGGATATGCGTTCGTTGCGCAGTAAATTAAACACCACGGACAAGGCCGAAACAAGGGTGCATTATCAATAATTCGGTTTGTAAAATTCCTTTTAGGTTCTAATCCAGTCGGCACTCTTATTTTTTCTTGCCTGATCCCTTGCAGATTTCAGTTTTTATTGAGCCATAAATTTCTGCGTTAAGTCATTTTATTTTTCGGTCAGCTGAGGCCACCAAAACCAAACCGTGGGCAAATGTAGCCACATCCACCGCTTGTTCAAGGTCAAGCCCTTCGGGATGCCGAACATTTTTCTGCGAAAAATAACCGCTCATACCTTGCCCCTTCCTCCCCGTGGCTGTTGATGCCCTGTTTTGGTATTGCTAGTTGCCTAACAAGCTGCCAAAACGATTTAAAATAATGTTTAACTTAAAATTTTTAATTATGGCAACAACAGTAAAACAAAACGGAACTTCAAAAAAGGATACTGCATCCGTTAAAAAGGAAGTACAGAAAAAGCTGACAGATGAAGCTATCGGAAAAGCTGCTTCGACAGAAAAAACGGTAGCATCCAAAAAAGCTACCATCAGTTTGGATGACAGGATCCAAAATTTTGAAAAACTGAGAGGATTGGCCACCCAACGGGAACGGTTAACCCAGACCTTGAACGAATTGACGAAATTCAACTACAACCAAGGGGATTCAGCTTCATTTTACATCAGGGATTCCCACAATTTGGAGTTTAAAACGACCAATACGAACCTTATCAAATTGGTCACAACACACTTGCAATCCACTTTGGAGGAAAGAAAGTCTGAAATTGAGGAACAGATTTTACAATTTGAGCTCTAAGCTACTTTCAAATCCTTAAAAGAGGAAAGCCTACTTCACAAGAGTAGGTTTTTTTTTCTTAAAAGAGAGAGAGAGAGAGTATTCAATCAATATATGCGCAAAGGTAAACCCGTAAAATACTCCCATCAAAAGACTACGGCATAATCGGGCTCGTTTCTCGCTCCTTTTATATACTCTATTAAAAACCAAATTTTTTAAAAGAATTGAGCCCTATTATTTTCCCAAAATTTCCATGATTATATAGAACTGTAGATTATTTGACTTGATATGGGTTTTGTTAAAATCATCAATTACAGCAACTAGTACCGGATTGAATGGGCGGGCAAGCCACGGAGCCATATGAACAAAAAACGCAACAATCACCCTGTTTTGGTTTTAATACTTTATTGCAATTCTCACAGTCGTAGAAGAATTGGCAGGAAGTTGTTGGCATTTCCTCCTCTTTTTGGTGACCACAGTGTGGACAGGTAACAGTGGATTTTAGAATCACTTCCATTAGTCTACGATTTTGTAACCTGTTTTTGCAATGGCGGATTCTATTTCTTCAGGTGTTACCTTACCCATATCATACTTTACAATAGCACTGGATGTTTCGTAGTTCGCATCCACTTCCAAAATACCGTTCAATTGATTGACTTCGTGCTCGATATGGGCTTCGCAACCCGCACACGTCATTCCCTGAATGGAATAGTTCAATTCACCTAAATTGCTTTCGGATACGTAAACGACCTGTTTCTCGATATTTGAATTGGGATAAAACAAATGTGAGTAATAGGGAAATGCCAACATAATACCCGCAAAAATGGTCACCAAAAACAGAAATGTTTTTGATTGGATGAATTTAGGCTTGTCATCCCCGCAGACACAATCAATATCTTGTGGGAGTGATTTTATTTTTTGGTACCAGGCAAAACCTAGGGTCAAAAGGGTGAGGCCTATTAAAACTGGCCTGTAAGGCTCTATCCAGGAAAAAGTGGAGGCAACACCTGTGGCACCTGAAAACAATGCCAATACAGGTGTAATACAGCATAGAGAGGCCACAATCGCGGAGAAAAGGCCAGCAAAAGTACCTTGATTGGAGGTTATCGTCTTTTTCATTTTACGCAATTTTTCTTTTAGATTGAATATTACTTAAAATAGCGGCAAAAAAAGCTTCATTCTTCTTTGATATGTGATAGAAAATGGTCTGACCCTGCCTGCGGGCACCAATGATTTTAGCATCTTTCATTTTACGTAAATGTTGTGAAATAGCGGGAACACTCATTTCCAAAATATCTGCAAAGTCGCAGGGGCATAACTCAATCTCCTTTTGCAACAGGAACAATATTTTAAAGCGAACTTCATTGCCTGCAAGTGCCATCAATCTGCTTACATCCTCTATGGAATCAGCTGTTCTGTTCAAATCTTCTTTACAACGAAGAATTTGTTGATGGTCTGCCTCTGCTCTGGTACAGCTGATTTCAAGTTTCATGGGACGAATTTTATGCTAAGATATAATTATTTAAGCAAATACTTAAATAAGTTTGAAATAATTCTGTTAGTTGTCCTTGAACGACAAGTATGGCCTGGCTATATTTCTAGGGTCCATGCAAATATGGTTGATATCGTATGGTTTCCTATTTTGGACCACTCCATAAACGGTTCTTAAAATTTTATTGGACACATTGTTCATTATCAGGAAATAAGGTTTTCCCTCAAGTTTTTTACGTTGTGCATACAGACTATACTCCTTATTGTGCGCCACGGCAGTCTTGGCGGCTAGGAACAACAATGATTTTAGTTTTTTGTCGGCTAGATGACTGGTCTTGGACTTCATGGACGTTTTTCCGGAGGAATTTGGATATGGGCATACCCCGGCAAAGGCCGCAGCCTTTTTGGCCGTTGTAATACGTTTGAAGTTTTCAGTTTTGATGATCAGATTGTTTGCGATTACCGGGCCAATGCCTTTGATACTTGTAATAAGCTTGTAGTTATCCTTTAAATCGGAATCGCTCTGAACGATTTTTTCGATTTCCTTTTCGATGGACCCAATTTCAATTTCCACATTCATAATGGCTCTCTGATAGCTTCTATGAGCCACAATACTCTGTGAAGGACCATGCTTTCTTGTTTTCATTCCCAATAAAAGGGATGTTCTGTTCTTTGACAACTGTTCCCGCAAACTATAAAGTTCCTTGAGCTCTTTGACCGACTCGGGCTTTGGCTCTGTTAAGTGCAATTCTTCAGTGAACCTCTCACCGTATTTCCTGATACGATAAGCATCCTTCGAATCACTCTTTCCCCGTTGCAACCCCAAGCTATGCTTAATGTTATAGCCGGAGACCAATGCTATTTTGACTTGGAACTGGTAACAGAGATGAACTAACAGGTCTCCATAAGTTCCCGTATGTTCAGCTACCAGGATACAGTTATCTTCAACTTGTTTCAAAAAGCTGCAGATACCCTTAAAGTCATTTTTTACAATCCTTTTTTTCTCCTCACCTGTAATAACATAGCTTACGTCAAATTTCTCTTTGGACAGGTCGATTCCATATATTTTCATAATAAGTGTTTTTGATGTTCCTTTTGAGCGGCTTAAATCGTTAGTGGGTTATGCCCGTAATACTCTCTGGCTTAGGCTCAAATAACTTACCGTACTTAATATAAATAGTAGATTTCCTCTATTCCGTTTCTAAAGCTATTGCAGTAAGTGGAACTATTAATTTCAAGATAGAACTGTATCTGTTCTAACAATATTATTTCTATCGGCTAAGTAACGATATCCGTTTCCTTTTGAGCCGAGATTTTATCTTCCGTTTGGTTCTAGCTTAAATATTTATTGTTTAACTAAAATCAAATGTTATGTATTTATCAAATTTACAGCAGGATGACATCTTCGTTCCATCAGAAATGAAATCCTTGAAAAGCCTGACCCAGATGGAATCCCGACGGGGACTTGAAAATGCCATAATTTCCAATGGTAAAATTGTCAACGTAATATCAAACAGCTACGGCCACGTACCCAATGAGCTCTTCTTCAAGAAAGCCGAAGAAATGTTGACCGATGCCAAGCTGAATTATCAGAAACGAACGATCAACAGGGATGACAGGTCATTTATAACCGATTTTATCATCGATGACAACAGCCAATTCTCGGTCAAGAATGAAAAAGACCTGATATTGCCAATGCTGCGGTTCAAGAATTCCTATGATGGTAGCGAAAAGACATCGGGACATTTTGGCTTTTATAGGGAGGTTTGCTCCAATGGCCTGCACGTTTCACAGGCCGAAATCGAGTTCGCCATCAAGCATAGTAAGAACAATACCGACCTGATAATGCCAAGGTTGAATAATCTGTTCGATAAGTTCGTAGATAATGAATTCTACACGATTACTGAGAAGTTCGACAGAATGAGGGAATTTCAAATCATCGACACCAAAGAATTTGTAAGGAAAATTCTGGAAAGCACTAAATTGTTCCGGTATGAATGTAGCGATAAGAACAACGATCCTTCAAAGAAATCCCGTGAAGTCCTTGAAATTTTGGATAATGAAGCGTTGTTGCTCAATGAAGCTCCAAATTTGTGGATAGGCTATAATGCTTTTAATCAAATGCTTCACAATACATTGAAGAAAAGCTTTTCACAACAGGAACGCTTGGACAAAAAACTGTTCGATGCCGTTTATGAAATGGCTTAATGCCGATAAAGGTTTATCCAGTACCTTAAACTGGATTTTTTTTATTCTGAGCGAAAGAGTTTATTTGGAAAGTTGGTTTTGCAATCCCATTCAGCATATTCCCCTGCATTTCGCGAAATGCTACATTCCGGGCAAAGAACTTTCCTAACAAGATCTTGGACACAACCCCAAAGCTTCCGATTCCCATTCCACTTGCCCGCTTGTTCCCGAGAAAAGTCGGGAAGCGGCCAAACTCCATTCCCATCTACACCTTTGAAGTCAAGTCCGCTTTAAACCCTACTTCAAGAGGATAATGCGTTTTCATATTTCAGAGCGGAATTTCTGCATTGGCAGAACTGTTTTTATGATTTAATCATAACTTTTCTTAACTTTAAAAAAATCATTTTCAAGATGAAAAAGCTACTGATTGTATTAAGTATTTTGGGATTATTAGTTGCCTGCAATAATCGCAATGAAAAACCCAAAGAAGATAAAAACCCAAAAATTGAAAAATCTGTTTCTCGGGATTCAATGAATTTGGTTCAGCAAAATTCATTTAATGTTAATGAAATAGACGGTTTCTGGAACAAAAAACTTGCGGACAATAAAGAATTTTACAAAGTTACCTTTCCCCGTACCGATATTCACCTAAAAATTGATGGGGTGTCTGTGGAGGCGGGCTTGGCTTATACTTCCTGGATAGCCTACCGCCCAATGGGGAAGAATACGCAAATTATGGGGGATATGGTTTTGTTGGACAACGAAATTCCCAAGGTCATACCTTATTTAAAAGAAAACGGCATTTTAATAACCGCCGTTCATAACCATTTGTTACGGGAACAACCACGGCTGATTTATATGCACATCGCGGGAAATGGTGATGCTTTGGAGCTATCTAAAATTATGAAAGGTGCCTACGCGCTTACCGCCACGCCATTGACCGAAACATCAAATAAAAACGAAAACAAGGGAATGGATTGGGCTCCGGTTAAGAAGATCCTGGGGGAGAATGGCAAAGAAGGTGGAAATTTATTGAAATATGGTTTCCCCAGGAAAGGGGCTATTACTATGAACGGCAACACTATGCCTTCAACATTTGGGATTGCCACCGCAATTGGCTTTCAGGCCATCAATAAAAACGAGGCTGTTATCACGGGCGATTTTGTAATGAAGGCTGAAGAAGTAAATGCGGTCATTACAGAATTGGCAAAAAACAATATTGAAGTTGCAGCACTCCATAACCATATGCTTTTTGAGAAGCCCCGATTGTTTTATATGCATTTTTGGGCCAAGGGAAACCCGGAAGAACTTGCAAAAGGATTTAAGGCTGCATTAGATCAGACTTCTTCCGTGCAATAATTCGGAAAAACCCGAAATGGCCGGTAAAAATTACTGCGGTATTGTTCCCCAATGCAGCGATATAAATTATTTGTTGATTGTTGTATAACTTATTCGACCTCTCACTTCAGATAAAGTAACTGTTGCAATTAATTTAAGTGAATTGCTTTGATCCTGTGCCTTACATCCATTAAACAAGAGAAGGAACAAAAAGGAAAAATTTAGAATTACTTTGGTTTTCATTCATTGAAATTTAATGGCTTGGGACCATCTTGTCTTACTGTTTTCATATTCCCTTCAAGTCGTTTGAATCCCTACAAGATACAAATTTATAAGCCCAAATTCCAAAAAAAGTTATGAGTCAACTTCCCTTTTAATCCGAGGTTATTGGCACCATTAAATGGCAGTTTCATCCCACTCAGCCCATTCCCCTGCATTTTGCGAAATGCTCCCTTCCGGGAAAAGCGCTTCATTACAAAGGTCTTGGACCCAACTCCAAAGCCTCCGGTTCCCATTTCCCTTGCCCGCTTGTTCCCAAGAAAATTCGGGAAGCGGTCAAACTCCATTCCTATCTACACTTTTGAAGTCAAGTCCGCTTTACATCCTACTTCAAGGGGATAATCCGTTTTCATAGGACGGTCAGCACATTGCCTCTTCATTCCGCAAAAAGCTGCATTCCGGGCAAAGCGCTTTCCTACAATGGTCTTGGACACAACTCTAAAGATTCCGATTTCCATTGCGTTAACCCTGCCTGAAAAATGGCAGGGACACTTCATTCCCAATCTACATCTTTAAAGTTAAGTCCGCCTGATAGGAATTCCATTTATCATTTAGTCCCACTTCCTATGTTTTGGTACTTCACAAAAGTCATTTAGAAATACTCCCGAGCCACCGCTGTCCCTACCGTTTTTTTGTAAGCAAAATACCAACATTTGGAAGTTAAACGGAGTGCATAACCGGTCGTGCCTCCCTTTTATAACTCCTTATTAATTCCAAATATTGAAAATGTATCAGCAACAAAAAAAGGTAACAGCGGACGGCTCTATGGGAAGTAAATCTAAATCGAAAATTATGAAATCTTACAAAAACATCAAAAAGGAAGCGGGACTAAAAAAACAAAAAAAGGAAAACGCTCTGGATATAATAAGTAAATCACTTCAAAAAAACATAAACGCAAACTATCCGAAGGGTTCGGGTAGCATTTTAATTAATCTTTAAATTTTTTATTATGAGCACTTTAAAAAATCACGTACAGTTGATCGGAAACGTTGGCCAAGAGCCACAGATCACGAACCTTGAAAGCGGTAAAAAGGTAGCCCGTCTTTCACTCGCCACGAACGAGTATTACAAAGATGCCAAAGGCGAGAAAGTCCAAAGTACCGAATGGCACACGATTGTGGCCTGGGGCAAAACTGCCGAAATCATCGAGAAATATGCCGGAAAGGGCAAGGAAATCGGGGTAACGGGAAAACTAAAATCCCGAAGCTACGAGGACAAGGACGGTATCAAAAGATACGTTACCGAAGTGGAAGCCAACGAAATCCTTTTGTTGGGAGCTAAAAACGGTACTAATTCTGCCGAGTAATCTAAAATTAAAGAGGGCGTTCCTCTCGAAAGTTGCGCCCTCTTTTTCATTATTAACACTTTAAATAAATTTAAAATGAAAGCACAAGTTAAAGAAATCAAAGACGGATTACAACATTTTCACGGATCGGAAACCGTGTTTCAAATCCCATTATTAAGAACCCGTTACACCAACGGACTGAAATATTTGGCGGAAGCTGCGGAATGTTTTTGGTTGATAACCGATACCTCTGCATTTGCGAAAACCTTGATGGATAAAAGCTATTTTATAACCATCGACTTTCAAAGGTTGCCCAAGGAAAGACAGGATTATTCTGGGTACGAAGCCGAGATAACGTACAGCGATGGAAACGGGAACATTTTTGGAAAACACGGCTATCGAATAACGGATTTTCCACTTGATGAACTGCGGTTATTTTTTGTGGATAATACGTTGATGTTACCGAACGAATATTAACCCATTCAAAAACCTAAAAATTATGATCTACTTAAATTTTTCAGACCTGAACGGGGAAGCCCAAGAACGTCTTTTGGAAAGTTCAAAAAAGGACGTTGAGCATAAATTTGGCGATGATATTCGAAACTATGCAAAGGAGCATTGCACCAATTTTGAGGTGATGATCGAAGAGGAGGCACTTCGGAATCTATACAGTTATACCTATGTGTTTAATATCTGAAATTATCCAAATATGAACGGAAAGACCTTTGAAATTTCAAGGGTCTTTTTTCATTCTGTTGACATCAATTCAATAAAAAGCCTTATCTTTATTTCGCTGAAATTCAGCATTCAATTTTACGCAGGGGTATCCCATTTTTGACTTTCGCCGATAACCCTGCCCATCGAAAAATTACATAACGGGAAATCTTTTCCCTGAAATTGGCAATTGGCATTTAGCCAAATTGTACGAAATTTTTGTCCCGCCGGGCGGGACGAAAAGGAGTAGCAAGAGGGTAACACGCGATGCGATGTTAAGCATTCCTATTCCTTATTAATCATCTGATTTTTAGACACTTAAAAATTATCCGATTATTTAGATTTCTACAATTTGCGACAAATGCCACGTGAACGCCCATTTTTAGATAGGAATTTGCGACAAATCGGCGAAATATGGATTCATTTATCGGCATCAGATTCAAAAAGGAAACGGCGAAACGTTTCCAGCAATTTTCAAGAATACACTTCAAATCGCACACCGAGGCAATGGCCACGATGCTCGATTTTTTCTTCTACAACGAAATCTCGCCACGGGAAAAACTGGGCCCGACCGGAAGGACGATCGAGGCCAATTTAAAGAAACGGATCAATGCGGTAATCGCCATTATGCGGGATATGGAAAAGACCCAGACCAAACCCACCGTGGCGATGATCGAATCTCTTTTTCAGACCGAAGAACCTGTGAAAAAACCGTTGATCCTGGAGAAAAGATTTGCGGAAGAAAAGAAGAAGGTACGCTTTCGCGAAAAACGAAATCCTAATAACGAACTGTAAAATTTTGAGCTATGTACATCACGATCACACCTCAAAAATTGGGCGGGAACTACTCCCAAAGTTCCGTCGATTTTGTGGGCTATCTGGAAAAGGAAAACCAAGGTCTGGAGCAGGAGGATATGGAACATTTTTTCAATCAATATTACGATGAAATTTCAGCCGAGGAAGTGGTAAAGGAAATTGATGGAAACGGTGCCAAACTGAAAAAGAAAGAACCGAAATTTTATTCGATTACCGTCAGTCCTTCCAAATGCGAATTGAACAGGTTACAGAACAGCAGCGAAGATCTCAAAAAGTATACCCGTGAACTGATGAAGGATTATGTGGCATTCTTCAACCGGGAAATCAATGGGCGACCTGTAAACATAAATGATGTGAAGTATTACGCTAAAATAGAGCATCAACGAATGTTTAAGGGGACAGACAAACAGATCAGGGAAAATCAACCCTTTGCCACCAAAATACTTCAGCTAAAGAATGAAATCCGAAATATTGAAAATGGCTCGATGGAAGGAAGTGTCAGAAAGCGGGAAAGGCAAATCGCAAAATTAGAAAAGCAGGCCCCGCACCAACAGGACGGGAAACGGATTGTGCAGGGAATGTCCAAAGCCGGAAGCCAAAGCCATATCCACATTATCGTAAGCCGCAAGGATGCCAGCAACTCGTTCAGCCTTTCGCCCGGGAGCAAATACAAAGCTTCCAATGTTGAGATGAGAGGAAAAAAGGTCAAACGGGGCTTTGACAGGGACAGATTTTTTGAGCAAGCGGAAAAAACCTTTGACAAAACTTTTGGCTATCAGCGGAACTTTGCGGAAACCTATAAGGCCCGAAAGGATTTTATCAAAAATCCCAAAATCTATTTTGCTTCCCTAATGAAATTGCCCACCAATGAAAAGGTGATCGCTTTCAAGCTGATGCGGGAAACGGGCCTCCCGATAATGCCAAGCATCCCGACCAATCAGGCACAGTTTGCCCTAAAAGCTTTCAACAAGCTGCGCAAGGGTTTGGATGTGGCAATTAAATCAAGTTCAATCGGTATTTAAATTAGGATGATGGAAATAGATAATCTTTTTACAGTACTCTCGGTTATTGGCTTGACCAGTTTACTATTTTATTCGTTTTTCAGGATCAGTCGGTATGCGTTCGCACTGAATATACTGCTAATCGCAGGTCTGATTTTTTATCTTTCCGAAGAAAATCGGTTGATATTGACCCTGCTTTATTTAGGTTGTCCGATGATGCTAATTAATACAGGACTGTACGTTTTTTTGCACAAAACGGACAAGCCAAAAAATGACGATAGTAAATACCGCGTTAATTTTGCCACAGATAACGGAAGTTTTAAACTGGAAAACGTAAAACGTGGGGCATCTGTTATCGGCTCTGCCGGAAGTGGCAAGACCGAAAGCGTGGTTTATGGTTTTTTAAAACATTTCCGTAAAGAAGGATTTTGCGGAATTATCCACGACTATAAGGATTTTGAACTGACCGAAATGGCGCACCCACTTTTTAAGGATAGCGATATCCCATTTAAGGTTATTTCTTTTGATAAAATCATCCACAGGGTAAATCCTATTGCGCCACGCTATTTAGAGAACGAGGAAAGCGTAAACGAAGTGTCAAGGGTATTAATCGAAAACCTTTTAGAACAAAGAGAAAGTGGCGCTACCGGAACAACAAAATTCTTTAATGATGCTGCGGAAGGTTTGATTGGTGGGTTGATTTGGAAACTGAAAACCACCTATCCACAGTTCTGTACACTTCCCCATTTGATTGCCATTTACCAATATCTGGACACGGACAGCCTTATCCAATTTTTAGAAACCAACACCACATCGAAGGCGATGGCAGATGCTTTTATTAGTGGAAAGGATTCCGATAGGCAGACCGCAGGCGTTAAAAGCACGCTGGCCAATGCGCTGAAACGAATTAGTACACAACGGATTTTTATGGCTTTGTCAGCAGATGAAGTACCGCTCAATATCAATAATGAGGAAAATCCAGCAGTAATTTCTATCGTAAATAATCCCAAATTTGAAACGTCTTATTCGCCAGTAATCGCCACCATTATCCACACCATTACCAAGCAAATGAGTGTGCGCAATTCTCGACCATCATTCTTATTGATGGAAGAAGCACCGACCATTCGACTATTGAATATGCATCGCATTCCTGCAACGTTGCGTAGCTATGATATAGCGACCATCTACGTGATGCAGGACAAAATTCAGAACGATATGATGTATGGCGACAAGGCAAGCAAAGCGATTCTCAGTAATTTATCCTATCAGTTTTTCGGAAAGGTCAACGACCCGGACACCGCTAAATATTACGAACGCTTTTTTGAAATCATCAAGGATCCAACCAAAAGTATAAGTCGTGGTCATAACCTTGATTTTGACACCCGAATTACTACAGGCGAAAAGGAAATACCGAAAATACGGGCTGATGTTTTCTTTAGGTTGAAACAAGGCGAATTCATTACCTATGCTGATGGGAAGGATAAGAAAGTGCAGTTCAAACTATCTAAAATAAACAGGAAACTACCAGAAGAAGCCAAGCAATATTCAATTGCTGATATGAATGCTAATTTTGAGCGTGTTTATGAAGAAGTGCGGTCGATATTTAAATAATATGCTGTGCTTTCATTTTTATTGAAATCATTAACACTTTTATTAATTACAGTTCATTTAATTGGATAATCAATTACCTATCCGATTTTATGGAATATATCCAAATAATAGTAAAACTTCGATTATCAAAATCGCAAAATCATTTGTACCTTTGGAGTTAATTTAGTATGTAACTAACTATCAGATATTTTGGACAACTTTCGATATGATTGATTTTGATATAATAGAAAATTTAGGCTTGGACAAGGCCGTCTCTGTTACTTCGGAATCTAATCAAATTTCTGAAAGTCAGCTAGTTGTAATTAATCAAGTGAAAGACTTCGGTATTGATGAAATTTATTTCAGTACCGACGAAAATCATAATAGTTATCCTGCGGTTTTTTTAAAAAAGGTTGAAAAATTTGATGACCGTGCTCTTCATCAAATTGCAAAGACTCAAAAAAAAATCTGGAACTTCAAAAAGGTAATTTTTCTTTACGTTTATTCGGAAACTGAAATCCGTATATACAATTGTGCCGAGAAACCTCTTATAATCAAATCAGATGATTTTGACTATAAGAAGGAACTTAAAACGCTCGAAATTGAGTCTTATAAGCTCAAAGATAAAACCAAACTCACACAGCTTCAAAATCTTTTTTCCACTATTGCTATTGATACAGGTATCATATGGACATTAGAAGAAGCTTATGAGATTAGAAAGAAGATAAGCCTTCAGCGAAGGGTTGATAAATACCTTGTAGAGAGCCTTACCTATACCGCTAAGCAATTACAAGCGGAAGGCTTAGAAATAGACCTAATTCATAAAATAATAATGCGTTCTCTATTCCTATTGTATTTAGAGGATAGAGGCGCAACCGATGAAAAGTTCTATTCAGAAATCAAAAAAGGAGCGAAGTCTTATTTTGACATTCTAGACGATGCAGATAAAACATACTCACTATTTAAGAAACTGGAAGAATATTTTAATGGTAATGTGTTTACCATAGATAGCAATGAGTCAATTTCTAGAGAACATCTAAAAATTATCCGAAAGTGTTTTATCAACGGTAATGATAATACCTTACAGCAGAATCTTTTTGAAGATCTACGCCTATTCGATTTTAGCATTATTCAAATAGAATTATTAAGTGAAATCTATGAAAATTTCTTGGCTGAAATAAACCCTACTTTAAAACAAGATACTGGCACTTATTATACACCACCGTCACTAGTTGAACTCATATTAAATGAGAAATTACCAATCTCTAGGACAGAAAAAGAATTTAACATTAAGGTCTTAGACCCAACGTGTGGTTCGGGGATTTTTTTGGTTGAAAGTTTCAAACGTTTGGTAAAGCGTTACGAAAATGCCAATTCGGAAAAACTTACGGATTTTAATAAGCTGAAGAAGCTACTAACGGATAATATATTTGGTATAGAAATACATCCCCAATCCATCAAGGTAGCAGCTTTTAGTCTTTATCTGGCTTTAGTTGACAACTTGAATCCTAAGACGATTTGGCAAAACAAAGATTATCGCTTACCATATTTGATAAATGACCCTTTGGATGAGACTCTAGTTGAACAAGGTAATAATCTATTCCGAAGTGATACTATTCAACAAAATCCTGAAGTAGAACAAATCGAGTTTGATTTGGTGGTTGGAAACCCGCCTTTCGGCACTAAGAATCTATCTCAATCTATTCGAGATTATAGCGATAAATATGGATTCGCGAAGGAAATGGTTCTACCGTTTTTACACAAGGCAACCAAAATTGCAGAGAATGGCGAAATTGCCTTAATATTTAATACTAAGGTATTGACAAACACTAATGGTAAATATCAATCATTTCGACAATGGCTTTTTAATGAATGCTATGTAGAAAAGATATATAATTTTTCAATTCTAAGGAAAGTGCCTGAGGATTTTGGGGGTCAATTATTTGGTTCAGCAACTGGACCGATTAGCGTAATATTTTACAGAAAAAATGCCCCTAAAAAGAAATCTAACACAATTATTTATTACGCCCCAAAAACATATATAAAATCAAATGTTATTGAAGGTGTAAGTATTGATAGTACTGATTTAAAATATCTTCCTAGAGAGGAATGTCAAAAACCATCCACTAAAATTTGGAAGGTTGCTATGTGGGGCGGAATGAGCGACTTCGATATTATCAAGAGAATATCAAAGAAAACAGTCTCAATGGAGGCTTTTTTGAAAAACAACAAAAATGGTTGGAGCTTGCCTAGGGCAGGACTAAATGGAGACAGAGAGCATCAAGATTTTATTCCAGAGCAAGTAATTAATTCAAGGTACATCCAAAGATTTTATACACCTACTGATGCCTTGCAAAAGAATGATAAGTATTTTAGGAATATAGACCAAAATCTGTTTAAACCGCCATATGTATTATTTAAAAAAGGACAGAAGAATAGAAAGTTAACCGCATCATATATTGATTACTTCGCATATTGTACAACAGCCTGTTACATATTTAACGGAAATGTAGAGAGTGATGAAAAGAAAGCGCTGACAGCTATTTTCAACTCAAAAATTACTACCTATATTTTATTTATGGTTAGTTCTTCCTGGGGAATAGAAAGAGAGCAAATTTTTATGGATGAAGTGATGGATACGCCAGCAATTATAAATTTGCTCAATCAAGAAAACTTATCGAAAATTGTAGGTCATTTTGATAAAATTATGAGTGGGATTAAATCAGATTTTCTGAAAAAGGATTATTCCCAGTTAGAAGAAAAGATTGACAAGGTAATTTTGAAAGATGTTTTGGGAATGACTGATAGAGAAATGGTCATAATAAATGATAGTCTGGAATATAGTCTTGACCTATTCGAAAATAAGCAAAAATCCAAAGCTCTATTACCGATAGCAGATGTAACAAACTATGCAAAACGAATCTCTTCGGAAATAAACGAATTTCTTAATAATCAAGAAATCATTTGTGGTGCTACAACTTTTAGAATGCCATACTATTCACCATTGATGATGATTAAATTGTCTTTTGGAACTAAAAAGGGAGGTTTAATAAAATCTAAGGAAAATTTAGATAATGAACTAAGACAACTCGACAAGGTACTATGGCAAAAGAAGGCAACTAACATCTATTTCAGAAAAAAATTAAATTATAAAACAGGCAACGAGATTTTTATTGTTCGTCCCAATCAGAGACGATTCTGGACTCAATCTATGGCGATTGAAGACGCTTCGGAATTAATACTGGAAATTCTTAATGAGGTATAGTAAATGGGATTAAACAAAGTCATAGTTGCCAGCTTTAAAAGAGGCTTTGAAGAAAAATGCTTTCAGCTGATAACAGAATCTTATGTTTCAGCTATGGAAACAAAAGTCATCAAACTCAACTGGGATGAAAATGACATTACTTGGGAATTGCACAAATGCATTAAGGAAAATCCACTAAGATTAAAGTGGCGAATCGTTACAAATGTTGAGCAGCATTTGCCGAAAGACGATATAGAAAAGGAAAAAGGTTTTGCAGCGAAATTTCCTAGAATAGATCTTAGATTGGTAACTATAAATTCATCCCTAGAATTCGAATACCATATGGAAGCCAAAAACCTTAAGGAAAAAGATTCTGGTTTAAAACGACGATATATTGATACCGGAATTAACAGTTTTGTTACTAATAAATATGAGAACGGATGCCTACTTGGGTATGTACTCGAAGGAGATTTAGACAAAACCGTAAATGGGGTTAATAAACTTTTGAAAAAAGACGAAAGGGAACTTGAATTTTTGAAACTCAAACCCTATCATTTTCACGACAAGTATTACGAATCAGAGCATCCTGACGATATGTTAATAAAACATTTTATGTTTGATTTCACTTCTTTGAGTAGCGCCTAAAGGACTCTGGTATCCCGCGTATTTTGAAACACTATGGAAAAGAGAGCTTTAGTTTTTCAGATAACTTTCTTAGAATGACATTTATGGCCAGAGAAACTGCTGTTGAAGAAAGTGGCCAAATAGGTGGTGTAAGGGGTGGTCTAAAAGGTGGTCAAATCGAAAAAATCATAGATGCTATTTCAGAATTGACCCTTTGGCAAAAGCAAGTACTAAAATTGATTGCCGCAGATAACCGCATAAGCCGTTCAGGAATAGCAGAAGTCCTAAATGTAAATGAATCCGCAATTCAGAAGCATCTAAACAACTTAAAGGATGCTGGATATATAGAGCGTCAAGGGGGAACAAGGGGTTATTGGGAAGTTAATCTCGCAAAAAAAATAATACAGTCTATTAAAAAGGCCCTTTTTCTCTTGGTCCTTTATTAGTGACTTTCCATTGACTATTTTCCTTTATCAATTTGAAAACACCAGACTTTCCATCATAAGAGGTGGTATATTTTACCCAACCAGTTTCCCCATCTACAACTTCATCTAAAATTTCTACCTCAATGTCTTTATCAGAATCAGGCATCATATTTTGAACCGTAATCAAACTGGCATACCCTTCTGATGTGGTATGTTTTTTTAGAACTGATTCATCTTTTGAGAAAAAGCTTTCTGCAACAATCTTGGCAGTTTCTGAAGGCGACACATTCTTGTTTTCTGAACAGGAAATGAATAGAAGTACGAGTGAGCAAATGACGTTTTTTTTCATAACAGTATTAATTTGGGTTATTAATATATCTGTGTGATAGTTTCATTTCAATATTCCGTTCGCCATCCTTTTCATTCAGTTCTAAAATTGCCCTACGGTCATTGGATAATGAAAATTTGGGCAACACATAAACGAACCGTACCGTTTGACCTTCTACAATTTTTGAAGCCAGATTATGTTTATAAATTGGCTCTTGATACAAACGTTGTAGCGATTTTCTTTTTCCTTTCTGTCGTGTCTCAATCGAAAGGTTCAAGAAATTCAAATCATAATCCAAAGTAGAATTATTCTCAATCCGGATAACGAAGTACAGTTCTTCTTTATCAAAAACGATATTCTCAACATTCAAAACTATACCTTCACTTCGCTTTTTGATTCTACCTATGCGCTGTTTTCTGTTGAGCAAATACGAGCAGAATTTTTGGTAATAATAGGTTCTGTTATCTACACGCTCTTCAGAGGATTCAGCAAGAATTGAATCGGTTACAATCGGCCTTTCATTCCCGATACTATTGGATGCTGGAATGAAATAATTGAGCTTAGAAAGCTGTTTTTTATACCTTACAATATACGAAAAAATCGAGCCATTTCGGTTGACTACCAGTAAATTACTTTCCTTTCCAGGCTTGGCTTGTAACAGGCCAAAATACTGTTCTTTCTCACGATTGTAGGTAAAGACGAAATTATCTGAACCGGTTATGCCTTGCCGAATAGGTTCTGGAAAGAATAGTGCAACGTTTTTGGTGTCGTTCGCATAAATGGTATCAAGTAGGTACGTCTTTTGTGCATTCGCTGTAGCCTGCGCCGAGCAAGGTCGAGGTACGAAAGTGGAAATCATTATTGCTAATATTATAATTTTTGCTCTCATAATTTAGGTTTTAGAATTAATCTGTAATTGTTCAGTACGGTTACTTTTACCCTTCGGTTAGAACGCCTGAAAACTTGTGTAAGTTCGCCAACTTGTGGTACACTCGGGATATTAATATCACCAATAACATCATCGAGTACCTCTCTTGTAGCTTCTTCTCTAAAGTTGTTCTCAACATAGATACCCTCGCTACCGTCTTGCAAATCGAAGGCTTTAAGTTTGGTGGGATGGTGTTTTATATTCTCAATCTCAATCAATGCACGATTAGGCTGAAAACTGATAAACCCGAAAATGGGTGTGTTCTTTGGCATCAGTTTACCATTGATAGTAGCAGATTTGGTAAGGCGCATCCGTAATCGGGTATTTGCTTGAACAACTTGGTCGCCATCCACTACTACATAAATCGTTTCGTCCGTGTTGCCGATAATTGAAACTTCATTGGGTTTTGGCGCAGCGGCAAAGAACAGTTGATGTTCCAAGCCCAGTTCCTTAGCTTCAATTTTTTGAGTTCTTTTAACTTCAGCTGAATCCACTTTTGGTATAGTTTTTTGGGGTGCTCGCCTTTGCCCCAAATTTTGATATCGCTTTTCGGAATACTTAATCTTGCCTGCATCATAGATACTGTCAACAATGCGTTCTTTTTCACGTTCTATTAAATCTGGGTCGTAAAAGCCCAAGGAATCAATCAACTTTTCATCATAGATGCTGGGTGCATTGGTTTCGCGCACTTCCTTCAGGTCGTTAATCGCATCGAGCTTGGACTCGTATTCTTTCTGGTCTTCTTCCAAATCAGGCACTAAAGTCTGTTGTAGGCTTTCGTTCTCGCTGTCATCATCGCCCATTACCATTACGGAATAGGAAATGAGGAATATGAAAATCACGGCCAATACCGCTGCAAATACTATTTTGTTTTTCTCAACTTTCATCATTCAGTTTTTTTAAAGTGTTTTCGAAGTAATTCGTAATCAAAAGTCCGTGCGGATTATTGGGAAAGTTCCGGTCCACCATAATTAGGTTTCCGGTGGAAACCAATTCGTAGGTATCGATGATAGATCCTCTATTGATTTCAAAAATGGTAGTCGTAGTGAAACTGTACGCACCGTTGCTTTCTGAAATTTTTGAATCAATACTCAATACTTTTTGAACGAGCGAATATTGTAGTAACCGATTATAGACACCATCCGCTTTTTTCTGGCGATATAAGTTATCGACAGAACTATTGCCCAACCACAGCGCCTTTTCCAAGTTACGTTCATAATTGCTCGCATCTATGTTATAGAAGTAGTTGTGAAACAATTCCAGATGCGCCAAAGCTTCCACCCTGAAATTTTCTTTTTGTGTAACGAGTTTCAGCGGAATAATACTGCCATCAGTATTAATCGCAAATGCACTATTGAGCGCCTTTTGATTGGTGTTGAATACCATCCAAACCGAAAAAGTGCTTGATAATAACGAACATAAAACGACTGCTAAAACGATAAACCGATTCAGTTTTAGGACGTTGTAAATATTCTTATATGGTGTTTTCATTTTGAATTGAATTAGTTGGTAAATAATCTCAATGTGAAAGAGGTTGCCCGTCTGTACAATTTAAATTTCAGGAAGACGATAAAGCCAACAGAACCCAATTGAACGACTGGTGCAAAGAATCCACTTCCAACATCAGTACCGAATAAATTTGTCCAAAAGTTCGTGTTGATTTCAGTATATAGCGTATTTATGAATACATTGACAAGAAAAAAAGCTGGTACAAGCATATAAACCGCAGCATACAATTTGAAAAATGTATAGGCAAGCGAACGGAACTTTTCAAATACTGCCAAACTAATGACCAAAGGAAAAAATGCCTGCATTATTCCCAAAAGGAAAAAACGCTCTGCCAAAAACAGCGGATAGATAAACAAATCCAAAATCCAGAGGAAAAGACTAATAATAAAAGCAAATATTTTGAAGCCGTAAAGGGGTGTTACCAAGGCTTCGTATAAGAGCGTCATAGCTGCTTGCGCAACTTCAATGATGCTAACGTCTTCTTCAATAGGAATATCCTGCATTTGCAATGGAAGCAACGCAGGTGCCGTGCCCCTATATTGTCCCTCGATGGCTACCAATATACCATCAAAGAATCCTAGCACCTGCGTTGAAAATATGACCAATAGGACGATTGCGAAGTTCTTGGCCAGTTCGCCCGGACTCAATCCCCAAGTGTAACCATCTTTGTCTGCAATACCTTCGTTGTATTTTTTAAGAATATTGACCAAGAAAAATAGGACAGCAAGCGTTTTCATTCCAGCAATAGTATATTGCGAAAAGTCGCTGGCCTGTATGGTCTGAAACACCGTATCGATGTATTCCAACCCAATCCCTAAAATGATGGTCGCGGTCATTTTTAATATTCTGTTTCTCGGTTATTGACTTTATCCTGCATTTTTCTGAAAGAAATAATGTCACGATAGCGTTTCGTTTTTGTAGTGATGTTGGAAACCATTTGTTTGGATTCCAGTTCTTTTGCTTTCAATATTTCAGCACGTTCGGCATCGCTCATTTTCAGGTAATCGCTGGAAAGGACTTCGTCTATAAAATCCACCGTATCCAATGAATTTTGGACAATGGTTTCGAACGAGGCCACCACCCTATCAATTTCCTCGGGTTTGATGTATGGCGAATTCAGAATATCCTGAAGGTCATTTTGCATTACATTGATAAGGCGCTGATTGTTTTGTGCGATTTCCTCAACCGCCCTAAGCTGTTGCACAACGCTTGATACTTTCTCAATAGCTTCTTTAGCATCCTTTAAAAATTTGACGGACTTTATCATTTCTGCCGTCTGTTTTCCCGATTCCAAAAGTTGCTTTACCAAACTGATAAAGTTGGTATTGTCATAAACAGGCATTCCTTGGCACGCAGCGCGTGCAGGCAGTAAAAAGATGAATGCCGTTGCGATAATTAAGATTTTTGTCTTCATAATATTATGTTTTAGATGTGAATTGAATGATTGCTTTTTGCATATCCCGATGCTCGTTGTAGAGATTCATTATTTCCTCATTTTCCTTACCGTCTGTTAGGTAAGCGGCATATACTTCCTTCGGAACTTCGAGACGGAAAATGTTGCTTTCCCTACCTATTTTGATGAACATTTCGGTGTATTTCCGTGGTCCGGTAAGATTATTCTTGATGGATTTTAATTGGTTTAGGTCGTGGCTGGACAGATTGAGCCTTTTGACCAATTCGTCATAACCCTTCTCATTGTTTAGGCTATAAATGACCTGTGTGTTTTCAAGAATACTTGCCGAGGTGGAATTATTTGGAAGCTGATTGATAGACTGAAGAATAATCCCAATCGCACCATTCTGTTTTCGGATGGCTTGATAGTAGAACTCGACACTTTCCAGTACGTTATCAAACTTCAGTTGCTTGGCAAACTCATCAAAGAGGATGATACCTTTTTCTGCCCTGTTTTTCCAAATCGTTCTTTGAATAGCGGACTTAATCAGTTTCAACATCACGGACAAAATTTCCTTATTATCCTTGACTTCGTCCAGTTCAAAAACGATCAATCGCTTGTCCTCGATTTTATAGGTCTGGTCTTCGCTTACTTCAAATAGAAAACTATATAGACCATCGCCGACATATTCGGACATCACGTGCAAGAAGCTCGTAACATTGAAATAGTCGGGATGGATTTTAAGGGTGCTCAAAAGGTCTTTCTGATTCCTTTCTATAAAGCTGTAAAAACCATCCAAAGAGTGGTTTTCTGAAGTGCTGTCATAATAATGGCGCAGTATCTTTTTGACGGAAACCGATTGCGCTTTTGTCACTTTCAGATCCGAAGCAAACAGTTCAAAAAGGAACACCGACAAATCCTCTAACCGTTCCGGTGTGAGGTCATTTGCATTGCTGATGTAAAATGGATTTATGCCCAAGTTCTTTCCACTTTCATAGCGAAGCACGGTATATTTTTCAGGATAGAGTTTGGCAAACTTGGTGTAAGAACCACCCAAATCGATAATGACAAGGCGGACACCACTCTCAAAATATTGGCGTAAAATATTATTGGCCAAAAACGATTTGCCTTCGCCCGTTGGTGCAAAAATGGCAAAGTTCCGTGCCTTGATGCGTTTCTTGCGCTCGTCCCAGACATCTTTTAAAACAGGAATGTTATGCTCACGGTCGTTAAAGATGATTCCGGTTGGATCGGACTTGTAATTGGTGTTATTGATAAACAGGCAGAGTGCGTGTTTTAAATCTGTTACATATAAATCATTATTCGAGAAATTGGATGAAAAACAGCAGTAGCTGTTCAGAATATAATTCTTCCGTTCTTCGCCTCGTGGATAGTATGGGATGATATCCAGTTCCTTAAACTCGGTCTTGATTTTTGAGGTTATCTTATCGAGTTCTTTGGCATCTTTAGACCAATACACGATGTTCAAATGACCACGAATGATTCGTGCATTGTCATCTGCATTTATTTGGTCAAGGATACGTTGAATCTTCCCAAGCACCACTTTGTTCTGCGAACCGAAATTTGAACTTTTGTTCAGTTCCTCGATTTTCTTATCCAGCAGTTTTCGCCATTTCTGTTTGTCATCCAGATACAGGATTTGGTTGACGATGTGGTTCTCGTTTAGCGTAAGCCCTAAACCATCAATAAACCCTTGATGAAACACAAAATCGTCAGAAGTGAATTTCTCATTGGTCTTGCTACTCTGTACACTTTCGCCAAAGCACAGTTCGCTATTGATGGCCAGGGCATCAAAATGGTTTTTGCCAATATTGACGCTTTTCTTTTCTAATATGATGTCGGTATCAAAGCCTTCATTGAAACCATTGAAATAGTCATTTGTGAGTTGCTGAATCTCTTTCGCTTTAAGCGAAATGAATTCCATCTTTCGGCTATTATTGATAAAGGATACAGAATCACTTACCGAGTTGACAAAGCTCTTAACGTTGTCATCCAGTTCTTGCACGATTCCCTTTGAAACTTTTCTGAAAGGATTAACATATTTTGAATTATTAAGTGCCTTGTTCTTGGTCAAAATGAAGAACAGATAACACTTATGTTTTATGTATCCACGACCTTTAAAATGCTCGTGTGTTACTTTCTCTAAAAAAGTTTTATTCGGAAGCTGTTCTGAAGAATAGGATTTTTTGAGGTAGATATCCTGTTTATGAACCACAGTCCCAACAGGCAATGATTTCAGAGCCTGAAACCAAGCACCGTGCATATCCTCAAAATCCTTTTCGGACAACGAATAAATTTCGGGTAGATTCCCTTTATAGCACAAAACCACATTGCCATTATTGACAAACACGATATTGTCCTGAATATCTGCAATCGGTTGATATTTAGAAAGGTTAATCTTATTCATAGTTGAAGCCTGAATTTCTTTTGTTGCTTATAATTTTCGGGAATGCGTTGGCAGTTTGAAATAGCTGAGGGTTGTGGGTAATTCTTGTCAATGCTACATAGAGCGCAGCGTTAAAAACCAGTACGCCTATAATTATCCCAAATCTGAAAGAGAAAATAATGACCAAAAGGGAAGCAAGAATGGAAACCATCATCAATGCAAAAAGGGAAATGGGCAAGCCAAAAATGACTGCCCTTTTCCTTATGTTTTTATACGGTTCGAACTGCTTCATTATACCACGATTCCTATGAGATACGTGAATATGCCGACTACCGCACCGGCAATCAAAACAAAGACGAGAACTCGGGTAATCCCCTTTTTAAGGTCAGCATTTTCGCCAAAGAAATGGCCTGCATTAAAGAGGAAACCAACAAGGAAAATGACACCGAGTAAAATGGGAAATACGGTCCTGATGGTATCGCCCACATCGTTAACTGAATCTTCAATGCCACCAATTTGAGCAAATAGCGAAGTGGATAAGAGCGAAAGAAAGGATGCTAAATAGGGTGATTTTTTCATAACGTAACAGTTTAAATTTTTGTGTTGTTTTCGTTATGGGAAATTTAAATATATTTGAATATAAATAACTGAAAATCAAATATTTGTGAATAAAATATTATTTGGTTTTGTTTGAATTCCGTTGCTATTATTTGGCATCAAATGCTATGAATTTTTGAAGTGAAGTTGTTGATAACCCGAAAATTGAAAATGAAAAAAGTGCTCAAAAACGTCAGTTTTGTCTTTTTGCTTTTGAAAATGTGCATCGTTTTCGGACAGGAAACGAGTACTCAAAAACGAATTGTAATTGATGTTGGACACGGTGGAAAAGATTCGGGTGCAATTGGTATAAATGGCATCCAAGAAAAGGATGTTGCGCTCAATATTGCGAATACCATTCTGAAATTGAATGATAAATCGGATACCCCATTGGATATTTATTTGACCAGGTACACCGATACACTCATTTCTTTATTTGATAGAACGAAGTTGGCTAAAGCCCTTAAAGCTGATTTGTTTGTGTCCTTGCATTGTAATCATTCGGATAATTCGAGTGCAAGAGGCATTGAAATTTATGTGGCAGGTGCAACATCCAAATATTCTGATGATGTCACTTGGCTTGCATTTCAGCTACAAGCTGTACTCAATAAACAATTAGGATATGAAAGTAGAGGTGTAAAGTTTGCCGACTTCCAAGTGCTTCGGGAAACTATTAATCATTGTCCCTCGCTTCTTTTGGAATTGGGATTTTTGAGTAATGAGGATGAAGGCAAGTTTATTTCTGATTCCAATAACATCCAACCTATTGCATTGACCATATTACAATCCCTTCAAAAACATTAGAATTATGAAAGAACTATTTTTAGAGTTAACAAAGAGCTTAAAGGATATTGTATTACAATTCATCTCAGAAGTTATTCTGCTATATAAGTCCTTCATAAATTGAGCTACTTCCTTTTGTCCACAGCCTTTGTGTCAAAAGCAATCAGATTAAAGAACTCTCGCATTCTACTTCGGACACGGTTACCATAACGCACTTCCAATTCTTCGGCATTGAGGTTGGTAGTGGCGTGGGTTTTAATTTTGCGTTTCGTGTCAAGATAGAGTTCATATCGGGATAGCAGTACCTCGCCCATCACATTCAGATCCTTTCCGTAGAACCTACCGGAAGGTTCTACCCCTAAATCATCAAAACAATAGAATTTGGTGTTACCATATTCCTCAACTGTTTTAAATCCTAAATGGTTAAAGCTAAATGTTACGTTACGGCAGGGAATCATTTCATAAGGGCGTTGCAAGGGAACCAAATGGCGTAATAATTTCATCAAACTGGTTTTCCCACAACCTACCGGTCCAGAAAGTAAAATGCCTTTGTCTATATCTATGCCGTAGGTTGTACAGTTTTCTTTATCCTTGATAAAGTAGGAACAAAGCTTCAGTAAAATATCTTTGTCCTCATCATAAATCCTGAATTTCTTTCCGAACAACAGTTTGCCCTTGGCATTCAGGTAAATCAGAATTTTAGGGAAATCGTAGAGAACGCTTTTACCATCGAATTTTCCCAGCGAATATTCCACGCCACCTTCAGTAATTTTAGAGGGGTTGTCCATAGTCTTTGTTTTTAGTGGTTCGCAAGTTGTCCTTGATTTGGGACACTTCTTTTTTGTTTGGTTTGTTTTCTTCTTCGAAAAGCTCGGTTCTATCCATCCAGTTTGTAGCCAATGAGCGCCAATCCCGTATCGGTTTTCCGTCGCTCGTTTTCCATTCTCGGTCTGCATAATGCTCGTAGAATTTTTTTCCTTCATCAGCATCAAAACCTTTTTCTTCAAAAAATAAAATAGCGGCCTGCCTGCCCTTTGGCTGTTTTATATAGTTTTCTTGTTTGATATTGTTTGTATTAGATACCAGTGCTTGTCCATTGGTGGGACGGTGTTGGTACACGGCCTGTCCATTTTTGGGATGGTGGTGTCCCTCAAGCGGTACACCTCTGGGGTAGTACTGTTCCGCAAGCTGTTCCAATATGGGATTGTACTGTCCCGTAGCTGGTTCATCACTTGTCCCTAAAATGGACATCTTGATTTTACTGCCCTTGTATGGATTGTTGGAAGGAAAGTAGGATAGGTATTCCCAAGAATGAAGCTCTGTTATACACCTGTGGTAAGTTGATTTTGACCCAATCTTGGCCACGCGCATCAATTCCCTTCGGTTTACATAGAACTCGTCCATAAAGCGACAGCTGTTCCATTCCTGGAACAGCGCCATATACAGACTGATATGGGTAGGATTTAGGCGGTCATCAAAATAGAACGTTTCAAAAGCCGCGTTGAGTAGCTTTATGTAGTTCATATTCTCAGGAATTTATTCCGTGATGCACACGGTTGGCATCCATTACCTTTTGAATTTCCTCAGCATCATAATAGATGATTCCGCCTACCTTAGTGTATGGCAAGGTGCCATTGATGCGAAGATTTTGCAGTGTGCCAGGACTTACTTGAAGCAAATCCATTACTTCGGCAGATTTTAGATACTTCTTGATTTTTCCAGAAGCCTGTTTGGCTAAAAGACTTTTGATGTCATCGAGCAATTCCATCTTGAATTCCCGAAGGTCGTCTGTGGTGATGATACTTGTCGGCATAATAGAACGATTTTAAAAGAAAAGGACTATCATAGGTTTTAAATTTTTGATGATAGCCCTTAACCCGATTTGACTTTCGTTCTACAAATTTGATACGGATTAATCGATTTTCTTCCCCAGTACGACCGTAGTACGGTCAAAATTTAACATCTTGAAATTTGGGGTGTTTTGACAGTATTTGAAAGTGCAACTGCGAAATTCTATCTATAAAATGATTCATATTATATGAGCAATAGGCTGAAAACCAAAACACCGTAGGTCAACCGTACTACGGTCTTTTTTTAACATTTTGATTTGATGGATAAACGGCTCGCAGATAACACTATTTCTCGCTTTTATCCATTTCAGAAATAAGGGATGCGGACAGCTCATCGAGGAAAAGGGTTCGGCTTTTTTTCCTGTATTTGATGTCTTGATAGGTTTTATAGATGTCTTTCGGCTCAACATCGAAAATCTGGCTTAAATAATCTGAAATTTTAACGATACTCAGATTGTTTTTAGCGCCAAGCCCTTTAGCGTAAAGCGCATAAATGAGTTCCACATAGTCTGTATTACTGAACGGCCAGTGCATTTTTTCGATTTTAGATAAGGAAATATCATTTCCAGTCAACCCGTTCTTCAATTTATTTTGCTTATCCACTAAGTATTTGGTCAGGGACTTGTAGGCATTGTACTTGCCGAGCAACATATCTCGTGCTGTGCAAAATTCCGGGTCTTGAAAATAGAATTTGGAAAGCGTAATGTGATACCCGTTTAGGTAATCACGAGTATAATATTCTTTATCAAAATGTGTCTGTCCTGATTCGATATACCTGCCAAAATCGAGATTGTAGAGAAAAAATCGATTGAGTTTGTTGCTTTTCTTTTTGATGGACTTGAGCTGGCTTTTTAGGTCGATTTTCGGGAACTGGATTTCAAACGAATGGATTTCGGAATAATAGATTAACTCAACGAGAGGGGCTTGTTTAGTTACTTTAAAAAAGTATATTTCGTCTTGGATGGATTTGAAGCCTTCCGACTGAACCTCTTTTTTCAGCGTGCTTAATGAATCACGGCAGAGCCCAATGGAATGCTGTGCCCTTTTAAGGATGCTCTTATTTTGAAGTTTTATATCATCGAGATCATTTTTTAGTCGCTGTGTTAATAATTGAAAGT
Source organism: Maribacter cobaltidurans (assembly GCF_002269385.1). Taxonomy (NCBI): domain Bacteria; kingdom Pseudomonadati; phylum Bacteroidota; class Flavobacteriia; order Flavobacteriales; family Flavobacteriaceae; genus Maribacter; species Maribacter cobaltidurans. The sequence continues at coordinate 3,565,837 of NZ_CP022957.1, forward strand.
CCATAAGCAGGTGTATTTTGATATGAAACCATAGAAATGGGATTTAGTTGATGCGGTTGGTTAGATGATATTATAGTCCTGCAAAATGAAATAAATGAACGCCACAGTTCATTTAATTTGTGGCTCATAGGTGTATTTTAAGGAACTCTCACTAAAATAATTTTACTTCGTAAACGTACAAGGAAAACTTGCCGTATTTAATTACGGAACGAGCCGTATTTTTCTACGGAAACTCTGTGAGACACTGAATTTACTTAGGTTATTTCAGAGGTAATTTATTTATCTTTTTTTGCGAAATCGCTTTAAGAATTCACGACGGTTCTTTACACCGGTTTTTTTAAAGATATTTGAGGCGTGTTTTGATACGGTGCTTTCGGCAATGAAAAGTTCCACGGCAATTTTCTTATAACTAAGATTGCTAAGAATGGATAGCGCAACTTCAATTTCCCGCCGTGTCAAATCCTCATATATAATTTTTCGCTCTACGGATTCCTCGCGCTGTTTTTTCTTAAGGGCAAATACTTCATACATTCGAGTATTGTTTTCCAAAAAGTACAGATACCTATCTACTTCGATGGCTGTAATGGCAAAAAAGGCCAAGTTCATTACGGTAAAGGTTATCCATTGATAATCGCCTATGACGGTGCAAATGGGCAACAGGGCTATACTCGCTACGCTGACCATAGACAATTTGTTTCTCCTTAAAATAAAGGCATTCGGATTGCTCGGATTCGAAATACGCCTGTAAAAGATGATGAGAAATATAAATGCTATTAAGGAAATTGGAATAGTAAAAAGAAAGCGAGCCGCATCCAAAGAGTCTGTCAAAAAATAGGGCATCAAAAAAAGAACAACATAGCTGCCACTTGCTAAAAATGCGAGATTTTTAATGGATGAGTTGAATTTCAGCACAACAATGTCGTACTCTTTATATAGGTAGTAAACGATATATACGCATAACGCAATGGCCACGCCATACGTAATGATATATTGAAGGATCAATGGTCCTGGAAAGTTGTCTACGGGTAAAAATCCGCCCGTGGCATTGTACGCAATGAAAAGGATGCCGAGATATAAAAACCGTCGAAGGCTACTTCGTGTATTTCGTCTTGAAAAGTAAAAAGTGAGCAATACAATGACCATATCTATTAAAAGATAGAAGAAAGTTGTCCAATGTATTGATGTGCCAAACATTCAGGTTATCCATTTTTTAAAACATATTTATTAGTTTCCTTATTTTTAGTAACATTATCCCATAGAAAAATTCTCCCGTTCATAGCGATATAAACACCCTGTTTTAAGAATTGCAAAGCACAAATTGCAAAACCCAAATTAAAGGTCGCATCTGTATTTTTAGAAGACCCCATTATAAATGAGCCTACAAGAACAATGGTTTTCTTGATTTCTTGTTTTCCCAGGTAAACTGCAGTATCTTCCATAGTGAAAGTGCCGTGTGTTATTAAAATCTTTTCCACACTGGAACCATTTATTTTTTGAAGTAAAATATTTCTGTCTTCAGCGGTAATTGAACGGCTATCCTTTGCAAATGCCTTTTCAATAAGGTATGGGGTAGACACATTAGCATAATCAAGAAATTCTTTAATCGTTATTTTGCTTTGTGTATTGTTATTTTCTGGATTTTCATAATCCAAGTCCTCAATTGTGCCTCCTGTTGTAAGAATGTGTATCATTTTTAATTTTTTCGGTTTGTCAATTCCCTATTCAACTCAGTGCTTATGAATGTTACCTTTCAGCACAAAAAAGTAAAGCAGAAAAGCAGATATGACTAGGAGAAAAAGAGCAATAATACCTTTTATCTTATCTTTTTTCGTGATTTTGTCCTTAATTGGTTTTTGAACTTTTTTCTTTCGTCTATTTCTTCTACTTTGAGACACGGTATTATAGTGTTTTCAACTTATTTTCTAACTGTCTCGTATTGAGAATGGAAAGATTCAACATAGTACATACTCTCATCTAAATTGTGGCTATACAAAATTTACGCATAACAAATTTGTGCCTGCCAAATGGAAGGCTATTCCCATTGGGCTCAGAAATTCACCTTCCATTGCAGGACTTAATATTATAAAGTGTATTGACCTTTAAGCCTAAAATACACGGTCACGTCCTCATTGCTGTTATTCCTAAAAAACCAACCGTGTTTTCCTTCATAAGGGGCATAAAAAGTACCCACCATATTATTGGAATTGGCAATGGTGTAGCTTTCAAAGTAAACTTCTTTGACTTCCCCTTCTTGTTTTACCTCACCGTGAAAATCGAAATAGAGAATTTCATTATTAGAGGTTGTCCATTCGTATTTCATTTTTCCATACTTGAGCATATTTAGTTTGAACTCGATACCTTTCCCAGCAGGAACAATCACTTTGGTTTCATCTTCACGCAGATTTAATTGAGTGGTTGGAGGTGGATTATCAGCCTCTAAAGGCCTTTCTACATTAGGGCCTGAACCTGCTTTTTCAAGTTTGATTGTTTGGGCTGAAGTGTTTGATGCAATAGCCGCCAAATTGTTTGCTTGGGGGTCCTCAGGGACGTAAAGTTTGCTAAAGCCAATTAATTTTCCTGCTCCAGTCGGGTCAATCCCATATTCTGCCGGTAATACTGCTATTACCAATAATGCTGCACCTATAAGAAGTGATATAATGGTTGCTTTTATGATTTTATTTTTTTCCAATATTGGATGATTCATTTCTGACATAGTTATTTGTTTATGATGTAAAGTAGCCGGTTAACTGGAAGCCGAGAAGTAAAAACCCAGCAGCCATAAGAGCTGTATTTGTAATTGTTGAAAATTTCATAAAACTGCGTTGCCTTCGCCAAACGGTTATAAGAATCAATACAATTGCCAATGCTATAAACTGACCTATTTCTACACCGATATTAAAACCAATTAGATTGGTAAAAAGGCCTTCCCGGTCAAACTTGAATTCTTGTAGTTTACTTGCAAGGCCAAAACCGTGAAACAATCCGAATATCAAAACTGCGGCTTTGGTATTGGGTTGTTTGCCGAAGAATCTTTTGAAACCACCTAAATTATCGAATCCTTTATACACGATAGAAAGGGCAATTATGGCATCGATAAGGTAGGCGTTAATTGTGATGTCACTTAAAACACCAAACAGTAAGGTGGTACTGTGCCCGATAGTAAAAAAACTAACATATAACAATACCTCCTTAGGCTTGTAGAGGAAGAAGATGACACCTACCAAAAATAGTAGATGGTCATAGCCAGTAATCATATGTTTCGCCCCTATATATAAGAATGGCCCAAAGGCAACACCATTATTTCCCAACAAAAATGTTTGGGTGTTTTCATCTACTCCGTGGGCAAATGCACTTGTACAAAGTGTGCAAACGAGAGTCAATACCAAGAAGGATATTATCTTTTTTATTTTCATAGTAAACTCGATTAAATCTCAATACAAATTATGATGTAATGAGATGTGAATATTAATGTGCGTGCCCGTGGGATTTAACCTGTTCTAAGCTATCCATTGTTTTTTTTCTTGCCAATTGAATGCTGTCCTGAATTCTTATCATTTCTGCATTGTTGTCCTTCGGAGTGTTTTTTTGGACCGCTGGAGAAGTCTCTTCCTTTTTTGTTTCCTTGCAGGATACTAAAAGTGTCATTGCAACTGCTGTGATAAAAAGTACTCTTTTCATAATGTATTGATTTAGATATTAGTGTTTATGAATTATTATTCTATGCTTTTAATTTGTATTGATTTGAAATTTTAGGCTTCTTTCTTGGTCTAAGAAACAGGAACACAATCAGTAACAGTGAAAGTGTAAGCATCCCACCATAGAGAAAATCCTTTTCAGGCACTTTGGTCCCGAGAAATCCTGCAATAGGATAAGAAATCGCCCACCACAAATGTGAAAAGGCAAAATGGGAACCATAGACTTTTCCCTGTTCCTCTCCAGAAATGTTTTCGCCAATAAGGGTTTCCGAAGGTATCTCTGCCAAACTTTGACCCAATCCGGCAAGGACCCAAAACACAAGAAGTAGGGAAAAATTCAAGTAATTGGCAGCACTGATGGCGAGGCCTAGTACCAAAGCTCCAACTATTAGGGAAACCTGTCTGGATTTGGTCTTATCCACAGCTCCTGAAACAAATGCAGCCACCGCAGCACCAATCCCGAATGCGGCCATAGTCCAACCGTATTCCTTATCAGTTAGGTTCAACTCACCCTTTATTAAAACAATGGTATTGACCAGTATAAAGGCACCAGCCATTGCCGAAACTAGTTCTATGAAAAGAGCAAATCGAATGTATCTGTTACCAAATAAAAGTTTAATGCCTTTGGTAACCTCCTGCCAGGTTGTCGGGTGTTTTTTTGAAATATGTTCTTCTGGAGCATTTAGAAACTCTTTTGGGAGGGTCAAGAGCAAAATACCTGCTATTATAAATGTAGCCGCATCGACCAGAAATATTTCCCTGGCACCCAGCCATACGGCCAGTATCCCTGCTAATCCAGGCCCCAAAATACCCAAAATCTGATAAGTGGCAGCCGACAATCCAATTGCTTCCCGATATAACTTTTTGTCTACAACTTGCGGTATTACCGAGCGGTAAGTAGGACTGAAAAAAGCATTGAACACATTCATCAAAAATACCAAGGCATAAATTTGCCATTCTGCGGTAACGAATGGCAGTAAGGCCACAAGACCCATTCTAATAAAGTGGGTAACGTACAAAATCTTTTTTCGGTCAATCCGGTCTGCAAGAACACCTGCAAAAGGAGAGAATATGATAAAGGCTGTTACCCGCAAGGTGAGGGCCGTGGCTAAAATTACCGCAGCCCTTTCTTCCCCAAATTGATATGCCAACAAGGCCAAACCTACCCAGGTAATGGCGTCCCCCAATAAGCTAATGGTTTGTGCCAAGTATAACTTGGCGAATAATTTATTGTGCAGGGCCTGAAAAGGTTCTGTTAAGTTGGATAAAGCCTTGTTCATTTTTATTTTTAAAATTTTTGAATTGCCTTTTAAAATGAAATTATTCTTCCTCAGAATTGCGCAATGCCGACAAGATGGAATAAGCGTTCTTTGTTACAGGCTTTAAATTATCGACATCAGCACTTTCGGCAAACGTTATGGCCGTGTAGCCTTCCTGCTCGATTCCTTTTTTAACCTGTTCCAGTCTAAATGTATAACCGCTATCAGAGGTTTCGGTCTGGAAGATTACATAATCCTTTCCTTCATACTGGACTATTGCTTCTGAAGGAACGGCATTTTGTTTATTGGTGCCGCTTTCAACCCAGGCTTTTACATACATACCCGGTAAAATCCCATTTTCGTCCCCCTTTATGATATGACAGTGTACCGGTGTTATCCGGTCGTTGCCTGTAGCCTTTCCAATTAAAAAGACCTCTGCGGTACGATCGAACTCATTTTCATTGGCAAGTGAAAATTTAACGGTTTGCCCCATTTCTATTTTTTCCAAATCTTTTTCAAAGGCATTCAAGGCTAAATGGATGTCGTCCAAATTAACCAGTTCAAAAAGTACATCTTGCGGTGAAACATAATCGCCAATATTTACATAGCTCTCTTTTACATAGCCGCTAATGGGTGCATACAGGTTGGCAGTTCGTGTTATATTCCCGTTTTGTACTGAATTTTTACTGATTCCTATCAAGGCGAGCTGTTGTTCGTAAGCATTGACACGGCCTTGCATCACTTTATAATCAGAGGAAACTTCCTGAAAGGTTTTTGCTGAATTGATATCTTCTTCCCTTAATTGCTTTTGACGGTTGAATTCTTCTTCAAGAAATTCGAGTTTGCCCAAACTTTCCAAGTAGTCCTGTTGGATTTGGATAAATTCAGGATTTTCAATGGTGGCCAACACCTGTCCTTTTTTAATCTCTTCCCCGGGTAATCTTCCTGCGGTTTTTAAATACCCTCCTAAAGGTGCAGATACAGAAGCCATACTTTTTGGCTCCACATCAACAACACCATTAAGTTTAACAATGTTGCTAAGATTTCTCATCTCAATCTCCCCGGTCTCTATCCCTGCTAAATTGTATTGGTCTTTGGTAAAAGTGATTTGCTTCGAACCGTTGGGAATTGATTGCTCTTCTTTAGTAGAAGCTGAGGAAGAATCCATCTTTTCAGAATCGTTGTTTCCGCACGCCACCATAATTAGGGTACTTAAAATGAGTAGCGCATTTTTTGTATTGAATTGAATTTTCATTTTTTTATATTTAGTATGATGACATTTATTTAAAGGCCCAGTAAAGCTTCTATTACTATGATGGACTGATTATATTGATAAAGGGTGTTTAGATAGTCTGTGCGAATATCATTGGCCAAAGTGAGGTTTTGCAAGTATTGTGCATAGGAAACATTTCCACTTTTAAAGCTCTTTTCCGAATTATCAATAATAAGTTCGGCTTGTGGCAATGCTTCATTTTGATAATAATTTAAAGTGCCCTGAAGTTTATAGTATTCCTGTAGTAAATTTTGCAATTCCCCTTCCAATTGAGTCTGGTTGAGTTCAATTTTGGACTGAGCAATATCCTCTTCAATTTTGGCGGCTTTTATTTTTGAACGGTGCCCACTTGGAAATATAGGGATGGCGAGTCCAACTTGAAAGAAGGAGAACCGGTCATCTGAATTCAAACTTTCGTTTGTTCCACTCATAGTTTGAATTCCGTTAAAGGTTTGGCTATTATAACCGAACATTAAATCCGGTAGCATTTTATTCCTTTCCACATTGGTCTCCCGTTTCCTTACTTCTAACTGTTGTTTTAAGTAGACATATAATGGACTTTTCTTAATAGATTGACTTTCAATATCCAATTCTATGTCACGGGGTAACAGTTCCTCATCGGAGACACTAATGTTATCTTCAGTATTTAAAATCACTTGTAATCGCTTTTTGGCGATTTTCAAATCGGCCTCGTTTTGTTGAAGCTTGTTTTTTATCTGCATTGATTTTGTCGCAGAGGTAACGCTTTCCAGTTTTGTGGATTCGCCCGTTTCATAACGTCTCGAACTGGATCTTTCAAGATTGCTAAACAAACTGTCTTGGCGTTGCAACAAGCGTTCGTTCTCCACTAAGAATACGTACCTCAAATAAGCCGATTTTACATCGGCAATCAGATCATTTTTTTCTATAGCCTTAAGTTGTTCACTACTTTTTACCTTGGCCTTAGCTAATTTGAATTGACTGCTATAAACCGTAGGGAAATTAATCCGCTGTGAAACTCCATATAGGTTATCCTTTATATTAGGTGTATTAAACTCTCCATTTGAATAGGTGAATTCTGTTTTGGGAATGGTAATTGCACCATACTTTCCGGTTTTCTCAACATCTATCTCATATTGTGCAATTTTGATACGATTGTTGTTTTGAAGTGCAATTTCAATGGCCTGCTCCAAGGTAAGTGTGCGTTCTTGAGCTCGATTTATTTCTTGCGCCTGAAGCTGCGTCGCCGGAAAGAAAAGCCCGCCAATTAATATTAAAGTAGTGGCTACTTTTTTTCTTTTAAAACTGAATTTAACCTTACCTTCAGTAAAATATATGTACAGTACAGGGAGTACGATAAGGGTCAGTGCAGTAGCAGTTATCAATCCACCTATAACAACTGTAGCAAGCGGTCGTTGAACTTCCGCACCTGAAGATGTAGCCAATGCCATAGGTAAGAAACCTAGGGCAGCAACTGTTGCTGTCATCAATACTGGTCTTAGTCTAACACTAGTCCCTTTAAGGACACGTTCATAAGTATCTGTTATCCCCTGACTTTTGAGCCTATTAAATTCTGCGATAAGAACTATTCCGTTCAAAACTGCAATTCCGAACAAAGCGATAAAACCAACACCAGCAGAAATACTAAATGGCATTCCACGAATAAGTAGTGCAAAAACACCTCCAATAGCAGATAGCGGAATGGCTGTAAAGATGAGTAAGCTTTGTTTTAGTGAACCAAAAGCAAAATACAATAGAATTAAGATTAGTAATAAAGCTACAGGCAACGCAATCATTAATCTTTGATTTGCTTCTTTTAAGTTTTGAAATTGACCTCCATAAGTAACATAATAGCCAGAAGGCATATTTACATTTTTAGACATAATCTGTTTTATGTCGTCTATAATACTTTGCACATCCCTTTCACGTACATTAAAACCAATAGTAACGCGTCGCTTAGCATTGTCGCGTTGTATTTGAACTGGGCCGGGTTCAAAAGATATTTTGGCTACTTCACTAAGAGGAATCTGTTGGCCTTCAGGAGTACCTATGTACAGATTCTCAACATCAGTTATGTCGCTGCGACTTTCTTCCTGCAAGCGCACGACAAGATCAAAGCGCCTTTCTCCCTCAAACACCATTCCCGCTGCTTTTCCTGCAAACCCGGTTTCTATCGCGTTGTTTATAGTTTCTACGTTCAGTCCATATTGGGCGATTTTATCTCTGTTCAGTTGAATGTTGATTTGAGGTAATCCTGTAATCTCTTCAACATATAAATCATTAACCCCTTCAACAGGTCTTATTTTCTGTCCAACTTCATTTGCTAAGTCTGATAATGTTGACAAATCTTCCCCATATATCTTTAACACCACATCTTGTTTTGCACCAGTCAATAATTCATTAAAACGCATTTGTATAGGTTGCTGAAAACTAAAAGTAGCGTTCGGAATTACTGATAGGGATTCTTGCATTTCGGCTATTAGTCCTTCTCGGTCTTCAGCAGCGGTCCATTGGTCTTTTGGAGTAAGAATTACCATCATATCTCCAGCTTCGATGGGCATAGGATCAGTTGGTATTTCACCTGAACCGATCTTATTGACTACTTGTGTGACCTCGTCTGGATATTCATTAAGCAAAATTGTCTGCGCTTTTTGAGAAACATCCAACATCTGATTAATAGAACTCCCAACGGGCACTCTAGTTTCAACTGCGAAATCCCCTTCATCAAGTTGAGGAATAAACTCACTGCCCATATTAGAAAAAACAATTATTGTCACAATAAATAACCCTATGGCCAATCCGATTACTAGGAGTTTTGTACGAAGAGCTGCTTCTATTATAGGTTTATATACACGTTGAAAGAAATCCATTAATTTGTCAGAAAAATTTCTTTTATGTTCCGTTTTCCTCCCTAAAGCAAGAGCAGACATCATAGGTACATATGTGAGTGATAATATTAAAGCCCCCAAAATTGCAAACATTACCGTTTGTGCCATTGGGTGGAACATTTTTCCCGAAACACCAGTCAATGCTAAAATGGGTAAATAAACAATAAGGATTATAATCTGTCCAAATGCGGCAGAATTCATCATTTTACCAGCAGATTCTTTAACTTCTATATCCATCTGGTTTGATGATAACTTGGTTACTCCTTTATATTTCTTTTTGCTCGAATGTATTCCAAACATTACGGATTCTACTATAATTACTGCCCCATCTACTATTAACCCAAAGTCAATGGCTCCCAAACTCATAAGATTGCCCGAAACTCCAAATAAATTCATCATTACGATTGCAAAGAGCATTGAAAGTGGTATTACCGATGCTACGATTAGTCCACCTCTCAGATTTCCTAAAAAGAGAATTAAAACGAAAATTACTATAAGAGCACCCTCTGTAAGGTTTTTAGTTACTGTTCCTATGGCTCTATCTACAAGATTTTTTCTATCTAAATATGGCTCGATAGTTACCCCCTCAGGTAGGGTTTCCTTTATTTGCTCAATTTTATCTTTAACTCTATTGATGACCGCTGAAGAGTTTGCGCCCTTTAACATCATCACGATTCCTGTAACTACTTCACCTTCTCCATTACGTGTTGCAGCACCATAGCGAATACCGTGTCCAAACTGTACTTTAGCAACATCACGTATAAGTATAGGAGTCCCATTATTTTCTTTAACTACAATTTTTTCGAGCTCTTGAAGATTGTTTACGAGTCCTTCACTACGTATAAAATAAGCATTGGGACCTTTATCTATGTATGCACCACCTGTATTTTGGTTGTTTTTTTCAAGTGCGGCAAATATATCTTGAATGGTTATATCCATACTTTGAAGTTTGTTGGGATCAATGGCTATTTCATATTGTTTCACAAATCCTCCAAAACCACTAACTTCCGCAACTCCTGGTGTTCCTAATAACTGACGTTTAATAATCCAGTCTTGTATTGTTCGGAGTTCGGTTGCATCATATTGATCTTCGTAGCCTTTTTCTGGATGAACCACATATTGGTAAATTTCACCTAGTCCCGTTGTGACCGGAGCCATTTCAGGTTTTCCAACACCTTCAGGAATTTCATCTGCTGCAGATGATAAACGCTCTTGAACTTGTTGTCGTGCCCAATAGAGATCGGTTTTTTCCTCAAATACAATGGTTACAATGGAAAGTCCAAAACGGGAAAAGGAGCGCATATCCTTTATGTCAGGAATACTTACCATAGTTTGCTCGACAGGAAATGTCACAAGTTGTTCCACTTCTTGAGCAGCTAGTGTTGGGGAAACGGTTATTACCATTACCTGGTTATCAGTAATATCAGGTACAGCATCTATGGGGAGTTTTGTAAGAGAATAGGTTCCCCAGCCTATTAGGAATAGGGTTAATATTCCAATAACAAGTTTATTGTTAATGGAAAATCGAATGATTTTATCTAACATTATAATTGAACAAGTTAAAAATGAAAAAAAGAAAATGGGATTCACTAAGCACCAATTTTATACACTTGTTAGGAGGAAGTGTAATATTTAGAACTTAAGATGAATACGAGAAATGCTACAACAAAAGATTATTGCATAGCTATGGTGTAACAAGCGTTAATATCAAACTCGATTAAAAGCCTGAATAACAGTTGCGACCTTAAGGAATTAACAAGAAGGAGGTCCCCGAAGGGTGTGGGAGGATAATGTTGAAAAATATGGAATTAAAGGATAATCCCGAAAGCGTTGTTTTTCAAAATTTGCGTGCCAGATAAATTGATTGTCGATATCAATTATCAAAGCGGCATTTTGGAGAATCTTTGTTTTAAAATTAAGGTGCTTGGTAGCACCTGTTACATATTTTAAAGTCCTTTCATTTGAAGAATGCTGAAAGTGTTCAAATATATGGCTTAGCTCTGAATGTTCTTGAGCTATTTGTTGAGAATCTGCTGTTAAAGCAATAGAAAAAGAAATCTGTTCGCCATCTGGTGATACGTCAGTATGAGGTACGATATCGTGACCTATCATAATGAAGGCTGCGGTAAAGAACAGTATATTTCTAAATAGCTTCAAAAAATAATAATAAAAATTAGGGACAAATATAGTTATTTTGTTTCGTGTGACAAATTTTTAATGGGTATGATTAGTAATGAACATATGGCTATATAACAGTAATAAAAATAATAGTAGCACGAAAATAACAATTGCCACAATAAAGAAAGTTTTTAAAGCTTTATACTTTTTTCTGATTTCTGTTTCTGAATATTTTTTATTTCTTTCTTGTTTGCGCCTATTTTTGCGGTTTTCTGACATAAATATTGATATATAAGTAATTTCTAACGTAAAGATGAAAAAGGGAAAATGCTATGGCAAAAGATTGTTGCATAGCTAAGGTATAGCAAGCATCAATGTCAAACTCGATTAAAGCTTGAATGACAGTTATCACCTTAAGGAATTAACAAGAAGGAGGTCCCCGAAAGGTATAGGAGGATAATGTTGAAAAGTATGGAATTAAAGGATAATACCGAAAGCGTTGTTTTTCAAAATTTGCGTGCCAAATAAATTGATGGTCTATATCAACTATCAAAGCGCTATTTTGAAGGATCTTTGTTTTAAAATCAAGGTGCTTGGTCGCACTTGTCACATATTTTAGAGTCCTTTCATTTGAAGAATGCTGAAAGTGCTCAAATATATGGTTTAACTCTGAATGTTCTATGGCTATTTGCTGAGAAACTTCTGTCCGGAGCAATAGAAAAAGAAATCTGTTCGCCATCCGGTGATATGTCGGTATGAGGCACGATATCATGACCTATCATAATGAAGGCTGCGGTAAAGAACAGTATATTTCTAAATAATTTCAAAAATTGCTTCTAAATTATTTTGCGAAAATAGCGATAAGTTTTTTCTTAAAAAAATATAAAAAACCATAAGTGAGAAATATTAGCATAAACATCGCTTTTTAGTTTATCTGAATTTTATTTCTATAATTGCTCAAATAATATAGCATCATAAGAATCCCAAGTAAGACCAATTGAGATATTAAACTTTCCAATGTAGGATAGACACCCAACCAATCTATTTTAGGGGAAACAGGGAGACCTGTTACAGAAAGCCAGCCAGCTTCTTGAATGGCGTGAATACCTTTACCTATTAGAATTACCGCCAATAGGGTAATTACCCACGAGGAATATCTAAAAAGTTGCCGGACCGGTATTTTTTTTGAATATTTTAGAAAAAGAAACGCGAGCAGGCCTATCAAGGCAAAAGCCGCCAGCACCCCAAACCCGATGGATGATTGATCGCCAGATTGGGTTTCCAAACCAATGGCCTGTAAAAAAAGGATCGATTCAAAAGCTTCCCGGAAAACGACCATAAATGAAAAGAATGCCAGCCCGATCATTTTTTCACCCTTCAATTGTGCCCCGACCTTTTTTTCAATAAACTCTTTCCATTTTTTGGAATGGGAATAGTTGTGAAGCCAAAAACCGACAAAGGCGAGGACAATAACCGCTACCAATGAAATCATTCCCTCCATTATTTCCCTATTCTGACCACTTATGCCAATAATCCAATCTGAAAGGAACCATCCTGCTACACCCATTAAAATAGCGGTAATCCATCCACGGTGAATATAGGGCAGGGCTTTTTTAGCCTTTGGTGTTCTACGTATCAGTGCCAAGATAAGTGCAATGATCAAAAAAGCTTCCAGTCCCTCACGCAGCATTATGGATGCCGCCAAAAAGAAAGAAAGCCAATAGTTGAGCTTTTCATCTTTCATCATTTTTTCGGCGCGGTCAATAGTTGAGAGGGCACTATTTATTTTATATTCGACCTCACTTGAATTTTTGCCTTGTTCAATGACCTGCCTAACATCCATCATTTTTTGCTCCAATTGGGAAGTAAATTTAGGATCATTGGCTTTTAGGCGTATCTCGACGGGTTCAATCCCTTCTAAATAGGCTGCCAACGCTTTTTGACGGGCCTCATCTTTATTGCCATTTTTATAATTGGAAAATGCTTGATGAAGATAATCCCTCGCAACAGTCAAACTGGATTGCGATAGTTCTCCTGAAGGGGAAAAAAACCTCAATGCCTTTAGCTTTTTTTGTCCCTGTATATTCGAACCGAGTTTTTTGATTAATTGATTATCCGATAGCGTGGCAACATCCTTTAGTGAAGTTTTCCCATATTGCTGATTGAATATTTTTTTCAGGGATACAGAATCTATTTCTTGTTTTTGAAACCGTAATGATTTGACATAAAAGGCCAAATCCCAGGCTTCTTTATCGGATAGTTCCGTAAACGCCTGCATCGCTGTTCCTTCCACGCCCAGTTTGACCGTATTATAGGCTTCAAATGGGGACAGGCCTGCCATAAGGGAATCATTCAAAAAATTTGCGGGGGCTGGTTTTAACCCATTGGCCAAAGTTCCGTTTCCACCGCCTTTTGGTCCGTGGCATTGAACACAGTTCTGCGTATATAGTTTTTGACCATTTGCCGCGTCCGGCCAATTTAAGGGGGCAACTTCATAGCCGGTCGTTTTAATGATCGCCCATTTTACTTTTTCTGCTAAGTCCTTAATTTTTTTACTGGAAGCTTTATCCCGAACAAGGATTTTTAAATCATTTAAATCAGAAAGGATAGATTGCCCTGATCTGGATGGTAATTTTATTTTTTGTGTTAAGTTAAAAATCTTTGCGCTAAACTCCTGCATTTCGGCATATTCTGCCTTGTCGATTACTTTTCCTTCCCTCACGGCCATTGGATAATCTTTTGAAAGATAATCCAAAAGATGGATTACACTTTGGATATTACTATCCTTTTCCTTTGCAGAAATTTGAAGAGAAGAAAAGAATATAAAAATATATAGGACGTATGATGGTATGGAATACAAATACAATTTCATTAAGAAATTTTAAAAACAATTATTATTTAGACTAAATATAAACAAAAGCGTCGTATTTTGAAAACAACTAAACTTTATGTAATTTTTTTTTTTAAAAATCAACATTTACAAAACCCTATAAAGTTTTTCTTTTTACCTTAATAACCTCAAACCGCTAAGTATCACCAATACCGTACTTCCCTCGTGCCCGATTACACCTTCCGGCAAATTTATAATACCACCAATAAAATTTAAAGTAATAAGGGTAAGTGCCACGCCAATGGCAAAAATCACATTCTGTTTGATAATCCTGTTTGTTCTTTTGCCTAAAGAAATGGCAAATGGAATTCTCTCAATATCATCGGCCATTAAAATAACATCGGCAGTTTCTATTGCTATATCTGTGCCCGCGGCCCCCATAGCGATACCTACGGATGCGGCCGCCAAGGCGGGTGCATCATTGACCCCATCCCCGACCATTGCGACCTTGCCATATTTGGCGGTCATTTTTTTGATAAAATCAACCTTGTCTTCGGGTAAAAGACCTGAATAAATTTCTTCTATTCCAGTGCTTTCCCCAATGTTCTTTGCAGTTCTCTCATTATCGCCCGTTAAGAGCGCTACACGGATATTCATATTTTTTAATTCCTCGATTACCCTTCTCGCTTCAAGCCGTACTTGGTCGAAAATTGAAACCATTCCAATAAGATTATGACCGTTAGATACAAATATGATTGTTCTTCCTTGTTGTTCAAGCTTAAGGGCCAAATCTTCCTGTTCTTTGGTAAGGACTATATTGTTTAACATATCCCTTTTACCAACCTTATAACTGATTCCATTTAAAGTGCCCTGCACCCCCATACCCTTAAAAGACCGTAAGTTTATGGAATGCTCCAGTTCAATATTCTTATTTAGGGCGTGTTGCACGATGGACTTTGCAATGGGATGTTCGGATAAAGCTTCTATGGAAGCCGTTGTTTTCAACAATTCCATTTCAGAATAATTTTCGAATGAAATTATGTCCTGCACAACGGGTTCTCCATAGGTGAGGGTTCCCGTTTTGTCGAATATTACCGCCTTGACCCCTGCAATATTTTCAAGGTGCGCACCACCTTTGAACAAAACCCTTTTCCTGGATGCATTGGAAATTGCAGACAATATGGCCGGCATAATAGAGGATACCAATGCACAGGGCGAAGCCACCACCAAAAAGATCATTGCCCTATAAATTGTTTCCTTCCACGACCAATGTATTATAAAAGGAGGGGCGATCATTAGGATTATTGCCGTAATGACAACGATTTTTGCATAGATACTTTCAAATTTTTCAACGAAAAGCTGGTTGGGTGGTTTTTCGTTTTTAGCTTCCTGCACCAAGTGGATTATTTTTGAAAGCATCGTTTCTTCTGCTTGCTTGGTCACTTTAACCTCTATGCCACCGTAACCGTTCACAGTCCCAGAGAAAACTTCATCATTAACCGTTTTATCCACGGGAACGGATTCCCCGGTTATGGTAGCTTGATAAATTGCGGAATATCCTTGGGTAATAATACCGTCGGCAGCAATACGCTCCCCGGGTTTAATTAGAATGGTATCCCCTTTCTTTAACTCTTCTGCTTTGACCTCTACTTGTTTCCCATTCCTTAATAGAACCGCCTTTTCCGGACGAAGGTCCAGAATGGACCGAATATCTTTGTTCGTCCGTTCCATTGTATATCCTTCAAGCGTGCCACTCAAGGAAAAAATAAAAATTAAAATAGCCCCATCCATCCAATACCCAATTGCAGCAGCTCCTATTGCAGCAATTACCATTAGCAAGTCAACATCAAGGTCTTTTTCTTTGAATAGAGTACTGATGCCTTCAACCGCTTTTTGGTAACCACCAACAATATATGCAAACAGGAAGAGGATAATTTCAACAAATGTATAATCATTTATTCGCGCCAAGTATGCCAGGACAATAAATAGAAGACAAAATGAAGTAACGATTGCCGCCCCGTGACTTTCCCATAAACCAAATGAAAAACCCTTATTGGGCTTATGATTACTTTTCGTGATCATCGATTTTGATATAAATGAATTGATTCCACAAAAATATTTTATTAATCCCGAAATTATTAGGTAAAAAAACGACTTTTTTAAGTACCTTAGCGCAATGAATTCCAATCATATTTATACAGATATAAAAATTTCCACTAAGACAATCCATTCGAATGCGTCAAGATCGCATAAGCATAATTATTTTGAATTGATTTATGTATTGGAAGGAAAAGGTGTTCACATAATCAATAAAAATCACTATGATTTCTCAAAAGGAAATCTGTTTTTATTAACACCAGAGGATATACATAATTTCGATGTTAAGGAAACAACTACCTTCTGTTTCATAGATTTTACCGAAAGTTTTTTTGTCGAGAACCCAAAGAAGAAAAGTGGTAAAGCAGAATTAAGCGGGTTTTTTAAGAAACTGGAGTATGTTTTTCATAATCACCATAACACAAATGGAAATATTATTACGGGAAATGATGAATTGATCTATGAAGTACTCATTAATAAGCTAATTGATGAAGAACAAAATAACCGACAATACAAGCATATTATAGTTCAAAATATCGTTTTTTTACTACTTAATCTTGTAGCAAGAAATATTCAAGAAAATATTATCGTCCACTCTCAATTAGAGAATCCAAAAAACAAGGTTTATGAAATCATTACTTATATCCAACAAAACATCTATGAAAAAGATCTTATTAAGATAAAACCCTTAGCAACTCATTTCAATAAATCGCCTGATCATTTGGGAAGGTATTTTAAACGAGAGACCGGCAGAACAATTAAGAATTATATAAACGATTATAAAACCGAGCTTATAAAAACAAGGTTAAAGTACAGCAATTTAAGTATTTCAGAAATTGCTGATGAGCTGAATTTTACAGACGGTAGTCATCTTAACAAAATTTTCAAAAGGGCTTATGGCAAAACAGCATATCAGTTCAAGGAAAGCATTGATTAAATAAAGCGTCAATAGATAAAACAATCAATTGAGCCAATTCCGATGAAAGCTTCAATGCTTATGAATATTACCTTTCAGCACAAAAAAGTAGAACAATAAAGGCTACGATTATCAGAAGGACTAAGGCAATTATGCCTTTTACCCTATCACTATTTGTGATTTCGTCCTTAGTTGGTTTTTGAACTTTTTTCTTTCATCCGTTTCTGAGGCTTTGAGACATTTTTTATTTATTTCCAATTCATTTTCTGTAAAAGTATCGCATTCAGTATGGCAAGAAAGGCTGCGCCAACATCGGCAAAAACGGCCTCCCACATTGTTGCCATCCCAAAGGCACCTAAGACCATAACGGCGATTTTAACCCCGAATGCCAAACCGATATTCTGCCAAACTATTTGTCTGGTCGAACGGCCTATTTTTATTGCCCTTGCGATTTTGGAGGGTTGGTCGGTCTGGATGATGACATCGGCGGTCTCAATGGCTACATCGCTGCCCAAACCGCCCATAGCCATACCTACATCACTCGTGGCCAAAACGGGGGCATCGTTGATACCGCTATAAATAAATTAAGCATATTCAACTATTTCAATATTTGAAAAAAATTATGAAAGATCCAAAAAACCAATCAACACCCGTAATAGAATGATCATACCCCCAATTATCCAGTTATTTTTTTTTGTTCCATTTATACCCCTTTACTATTAACAAACACTCTGTTTTTACACCTTTGGGAATTAGACTTACGGCGAAATAAGTATCTATCGGGAAAAAGTCGGGAATCAGATCAATGGGACTTAGCGTATACCCAATATCGAAAAAAATTAAAACTTTGGCGGACCAAAGAGTTCTTCTGTCTTTGTAGGCCAAATGCAACATCACCAGTTGCTGCTTTAGTTTTTTTTGCCCAGACTTTTAATTTTTTCATAATACATTGAGACTGTTCTAAATACTTATGGAATCCTGCACAAAGGGGATGCCAAATAGAATTTGATCCTATTTATTGTTTTTTTAGTTTAAGATATTCATATATCTTTGTTTTCACGAATAAAATTGGTGCAAAGGTTACCTATTCGGTTACCTAATTTTATTGAATTAATATAAGTGTCTGGTTATTAAAATATTGTCTAGTGGCAAGTTAGTTCTGCCACCCCGACGAACCTAGAAATAGGTCACAATAAAACACTGTTAATCATTTGATTTTCAGTGTTTTTTGTTTTTTATGCATTCAATTGATTTCATTTAAAACCAAATAAAAGGTGTGCAATTCGGTGTACAACGATTAATCCGGAATGTACTAACTTTAAAGGACTTTAGGGTACGATTTGACTTTCGTCTTTACAATTTATTGTTTAACCAAAGTCATGTACAATGAAATCAAAACACACTTTCACCGTAATTTTCTTTACCAGAAAATCAAGAAGCGTCCCAAACCAATTATCCATCTATGTTCGAATTACTGTGGATGGTCAAAGGTCTGAGATAAGCCTAAAAAGAAGCATTCCCTCCAAGGAGTGGGACAGTTCACGGAACCGGGGCAGGGGAGGTTCACAGAGAATAAGGGTATTGAACGCCTATTTGGAGAGTGCTTATAGTGGACTGTTGGACTGCCATAAAGAGCTTTTGGAAGGGAACAGGGTCGTTTCATCAGATGCCATTAAGTCCCGTTATCTTGGAGAGGATGACAACAGCAAGACCTTAAGAGAACTTATCAAGTACCATAATGAGAATATGTCAGTTGTCCTAAAAGAAGGGACGATGAAGAACTATTATACGACGGAAAAGTATCTGAACAGGTTTTTAGCCAAGAAAAGAAAGGTCAACGATATCCGCCTAAAACAGTTGAACTATGTCTTTGTAACGGATTTTGAACATTTTTTGCGCAATTACAGAGATTCTAAGAAGAATTTATCATTGGGCAACAATGGTGTGATGAAACATCTTGAAAGGTTCAAGAAGATGCTCAACCTTGCCGTTAAATTGGAATGGATGGACAAGAACCCGTTCAACCAGTTCCAGTTGAAATATAACAAATATGACAGGCAGTTTCTGGACGAAGAGGAACTGGAGCAATTGGAAAGCACTGAACTGGGGAACGAACGTTTGGATCGGATAAGGGACTGTTTTATATTTTCATGCTATACAGGCCTTTCCTATGTGGATGTCAAGGAGCTGAACGGTGACAATATCGTAAAGGGAATCGACGGGAACCTTTGGATAAGTACCAGGCGTGAAAAAACGGACAAGCCCGTTAAGGTACCATTGCTCCCAAAGGCACGGGAAATATTGGAAAAATATATGCAATGTCCGGAAATGGAAAATAAAGAAAACCTGTTGCCCATTAGTTCCAATCAAAAGACCAATGCCTATTTAAAGGAAATAGCGGACTCCTGTGAAATCTATAAAAACCTGACCTTTCATGTGGCACGACATACCTTTGCCACTACAGTAATGCTCTCCAACGGTGTGCCCATCGAAACGGTATCCAAGCTTCTTGGGCATACCAAACTGTCTACCACACAGATTTATGCCAGGGTCGTGGAATCCAAGATAAGTGAGGACATTGGAAATCTTTTGATCAGGTTCAAGGAAAAGGCAACCAAAAAAAGTGCAGCTACTTAACTAAGAAGGGAGCGTATTTTTCGCTCCCTTTCCTTATTTATATAACTGAAATCAAACTTTAAAAAAAGCGAACGAAGCAGAGCAAAGTGCTGCAAGCCCCAAATCTTACCGAAACAAATTTACTGAGCGAGGCAGGATGTCTCTACTTTATCTGCTTTTGTACCATGAAAGTAGGTTTGACTGTAGCCTTACCCTTCTTAGGACATCGCTAAATTCATAAAAATATCATTATTGTTTTGCTTTTCTCCTGCCATATTTTATTGATTTTCTTTTTTCTTAGAAATCTATACTTTTACAACGGTTACTTGTGCTATTGTGTACAGTTTTTTTTACGATTAAATTGTATATCCGTCTGCCCTTTGCGGATATTTACATAAGCCCAAGGCACACCCTCAGCTATGTTTTGTTCGGTAAAGAATTCGAAAAACAACACTTTACCTTCATTAAATAAATTCTCTTTCAGATAATTAATTAAAGTTTCTAATTCCGACTTATTTAATTCTTGTTTCAATAATACTTTAAACTCTCCTATTCCACCATAGTTGAACATTTTACTTTTCAAGATTTCAAATTCGATAATCTTCCCATTAGAAATAGTAATTGGTAATTGCTGTAAATACTTAGATTCATGAGAATTATCTGACTCAAGTTTTACTGCTTTAAAAGAATAGCTGTTCTTTTCTAGTTCAATTTGATAGAATTGAATTCCTCTTGATTTAAAAAGGTTTATAATTTTACTTTTATCTGATTCATTGATTTTTAAACCAAAATAGATTGATTTCAGGGCTTTATGATAATAGGAATTAAGTCCAATTTTACTAGTTACAATTCGATGTTCTTGCTCATATTCCCACCTTTTTGATTTATGAAAAGCGAACTTTTTTATATAGTTGTTTTGTTTGTTTTTTATAATGTCCAAAAAACCAATGCTAGGAGGCTTTTTTGAATATATGGGGAAGCGTTAAAAACCAGGATTGCCGAGGAGCGAAGGCGAGAACTGGCCTTGGAAGGTAATGGGGTATATGACTACATCAGAACAGGGAAGGATATCGTTAGGCCTGAAAGCGACCATGTGAATACCGGTGTCAACGTGAGCAATTTGGATATATCGGCCACATCCCCCAAAACCATATATCCAATACCGGCCAGTGAAGTTGAGGCCTCAGGTATGGAACAGACCATTGGGTATGATTAAACTTGGCTTAAGTCAATAAAAAAGAACAGCGGTGTCCATATCCCCGCTGTTTTTGATTTCATTGCCCTAAAAAGGACTCAGGGGTTGGTTCGAAAACGCTTCAAGATCCACATAAGCGGTTTCGATTTCGGAAGTGCCGTCCCCGACGTTTGTCCAAGCAAACAATAACTTGTTTCCCAAAAGTTCCATTTGAGGGAACCCAGAACTTCTGGACAAATCCATTTCACTGATAAGGACCGGCTCAAATTTGTTTCCGAATTTGTTTACTTTCATTGCCTTTAGGTAGGTGGTGTCATCTGCGGTCTCCATCCAACTCACTATGGCGTTTTCTTGGTCGGTCAATACAATGTCGACCCTTCCAAGCGCACCTTGGTTACTGATTAAAATAGGATTTAGAAAGTCCGCTCCTGCATTTTCGGAAAAGGTCACCATCACTTTTGCTTCATCATTTGCCGCCGTAAACCATGCCACGGCCACATCATTTCCTTCTGCATCGACTTTTGGCCCGTTCACGGGACATCCATTTATTACCCAACCATCATTATGGATGAACTTAGGCGTGGTCCAATTGCCATCCACCAATCTGGTAATGGCAATATCCCTTATTTCTTCATCTGTCCTGTCCCTATAAACCACTATGGGACCATTGCTTGTCATGGCCGCAGTAGTTTGGCAGCAACTACAGGTCTTACCGTCCAAAAGTATGTCCTCTACAACAGTTCCGTTCTTATCGATTTCGGCCGCCCTTATGCTCATGGTTCCCTGATGGTTCATATGTCCTGAATCCATTTTGGAGCCGACTGCCATGTTTCTTCCATCCAACCAAGTAATAAAGAAGGAATCTTCCTTGTAGGGAAGAAGTGTCACAAAACCATGCTCGGTCTTGGTGCCATCCATATGAAGTGGCAATTCGGTTTTCCATAAGGTGTCATTTTTTTTCAACAGGTTGAGCTTAATGTCATAAGCAAAGGTCTCATTTGATGATTTCTTAAGGAAATGAGCCAGAAGAGTACCATTGTTTTCGGTGATCATTGGATAATCTGCCCAATTGACGAACCAATTGTGTCCTTTGATGATTTCATTTGGGCTGCTCCATTTATCATCTTCAAGTGTGGCATAATTGAACTGGGTTGTGGAGTCGTTTACTTTTTCCACCCATGATATCAATGTTGTGCCATTGTTTGAAACCAGATGGGGAAGCGAAATATTCTTTCCATGACCAAAAGGAATTTTATGGACAATTGTACGGTCATCCAATTTCTTCTTCTCTTTTTGATTTGGATTACATGAAACAAGGCCAATGATTATCAATGATAACAAACAAAATGCGGAAAACTTCTTTTTCATTGTAACAATTTGGTCAAGACTTTTTAGCGATTGTCCTCAGAAAAAGTTGGGGTTGACCCTTAACTTGTTCTCGATTTACAAAAATATAATTCTATTTGCCCTGAGACCAGATTATAATCATTTAAAATTTTATTTTAAGTAAAAGCACATTGTTTTAATGACTACTCTTTTTGCTGTAGACATAGCTTAATAGGTAAAGTTTTAAATAAGACTCTGTTCTTTTCTTTATAACCGGCGAATTTCTTCGAGGCTAAGAAAATACATTTTAAAAACAAATCCAGATACTTGATTTTAGATAAATCCATATATTTAAATGGTAGTACCTATTTTCTTAGTTTTTGTAGGGCAAATTTGATTTGACTTTCCTAAAGTCCGTACCAAACAACATAAAATTACAATGGTAGCTGATTTAAGATCAGCTTGTATTTATTCGGTCCCGCTTGCGGGACGAAGGAATAGCAAGAGGGTGATGCGCAGATTGCGCCATCACGTTTGTTTTTGGGTATTCAACACGTTGAAAACCAGTCAATTGAATAGATTTTGGAATACCCTGAAAAAACAGGGGCTACAGTAGACTTTTCCGAAATCTACAGTAAACCCTTTGGGAGACCCTGTAAACACTGGAAATTTTTGGCGGAAAAGTTGTCGCAATTTCACTAAAAAACAAAATTCGTCCTATGGAAAAGCAATCAACAAATAATAAAACAAAGAAGGGAACCGGTGGTTATTCCAACATCACCGTAAAGAAGGAAACGGCCGTACGCTTTCGAACCTATTCCAAAAAGTTCAACAAATGCCATAGCGAGGTATTGGACAGAATTTTGGGCTATTTCAAGGAGAACGACCTTGACCCTTTTGGAGAAGGAACAAAGATCGTGGTCGATAATATCAAAAAGCTGGAAACAAAGATGATGAAGAAATTCGATAGGATCATCGCCATAATCAAGAACATGGAAAAGACCAGTATCAGGCCCACCTATGAAATGGTGCTCATCTTTTATGAGGCCTATGTAAAAGATGGTAGGAAGCCCAAGCCTAAACCCGTCAAGATACAGGAAGAGCGAAAGGATTTTTTGGAGCCAAGAAACACCGTTCCGAAAACGGAACATGAAAGAATGCTGAAAGAATTCAAAGAATATAAAAAACGTTGCAATGAAATCCTCAACAAGGTGGAAAAGGTGGAACCTATGATGGGAAAGCCGTATCTAAAGATCAATATGGGCATCGGGGGATTTTGAAAGCCTGAAACACCGATCAAGATAACGCTTATGTACCTAACCATCTCGGCACAGAAAATGGGCAGTACCTACAACTCCAGTGTAGGGAACTATGTGGACTATCTGGAAAAGGAGAACCAAGAAAGGATGCCCGAACTCAGGGAGAAATTCTTTGACCGGGACAACGACAGCGTAAGCCCTCAAACGGTCATCGATGAAATAGATGCCAATACGGCCAAACTGAGACAGAAGGACCCGAAATTCTACTCCATAGTGGTCAGCCCGAACCAAAGGGAACTGAAGGCCATAGGCAATGACCAAAACTTGCTTAGGGAATATACAACGAAGCTCATGGAGGACTATGCCAGGATAGAACATGAACGCACCTATCGGGGCCTTGACAGAAAGGTACAGGAGAATGCATCCTATCGTAGGGAGATAGCAAGGCTCAGGAACGAGATACGGAAAGTGGAACGGGGCGAGTCCATCGGCAATGTCAAAGAACTCGAAAAAAGAATCAAAGAGCAAGAAAGAATGGCCCCGCACAAACAGAACGGGCAACTGGTGGCCGCAGGGATGCAAAAAGAGGGGCCTCAGACCCATATCCATATCATCGTCAGTAGAAGGGACGTAACAAACACTTATACGCTTTCCCCAATGGCCAAACATAGGGCGTCCGAAGTAGAACTGAACGGAAAGACGGTCAAGAGAGGCTTTGATAGGGACAGCTTTTACCAAGCGGCCGAAAAGACCTTTGACAGGACAACTGGGTTCAAACGGAACTATGTGGAATCCTATGTTGGGAGAAAGGCCCATGCCAAGGAACCGGGAAAGTTCTTTGCAAAGGTGATGGGACTGCCCACCAAGGAAAAGGACATGGCCTTTAAACTACTTAAAACGATGGGTGTAAAGGCTCCCAGTATACCGACCAATAAAGTGCAGATGGCTGCCAAGATCATCAAGGCACTTGGAAGGGGTATTGATAAAGCAAGGGGCACGGGTGATGACATGGGCTACTGAAATCCAAAAACTAGGTTGCGCCCTTTCGGGTTTTTGCTTTACGCTTATCTAGCGGAACACTACAAAAACCCAATAGGATCCATGCGCAAAAGTTGGGGGTAAGATTTGGGGTTCTTATCGTTCTACTTTCAAACAGTTCGGTTTTAATAGGAGGAGGTCAATACATAATTATTTACCTTTAGAAATTGTTAAATAACATATAAGATTAAAAGAAAAACAAAATGAAAATCAAAAGATTATTGACCAGGGCTCTTTTTATGGCCTCGGCCTTAGTTGTTGCACAATCTGGCACATCTCAAAGATGGTCCATAGAAAAGGCGGAAAAATGGTATGACCAATATAAATGGCTTAATGGTGCTGATTTTATCCCGAGTACGGCAATCAATCAATTGGAGATGTGGCAAGAGGATACTTTTGACCCTGAAACCATTGAGAAGGAGTTGGGATATGCACAAGATATTGGCATGAATGTGATGCGGGTATACCTCCATAGTTTGGCATACAAACAAGATTCAAAGGGTTTCAAGAAAAGAATGGACCAATATTTGGATATCTCAAATAGTAAGGGAATCAAGACCATGTTCGTCATCTTTGATGACGTATGGGGGAAAGAGCCAAAAATCGGAAAGCAACCGGAACCTACGACTGGTACACACAACTCAGGTTGGATGCAGGATCCAGGTGATCCGGCTTCCAAGGATAAAGCAAATTTTCCTTTTTTGGAAACATATGTAAAAGATATTCTGACAACCTTCAAGGATGATAAAAGGGTTTTGCTTTGGGATTTGTACAACGAACCTGGAAACTCGGGGAAGATTAACGATTCCATGCCTTTGTTGGAGGCAGTTTTTTCATGGGCAAGGGAGGTTAATCCTTCCCAGCCCATATCGGCAGGAATCTGGTCCTGGGGATTGGGGGACCTTAATGCCTTTCAGGCGCTACATTCCGATATCATTACCTACCATCATTACGGAAACCCACAAGACCACAAACTGATCATAGAGCTTTTAAGGACCCATGGAAGACCTATGATCTGTACCGAATATATGGCCCGAACTCGAAATAGCCGATTTTCCAACATCATGCCGATGTTGAAAGAGGAAAATGTAGGAGCCATAAATTGGGGATTGGTGAAAGGAAAGACCAATACCATATACCAATGGGACACACCAATTGATAGTGGGGAGGAACCTGTGGAATGGTTTCATGATATCTTCCGGAAAGATGGAACCCCTTATCGTCAGGATGAGGTTGATTTAATTAAAAAATTGAACGGGATTGATTAAGGTCTATTACCATAAATATTAACTTATTGACCAAACCATTATGGATTTATAAGAACTTGATAAGGATATAGTGGATAAATCAAAAATAAGTGTATAGTTTCAGTATTCCCTTTGCTTAGGGCATTTTTCAATATCATAAGGAAAGACGGGCAACTGGACGAACCAGATTACATATAGCTTGCCGATATGTCGAGTAAAAAAGCCGTAGCGGCGGTCCTGGCAAGAATGTCCATTATCCTACGGCTGCAGTAATCTGCCAAATTGCCTTTAGGTGCTGTTGTGTGTAGTTTTTTATTCAATTCAATACAGTGAAAAAATCTCTCAAACCGCTTAGAACACTTTGAACAGCATAAGAAGCTAGAATAAGTCCCATTATTTTACTTATAACTGTTATTCCATATTCCCCAATTCTGTTTTGCACAACATTTGCAGCTAAAAGCAATAGCATAGTCATGGAGACTACTAATAATACCAGTAATGTCGTAATAGCTTGTTCTTGAATGGTGTAAAGATGATTATCTGTCATTAGCACGACAGCCATAATTGCGCCTGGAGAAGCAATTGAAGGAATTGCAACTGGGAAAATTGTAACGTGCTTATAGTCTTTGATAAGATGTTTTTCTGACTCAGGTTTCCCTTCGCCAAAAATCATTGTTAACGCGAACAAGAATAGAATCACTCCACCAGAAATTTGGAATGCGTCCAGAGAAACATCCATTCCTTCAAGAATGATTTGACCAACTAAAATGAAAAACAGTAGAATTAAATATGCAATTAATGAAGCTCTAATTGCAATTTTGAGTTTGTGTTTTTGGTCAAAATGTTTAGTAGCTTCCAGATAAACTGGTACGGAACCTAGAGGGTCAATTACAGCAATAAGGAATAATATTTTAGTTAATATTTCAGTAGCCATATTAATTTATCTTTTTGCCTTGAGTAGTAAATGAAAGTCCCTGTTGACCAGAAGTTGAAATCATTATCGCTTCAAAGATAGGGTCATTGGAATTTGGCTTTATTGTCCAATCAAAAAGGAAGTTTGCACCAGTTCCGCCTTCTTGGTCTCGCTCATCAATTACGATTTCTACTGTTTCCATTGGAGCAATGAATATGGGTTTATCAAAATAGGTTCTAATAGAATTACCTTTTGTATTATAATATTCAGCTTTGTTAATATAAACCGAGTCGGCTTTATTTACATTTTTTATGCTTACAGTTGCGGTCAAATCATGAGTTTTATGTTCTGTCTGACTATAAATCTGTGAATAGACTGATAGATAAGTTGTTCCATGTGGCAAAGAGTCAGGAAGGTTAAATTCTATAGTCCTTATTTCCCAATCAACAGGATTGATTGAGCTTATCTCAACCTTCTCTTTGCAAGATTGAAATATTAGTAGAAGTAAAAGTATTTTAATTGTATTCTTCATAATTCTTCAAATTACACACAACGCCCTGCTAAACGCAGTGACGTTCTGGGTTTTGAATTATGTGAATTTATTCGCAAATAATTTAAAAGACAAGAAGAACGTTGCCGAATTGCCTTTAGGTGCTGTTGGGTCGGGTTTTTGGTGTTTTCGATCGTGGGGCCGTAGGTCTCGGGTCCCGACCGCATTGGCAATTTGGTTTAGCGGGGCGTTGGGAGGTGATGCCCAAGGGGCGGGAATTGCGCAGCAATGTAGCGACTTGGTTGAGGCCGGAGGCTTTCAAAATCCGTCCCAACGTTCTCGTATAACCGTCAGTTATGGGTTAAATTAACGATTATTTTCAGTTTAGCACAGGCTTTAGCAATTCCGAGTGGATTCGGACGTAGTCGAATCCGCCGTAATTGCGGTTATACATTGTTGTAAACAGTTTTTTCATTCCGCCATTTTTGAGATTCCGATTTCCACAAATCCGTTTTCTATAGGTTTTAAAATACTGTCTTTTCTAACAATCATATATTTTGTCGTAAAAATACTATCAGTTACTTCTGTTAAATCAGTTCGTTTTAGAGTTAATCGATTGTCAATTATTTCATAATCTCCTTGATATGTACAGCTATAATCAGCACGATGATATGAAGCTCCGAATGAGCCATTTTTAAAAAGCACTAATGTTCCGCTTTTAGGCGTTCCTTCCTCCTCAACAAATCCAATCAGTGATTTTTCAGTCCAGAATTTTTTGTCAGTCATATCCACTAAAAAATACCATATAAGTCCAAAGAATAGAGTTATTATTAAAGGAATAAAATCAAATTTCTCTTTTCTTTTTTTAATTCGAATTAAGTTCCGAATTGCTAATACGAATACTATTAAAATTAAAAGTCCGATTATGAAAAGAGAGCTCAAAAAGTTTCCAAGACCTGAACAATAATCACCAACTGGAAGAAATTGGAAAATCAAATAGATTCCAATTAAACTTATAATTCCGTATTTGATTATGCGTTTTCTCAAATTGTTTACAACGGTTCGTGTATGATTAGTTGCGGACTTTTCCAACGGAAAATGTCCGCCTGTACCGAAGATAGTTAATTGCAGAGGATTCCGTTTAAGGAATCCGACCGCAATTAATTATACACCGTGTTGAACTAAACCTAAAGGTAGCTTCAGGAGTTATCTAAATCTCCATTCACTACCTTTAAGATGTATAAAACTAATATTTAGCAAATTATGAAAAAAAAGTAGTACCCTGATCGAACGAGCCTGTGAACGTGTTCCAGAATTCCAGGAATTGTATCTCAAACTAAAACGTTCTGTTGAACTATCGGGCAAAAGCCAAAGCACCCTGACCAACTATGCCCGCTGTCTTTCACACATAGCCCTGCATTTTAAGTGCAGTCCACTCGATCTGGATGAAGAACAGGTGCTGGATTATCTACATGTTTTAAAGTCCCGGCACAAGACCCCGTCGAGCAGCTTCTTCAAGCATACCGTTTATGGTCTGAGGTATGCCTACCGGATATCAAATCGTAAAGAGATGCAGGTAATGCTCCCCGCTATTGAGCGTCCCAAAAAACTCCCTGTAGTTTTAAGTTGTAGGGAAGTAAAGCAACTCTTAAAAGCCCCAAAACTACTGAAGCACCGTCTGGTATTGGCGCTGCTTTATGGCTGCGGACTGCGCTGTTTTGAACTGTGCAACCTACAGTTAAAAGATCTGGATTTTGATCGTATGATGCTTCACGTCCGCCAAGGCAAAGGCAGGAAAGATCGGTATGTACCCTTGTCGAGGATGCAGATCCGCGGACTTAAAACATATCTTGCGGCAGAAAATCCTTGCACCTGGTGCTTCACTGGGAACAATACCGAAGGGCGTCCAGTCCCGCTTTCTACCCAAGGGGTTCGCTGGATTGTACGGGAAGCCCGTAAACATAGTGGTATTCAAAAGGAAGTGACCACCCACAGCCTGCGCCACAGTTATGCTACCCACCTTCTGGAAATGGGCTTGGATATTATGAGTGTAAAGGACCTTTTGGGGCACGCAGATATACAGACCACACTGACCTACCTTCACGTGGCACAACTGGGCAGGCAAAAGCCTTTCAGTCCACTGGATCGGCTCTACAAAGAGTAATGGCATCCGCTGCTCACGAAGTGGCCCAGGTATTAAATCGCAACAGGGAGTCTTTAGCAGACTGTTGTGCCACCAGCTGGCAACTAAGGACCCTGCACGCCCTGCGCAAATGTCGTACGGCTGCCCTGGGCGGTCACATTGACCACTGCACGAATCCATCCTGTAATACCTTGCACCTGAGCTACAACAGTTGCCGCAACCGGCATTGCCCAAAGTGTCAGGGGCACAAAAGGGAACAATGGATCAGGGCACGGGAAGAAGAGCTCTTGAACGTTCCTTACTTCCACGTGGTATTTACCCTGCCTTCA
The DNA here is from genome assembly GCF_002269385.1 of Maribacter cobaltidurans. Taxonomy (NCBI): domain Bacteria; kingdom Pseudomonadati; phylum Bacteroidota; class Flavobacteriia; order Flavobacteriales; family Flavobacteriaceae; genus Maribacter; species Maribacter cobaltidurans. The sequence continues at coordinate 3,595,448 of NZ_CP022957.1, forward strand.
GAACTCAACCGCCTGTGCCTGTACGAACCCAAACTGCTGTATGGCCTGCTGTTCAAAACTTCATGGGAAGTCATAGCGGGGTTTGCTTCCAATCCTAAGTTTTTAGGTGCCGGTCCCGGGATGATCGCCATCCTGCATACCTGGGGACAGAACCTGTCCCTGCATCCGCACTTGCATTGTATCGTGCCCGGTGGTGGGGCAACCAAAAGTGGTAAGTGGAAACCTGCCCGGAACAAGGGGAAATACCTGTTCCCGGTCAAGGCCATGAGCAAGGTATTCCGTGCCCGCTTTGTTGCAGGGTTACGTAAAAAAATTAAAACAGAACAACCAGAGGCCCTTTACCAAAGCCTGTTCAAAAAAGAGTGGGTCGTCTATTGCAAGCGTCCGTTTTTAGGGCCACCTCAGGTAGTGGAATACCTTGGTCGCTATACCCATAAAATTGCGATCAGCAACCACCGAATCAAAAACCTGGATGACAGCGGCGTGGTGTTTTCGGTAAAAGATTACCGCCACGGGGGAAACAAATCCCTGATGTACCTGAGCGATACTGAATTCATCAGGCGCTTTGCCCTGCACATACTCCCTAAGGGGTTTGTGCGCATCCGCCATTATGGGATATTAAGTGCTTACCATAAACGCAAAAGTCTTGACCACTTGGGTAAAACCCTGGGGAAGGTACAGCTCCAAGAAAAACCGCCCCTGCAACACCGAATCTGCCCATCTTGTAAAAAGGGAGAACTGGTGACCCTGCATACGTTTACCGCACGGGGACCACCGGCACACTGGATCACAAAACTTAAAAAATACACTAAAGCACAGTAAGAAAATAAACGCCCTTTGAACGGGATAGGGAAGCCTATGTCCGAAACCAAGCAAAAGCGGCCAAAATACCCCAAAAACAGGAGGTTCAATAGAATTTAAGAAGTGATGGACATACTCGGGAGAAAAACAAGACCTCCAAATCACTATACGGTTCAAGTGCAGACCTTAAATAACCCATCCTAAAACAGACCAATACCCATAGAAGGCTGACCGACAGAGAACCGGTTCAGTCAACACGACGTTCATGCTGGGTCGTACCGACCACACGAACGCTAGTTATTGCCAGTAGTTTTTATTTAAGCCGTACTGATTCTACTGTTTTTTTATACTTTTCAAGTAAGTCCAGTTTTCCATCTCCAAATGCACGGCCATTAAAAGCTAAACTCCATTCGTTTCCGTTTAATATTGCGAAATACATAATTCCCTCAACGTCATCAAATACATATGGTGATTCCAAAATAGTAGCATTATAATTTCCAATAACTATGTTTTGGATTTGTTTAGATTTTATCTCCTCGTAAGGATGATTTTCTACGTATAGATTTTTTATTAATTCATTTCTTTCAGGCTCGGACATTTTGGGAAGTCTTCCGATTTCTATCGTATTCGACAGGTTGTTTACTGATTCAAAATCTCCATCTTCATTAAAAGTTACTGTACCAAATTGTGTTTTAGCGTGATTAAAATCAGTAAACGACAAATCAAACACAAAAAAATCCGATTCGAATAATTTAGGTTCTTTTTTAGTAGTTGTTTTTTCCAGCCCCATCCCTTCAATTTTAGATGTCGAGCGATTTTTAGAATTACATCCTAGAATAAAGAGTGTTAGTAGACAAACTTTGAAAATAATATTTTTATTCATTTAAGGTCAAAATTACTGGCAACGCCCTGCTAAACGCAGTGACGTTCTGGGTTTTGAATTATGTGAATTTATTCGCAAATAATTTAAAAGACAAGAAGAACGTTGCCGAATTGCCTTTAGGTGCTGTTGGGTCGGGTTTTTGGTGTTTTCGATCGTGGGGCCGTAGGTCTCGGGTCCCGACCGCATTGGCAATTTGGTTTAGCGGGGCGTTGGGAGGTGATGCCCAAGGGGCGGGAATTGCGCAGCAATGTAGCGACTTGGTTGAGGCCGGAGGCTTTCAAAATCCGTCCCAACGGTTCGTGTATGATTAGTTGCGGACTTTTCCAACGGAAAATGTCCGCCTGGTTCTAAAGATAATTGATTGCAAAGGATTCCGTTTTAGGAATCCAACCGCAATTAATTATACACTTCTTAAGTTTGATTCTCTATAAATTGATTGTATAAATCAGAAAGAACAAAAGAGAGAATTAAGGTTACTATACACGGTGAAGCTTTAGACTTCGACAACATTGATAATCCTCTCTCTTTTACTACTTAAATCACGTTCAGTTCTGTGAGACCTAGATCTCGTTTTCAAGTTGTTGTGAGCAGAAGTAGCCAGTTCTTTCATAAAACATTCGTTATGAATAAATATAAAGAAACTTTTGGAGTCGACATCAGTAAGGATGTCTTTGATGTACATGGTAGTAACATTGGTCACAGCCAGTATAAGAACGATGAAACGGGATTCAGGAAATACCTTAAGGAATTGCCCCAAGGTTCATTGGTGGTTATGGAAGCTACCGGTTATTATCATTATAGACTTGCACAGTTTCTTTACAAAAACGGAGTAATCGTTTCTGTTGTAAATCCATTGTCCATAAAGCGTTTCATACAAATGAAACTGGCCAAGGTAAAGACGGACAAAAGTGATGCAAAGGCTATTTGTGAATACGCTTTGTCCAATGATGTTCCACTCTACAATTCCTTGACGGATACCCAGAGTGAATGTTTACAGTTGTTCCGGTTATTGGACACCTATTTAAAACAACGTACCGCAACTAAGAACAAGATACATGGAGAAGCTGTTCTGGGTATTCCCTCAAAGTTTGTCCATCGTTCCTTGGTGCGTAACAAGAAGCAGCTTGATAAGGAGGTGATAGCCATCGAATCAAAAATCCTTTCCTTGGTAAAAGAAGACCAACAAGAGCAATTGACCTTAATCACCAGTATACCGGGAATAGGTCAAAAGACCGCATTGTTCTTGATAGTTGTGACGGATGGTTTTTCCAAGTTCGAGAATGCATCACAGCTCTGTAGTTATGTCGGAATTACCCCAACGATCAGAGAATCGGGGAGCAGCGTTAGAGGTCGTGCACGGATAAGCAAAGTGGGCAATAGAAAGCTACGTAATCTTTTGTTCCTATGTTCCTTTACCGCCTGCAAGCACAACAAGGCATGTAAGGAGGTATATGAGCGAATCGTGAACAAGGGGAAGAGCAAGAAACTGGCATTGATAGCTGTAGCCAACAAGCTTCTTAAACAGAGTTTTGCAATCGCCAGATCCGGATTGCCCTATGATGAGGGTTTTGTCTCTGTTCTGACTAGAAGGTAGAATGAAAGTAAATGATTTTTTTGACCATAATCCTTACCTATGGGTTGTGGTAGAGGATAACTATGTTTCAAATTTAATGCGGAAAAGAGTTGTTTTTTAGCTCAGTTCTTTGTTGGCATTTCGTTATTTTTTCACTCCGAGTGTTTCTATTATTTCCAAAGGTTTGTCAATCCTTTTTAGTTTCTTCTCTAAATCTCTACTTTTTGTATTTCTTAATTCGTTCATTTTTTCAGATAACCCAATACCTAAAGTTAACA